>NZ_JBANBJ010000045.1:0-72181 GCF_059803515.1 Bradyrhizobium sp. UFLA05-125 | reverse complement strand
GGTCATGGGTTGCATCGTCAACGGCCCCGGAGAATCCAAGCACGCCAATATCGGCATCTCCTTGCCCGGTACCGGTGAAGCGCCTGCCGCGCCCGTCTTCGTCGATGGCAAGAAGTTCCGCACCCTGCGCGGCCCCGGCATCGCCGCCGACTTCAAGGCGCTGGTGATCGACTACATCGACCAGCGTTACGGCCAGGGCGCCAAAGTGCCGGAGACCGCGGCGGAGTAGCTTCGCTCCGCTGGTGCCCATTCTCCGCTGTCGTCCCGGGGCGCGCGTAGCGCGAGCCCGGGATCCATAACCACAGGATGCCGTTTGGCGAAGGCTGGTGGTTACCAGCTTGCGCTGCAACTCTTTCCTGTGGTTATGGGTCCCGGATCGGCGCTCCGCTTCGCTACGCTTGTCCGGGACGGCGAGTTGAGTTTGCGGCACGCATTGCGCTTCCAACGCCGCGCGCTACCATGCTCCCAGTCAAAACGATCGGGAGAACCCGCCATGAGCTCGCTCGCCGGCAAGCAAGGTCCGCGCTATCGCCACATGGCTGAGGACGGCGCACCGTATGAGACCATCGCCGTCGAAAAGCTGACACCCGTTATCGGCGCGGAAATCTCAGGCGTCGACATCGGCAAGTTAGTCTCCGACGATTCTCGCTCCAACCGCCAGATGGACGAGATCCATCGAGCGCTGACCGAAAACCTCGTCATCTTCTTTCGCGACCAGCATATCACCCCGCAGCAGCATCTCGCCTTCGGCCGCAAATTCGGCGAACTGCATTTTCATCCCGCTGCGCCACATGAGGACGAAGACCCGGCGCTGATGAAGATCTATGCCGACAAGAACTCGCCACGCGCCAATGGCGAAGGCTGGCACTCCGATGTGTCCTGCGATCTCGAACCGCCGATGGGATCGATCCTCTACATCAAGCAGTGCCCGCCGCGCGGTGGCGACACGCTGTTCGCCAACATGTATGCGGCCTATGAGGCGCTGTCGGACCGCATGAAGGCCTATCTCGACGGCCTCACCGCGCTCCATGACGGCGAGCCGATCTATCGCGGGCTTTATGCGAACTACGGCGTTGCCGACAAGCAAACCTATCCGCATGCTGAGCACCCGGTGGTGCGCACGCATCCGGTCACGGGCAAGAAGGCGCTCTACGTCAACCGCGGCTTCACCCGCTACATCAACGGCGTTCCCCGCGACGAAAGCGACGCAATGCTCGCCTATCTCTATCAGCATGCCGAAAATCCGCTGTTCCAATGCCGCTTCCGCTGGACCGAGAACGCCATCGCCTTCTGGGACAACCGCTGCACCCAGCACCGCGCCATGTGGGACTACTGGCCGCACACGCGGTCGGGGACGCGCGTGACGGTAAAGGGCGAGCGACCGGTGTAGCGCTTGCCGTCCGTGAGGGCCATCACTGCAGCGGTCGTTGTTTCGCTTCTTCCGCTGTTGCTCGCGCCGGTCGACGCGAGACATGCCGTGCCGGCGCGGAAGATCGTGCGCGCGAAGCCCAGGCCCAATCCCAAGCCAGCGCCTGAAAAATGCGAGCCGGCCAGATTTCGCATCGTCGTGGACGTCGGACACACCGCCCAAGCGCTCGGCGCGGACAGTGCGCGCAACGATCCCGAGTTCGCGTTCAACTTACGGCTTGCGAGGCTCGTCGCGGAGAAACTGAAGTCGGAAGGTTTTGCCACGACGCGTCTGCTGGTCACGGAGGGGAGGGCGAGGCCGAGCCTGTTCAAGCGCGTCAACGCCGCCAACGACTGGCGGGCCGATCTCTTCCTGTCGATTCATCACGACGCGGTGCCCGACAAATTCCTGGAGGAGTGGGAGTTCGAAGGCGCCAAGAGCCATTTCAGCGACCGCTTCTCCGGCTATTCCCTGTTCGTCTCGCGGCAGAACCCGCGATACGCAGCGAGCCTTGCGTTCGCCCGGCTTCTCGGCAGGGAGCTGAAGGCGCAGGACCTAACTTACGCGCACCAGTACACCCTGCCGCTGATGGGCCGCTATCGTCATGAGCTGCTGGATAAGAATGTCGGCGTCTATCGTTTTGACCAGCTCATCGTGCTCTCACGCACGAGAAGCGCCGCGGTCCTGCTCGAGGCCGGCTCCATCATCAACCGCGACGAGGAAATGGCGATGAACTCACCGGCGCGGCAGCAGGTGATTGCGGCGGCGGTTGCCACGGCGATGAAGGAGTTTTGCGAGAAGCGGTAGTTGCAGCTTTCGCGATGACGGCGCTGCTTTTGCGCAATCCCTCCCCGCTGTCGTCCCCGCGAAGGCGGGGACCCATAACCCGAGGGAGTAGTTTGGCGAAGACTGGCAACCACATTTCGTGCCACAACTCCTGCTTGTGGCTATGGATCCCGGATCTGCACTCCGCTTCGCTGCGCTTGTCCGGGACGACAGCCGAAGGCGCGGCTGCATTGAGCACCAAATGCACACCCTACAGCGGCACCCTCTGAAACTCCCGGTTCGCCAGACTCGCTTCCTCCAGATCGAGGTCGCGTTCGATCCGCCGCCTCGCCTCATCGGTGATCTTGCCCTCACGCAAGAGTTCGTGGATGAACCTGCGCTCTGCGGTGATCAGCTCACGCGTCAGCGTGGTGCCGGCGGCAGAGACGTCGTCGCGGTTCGGGTCGAGCGACTCGGGGAGCTGGCTGGCGCGGATTTCGTGCCGGGCGCGCAGCAGGTGCACCACCTCGTCGGACAGCTCCTTCTCCTCGGCGAGTGTATCGAGCGACCTCAGGGCTGCATCGAGCGCCTGGCGCCGTGCGGCGATCTCGGCCTCATGCTCGGCGACATGCTCGGAGCGGCCGGCTTCGGCCACGCCGAGCCATCGCACCACCTTGGGCAGGCCGAGGCCGACGCCGACCAGTGTGACGAAGATGACGCCGAAGGCGACGAACAGGATCAGGTCGCGATAGGGGAAGGCCTCGCCGCCCGGCAGCACGAAGGGCAGCGCCAGCGCGGCCGCGAGCGACACTGCGCCGCGCACGCCAGTGAAGGCCAGCGTGAACACCCATTGCCAGGGCGGCGAGGGATCGCGCCGGCGCAGGCTCTCGCTCAATATCCGGGGCAGGTAGGTCGCGGGATAGACCCAGGCAAAGCGCGCGATCACCACGATGACGACGACCACGCCGGTCGCAATCAGGATCTCGTCGAGCGGAAATGCCTTCGACTGCTCGTAGAGCGCGCGCATCTGGAAGCCGGTGAGCAGGAACAGGATGCCCTCGATCAGGTAGATCACGAGGTCCCAGAAGAAGATGCCCTGCAGGCGTGTCGCCGAGGAAATCCATAACGGCCCGTTCCAGCTCACATAGAGCCCGCAGGCGACGGTGGCGATGACGCCGCTTCCGCCGACATGCTCGGGCAGCCAGTAAGCGAGGTAGGGCGTGATCAGCGATAGCGTGATCTCGACCTGCGGATCCCTGGCCCATTTGCGGGCGCGCAAGGAGAGCCAGCCGACCCCGATGCCGTAGGCGACCTCGCCAGCGATGATCAGGAAGAACTCGCCGGTCGCAAGCGGCAGCGAGAAGCTGCCGGTCATGATTGCGGCCAGCGCGAAGCGGTAGAGGATCAGCGCGGTGGCGTCGTTGGCGAGGCCTTCGCCTTCGAGCACGACCAGGATGCGGCGCGGCATGTGCAGCTTGCGCGCGATCGCGAGTGGCGCCACCACGTCGGGGGGCGCGACGATGGCACCTAGCAGGAATCCGGTGGTCCAGGGCATGCCGATCAGGAAATGCGCAGCGGTTGCCACCATCGCCGCGGTGAAGATCACGCAGCCGACCGCGAGCAGCACGATGGGGCGCAGATTGTTCCTGAACTCGCGCCAGCTCATGGCGACGCTCGCCGAATAGATCAGCGGCGGCAGCACCAGGAGGAGCACGAGCTCAGGCGGCAGCTCGACCCGCGGCATGCCCGGTACAAAGGCCAAGCCCACGCCGGCCAGCATCAACAGGATGGCAGGCGCGATGTTGAGCCGCCGCGCCACCAGCGCCGTGCCGGCGAGCACCCCGAGCAGGATGAGAAAGACCTGAAACCGCGCTTCCACCATGCTTTCACTTGGCCCGGAAGCGCGGGCGAGGTCAATGCGGTGCGATCATGCCAGCCGCGCGGCGACCATATTCCCGATGGCAGCGAACACGGCCTCGATCTGCGCGGCGTTCGGCGTGCCGCCCTGAGTGTAGGCCGCAATAAGGATCGGGGTATCGGGCTTCGGCCACGCCACCACGATGTCGCCGGAGGCATCCTTGCCATTGTTGCCGGTCTTGTCGCCGATCCTCCAGGTTCCCGGCAAGCCGGCGCGTAGCCGTTTTGCGCCGGTCTTGCAGTTCACCATCCACTCGGTGAGCTGCGTGCGCGAGGCCGCGGTCAAGGTTTCGCCGAGCACGAGGTGGCGGAAATTGCCGGCCATGGCCGTGGGCGTGGTCGTGTCGTGCGGGTCGCCCGGCCGCGAACGATTGAGCTCGGGCTCGTTGTGATCGAGCCGCGAGGTGGCATCGCCGAGCGAGCGCCAGAACGCGGTGAGTGCCGCCGGTCCCCCGATCCGCGCCAGCAAGAGGTTGGCGCAGGTGTTGTCGCTGAGCTCGACGCTGGCCTTGCACATGTCGCCGACCGACATCGTGCCTTTCGACAGGTTCTCCTTCGCTACCGGTGCATAGTCGAGCAAGTCGGCCTGGCCATAGCCGATCATCGCCGCAAGCTGGTCCTCGCCGCGATCGACCCGCGCCAGAACGCAGGCAGCAAGTGAGGCCTTGAACGTAGAGCACATGACGAACCGCTCGTCGGCGCGCCAGGCGAGCTTTTTGCCGGAGCTGAGGTTTTCAGCATAGAAGCCAACCTTGCCGCCGCTCTCGCGCTCATAGGCTTGAAGCGTCGGAGGTGCCTCCTCGGCCAACGCGGGCCCAGCGGCCATGCAGCACAACGAGACGAGCAGCGAACGACGATCGAGAATCATGGGAATCTTTCAGGTGGATTGGTATGTGGCATTGCAGAGATGCCCGTGACCGCGATCACGATGCATCCGCGAGGTGTGTCATCGATGGCTCGGACAAATCTATGGCACACCGTCGCTCATCGCGCTGGTGTGAATGCGTCGCTGCGAGATGCAGTAGCGCAGCGCGCGACCTCTCCCCAGCCGTCATTGCGAGGAGCGCAGCGACGAAGCAATCCAGACCGTCTCCGCGGAAACGGTCTGGATTGCTTCGCTTCGCTCGCAATGACGGAAATTGGGGAACGCCTTCGAGTGCGACGTCCATCGTCTTCTCGGCCGCCGCCTCTCACTCCTTCAGATCATACCGATACGACTTCGACACGATCTGCCAGCCGTCGGCGAGCTTCATCGCCACGAGATAGTCGGTGAAGTAGCGTGGCGGCAGTTGGCATTTGACCTTGATGAAGGCGGTCTTGTCGTCCGAGCGGTCGATGGTGACGATGAAATCCTCGCGCGGCTTGCCTTCCGACTTTGCGGAAGCCCGCTTGCGCACCCAGGCGAGCCAGTCCGGCACCGTCAGGATCTTGAGCTCGCCCTTTTCTACCCAGCGCAGATCGGCGGAAGGGTGAAACACCGTGCCGAGCTTCTCGGCGTCGCCTTCGTAGAGCGCGTCGAAATAATCCTGCACCACGGCCTCGACACTCGAACGGTCATACCCCATGCTTCTCTCCTTCCCTGGCACGTTGGCGCGACGAGAGAGCGTAGGGCGGGCCTCGCGAAACCGCCAGCGTTTTGCTCGCAAAAAGCTGATCGGCACGGGCTGGCCGACCCGCTAGATTGTCATGCCGCATTCCACGCTGGAGAAAGATCGTGACAAGCACGACGAGCCGTCGCCGCCTTGCCGGGAAATGCTACTGCGGCGCCGTGCAGTACGATGTCGCGGATGAGTTCGTCTATGCGCTGAATTGCCATTGCTCGGACTGCCGCCGCACCACCGGCTCCGCTTTCAAGCCGTTCGCGGGGATCGAGCGGCACAAGCTCCGCGTGGTCGCGGGCGAGGATGCGCGGCTGATCTTTGGCGACGAGATGACCCACGACGCGCATTGCGCCCGCTGCGGCTCTTTGCTCTATTCGGTGGTGCGCGAGGGCCAATGGGTCCATGTCACCATGGGAACCCTGCTCGACGACCCCTCGATCCGCCCCACGGCGCACATGTTCGTGGGCTCCAAGGCGCCCTGGTACGAGATCACGGACAATCTGCCGCAGCACCGCGGGCATGTCGGAGCCGGCTGAGGGCGTGAAACGCGCCAGGTCCAACGAACCGCTACCCATTTGGCGAGACTAACGAAAAGGGTTTTGCGCGCGAGCTGTCGCACGGCCGTTCGTGACCTCCGTCACAAGCGGGCGACACGGATGTTGCTAGGTAGGCCCAAAAGGGTGCCGAATTCTCCCTTGAGCTTTGGAAGTCCCGTCATGCGCAGCCTGTTCAGATTTTGTCCGCTTTTCCTCGCGCTCGCGCTGCTGCTCGGCGTCGGGCCAGCCTTTGCCGCCAAGCGCGTTGCGCTGGTGCTCTCCAATTCCGCCTACCAGAATGCGCCGCAGCTAGCGAACTCCGACAATGACGGGGCCGTCATCGCGAAGACGCTGAAGGAGGCCGGCTTCGATGTGGTCGATGCCCGCCACGATCTGCCGGCGCTGGAGACCCGCCGTGCGCTGCGCGAATTCGCCGATTCCGCCCGCGATGCCGATATCGCCGTAGTCTACTATGCCGGCCACGGCATCGAGGTCGATGGCGCGAACTATCTGATCCCCGTCGACGCCAAGCTCGAGCGCGACACCGACGTCTATGACGAAGCGCTGTCGCTCGACCGCGTCCTGGTCGCGATCGAGCCGGCCAAGCAGCTCCGTCTGGTGATCCTCGATGCCTGCCGAGACAATCCCTTCGGCAAAACCATGAAGCGCACGCTCGCTACTCGCGGGATCGGGCGTGGCCTCGCCCAGGTCGAGCCGACCAGCCCCAACACGTTGATCGCCTATTCGGCCAAGGCCGGCTCCACGGCGCAGGACGGCGACGGCAGCAACAGCCCGTTCACGATCGCGCTGTCGAAGCATCTGACGACGCCGGGTCTCGACGTCCGCCGCGCCTTCGGCTTCGTGCGCGACGACGTCTTGAAGACCACCAACAACAAGCAGGAGCCGTTCGTCTATGGCTCGCTCGGCGGCGACGACGTGCCGCTGGTGCCGGCCAAGGTCGCGGCTGTTGCGCCCGCCCAGCCTGCCGTCAATGCGCAGGCTGAGGTGCGCCGCGACTACGAGCTTGCGCTTCAGGTCGGCAACAAGGCGGCGTGGGACGCGTTCCTGGTCCAGCATCCCGACGGCTTCTATTCGAGCCTGGCAAAACTCCAGCTCGACAAGATCGCGGCCGAAGAGGTCCACGCGGCGGCAGCCGCAAAGGCGAAGCAGGCGGAAGCCGAGCGCGATCGTCTGGCAGCAAGCGGGGCGCAGAAGGATGCGCAGGCCAGGGCCGAGGCCGATGCGAAGGCCGCCGAGCAGGCACAGCTCGCCGCGCAAAAGGCCAAGGAGCAGGCGCAGCAGCAGGCGGCCGCCGCCGAGCAGCAGCGCGTCAATCTGGCGGCCGCGACGCCCGAAGCCTCGACCACCAAAGCCGATACTCCCGGCACAAACGTTGCCGCGCTGACGCCGAACGCACCTGCCGATCTGACCCGCTCGGTGCAAGCCGAGCTCGGCCGTGTCGGCTGCTTCTCAGGGCAAGCCGACGGCAACTGGAACATGGCCTCGCAGCGCTCGCTGTCACAGTTCAACCGCTATGCCGGCACCAAGCTCGACGTGAAGGTGGCAAGCGCCGATGCGCTCGACGCGGTCAGGGCGAAGCCGTCGCGGGTCTGCCCGCTGATCTGCGACCACGGCTTCAAGGCTGACGGTGACAAGTGCACGAAAATCGTCTGCGGCGACGGCTTTGTGCTGAACGACGACAATGAGTGCGAGAAGAAGCGCGGCAAGCAGCCCGCGAGCGCCGCGAAGCGCGATGACGGCCAGCAGCAGGATCGCCCCGCAAAACAGCGTCCGCCGGCCGGTGCCGCCGCGGCGGCGGCCGGCGGACGCGCTTCGGGAGGCAGCGGTCAGATCTATTGCAATGACCTCATCTGCCGCCCGGTCAAGCGCGGCTGTCATCTCGGATATCGCGGTGGCGGCGGCTATGGCGCCGACCCCAATCCGGAGATTTGCGACTGATCCCGTCCTCGCGGATTAGGGCGCGATCGCGCTCGCCGCGATGTTCACCGTCAGCGCCAAGAGCGCCGTGTTGTAGATGAACGAGACGATGCCGTGCGCGGTCGCGGTGCGGCGGATGGTCTTGTCGGTGATGCCGACGTCCGAGACCTGTGCGGTCATGCCGATCACGAAGGAAAAATAGACGAAGTCCCAGTAGTCGGCGTGGTCGTGCTCGTCACCGCTCGGAAATTGCAGGCCACCCGGCTTGGCGTGGCGGTAATAGTCATGGGCGTAATGCAGCGCGAAGGTCGTGTGGACCGCGGCCCATGAGAGTCCGATCGTGGCAATCGCGAGCGAAAGCTCGGCGACGCCGCGATGGGTGCCGAGTTCGGCAACGATGACCGCGATGCTCGCGAAGGCGCCCACCGCTATCACCAGCAGCAGCACGAAGCGGCCGTCGTCTTGCATGATCGCGGCCCGGCGGATGTGGCTATGGTCCTGATTCAGCATCATGCTGTAGACCAGCACGAGATAGACCGTGATCAGCGCATCCCAGCCGATCAGAAGCCGCGTCACCAGCCGGAACGAGCCGGGCAGCAGCAGGCCGACCAGAATGCCGGCAGCGAGCGCGATGAAGGTCCGCGGCCGCGCATACACCACGCGCAGGGGCCGCGACATCTTGCGGAAGCGGATGAGGACGGGATCGTCTTTGTCCATCGCAGCTATCGCTCCCGAGACGGAAGGTTACCGTCGCAGCGGCGGTG
This sequence comes from Bradyrhizobium sp. UFLA05-125, assembly GCF_059803515.1. NCBI lineage: Bacteria > Pseudomonadati > Pseudomonadota > Alphaproteobacteria > Hyphomicrobiales > Nitrobacteraceae > Bradyrhizobium > Bradyrhizobium sp. UFLA05-125. The sequence continues at coordinate 63,252 of NZ_JBANBJ010000045.1, read as the reverse complement.
GTGCGCTCCCTCGCCCCGCAAGCGGAACGAGGTGACGTGTTCGCCGCTGACGGACTGTCCCAATCAACTCGTGTCCTGCGGACTAGTTCTTCCGCTCGGCCACGAACCGCGCGGCAGCCTGCAGCACCGCGGCGCGATCACCGAAGATCGAGACGTCGGCGTCCGCGCGCGCGAGCAGGTCGCGCACGCGCTGCTTGGCGCCCTCGATGCCGAGCTGGGTGACGAAGGTGGTCTTGCCGAGCGCCGCGTCCTGGCCGGACGGCTTGCCGAGAGCTACCGCATCGCCCTCGACGTCGAGCAGGTCGTCGGCGATCTGGAAGGCTTCGCCGAGCGCGCGGCCGTAATCGTCGAGCGCCTGGTACTCCTTCGCGGAGGCTTGTCCCAGGATCGCGCCGGCGATGCAGCCATAGCGCAGCAGCGCGCCGGTCTTCATCTGCTGGAGCCGCGCGACGTCGACCGGCTCGCGATCGCCGAAGCGTCCTTCGCCGGCGAGATCGAGCATCTGCCCGCCAACCATGCCGCCTATGCCGGCGCAGCGCGCCAGCGCCCGCGTGAGCAAGAGCCGGACATTGGCGTCGCGATGGATCTCGTCGCGGGTGACGATGTCGAAGGCGAGCGTCAACAGGCCGTCGCCGGCGAGGATCGCTGTGGCGTCATCGGTCTGCTTGTGCAGCGTCGGCCGACCGCGGCGCAGGTCGGAATTGTCCATCGACGGCAGATCGTCATGGATCAGCGAGTAGCAATGGATGCATTCGAGCGCGGCACCCACGAGCAGGGCAGCCTCGCGCGGCACGCCGAACACCGCGGCGCTCTCGACCACCAGGAACGGCCGCAGGCGTTTGCCCCCGCCGAGGCTCGAATAGCGCATCGCGTCCATCAGCCGCTTGGGGCGCGCGATCTCGTCTGGCAGGATGTCGTCCGACAACAGCCTGGCCAGCAGGGCCTCGGTATCGTCAGCGGTCTTGTCCAGGCGTTTGGCGAAATCGGACGGGGGCGTGCCGGTCATCAAGAAAGGCTCCAGAACTAAAATTCGGCCGGACAATCCTTTATGCGAGCCGCTTCGTCAATCACTTGGAACGCCTTAAAACTGCTGGAAAAGGCCCGAATTATCACAGGCTTAATCGCTGGACCCGTTCATCACTTCCATTGTGGCGCAGGACAAGGTCGATTTTTCGCATCGTCAAAACCCTGGCTCTGGTGCTTACGGTCACGGCACTCCTGCCCTACGCAATCGCGCCATTCTACCGCACCGGACACCCGGTCTCGACGCTGATGGCCTGGCGCAGCTTGCGTGGCGCGCCGATGCAGCGGCAATGGATCGATCTTTCGGCGATGTCGCCTTATTTGCCGCGCGCGGTGGTCGCGGCCGAAGATGCCCATTTCTGCAAGCACCACGGCATCGATTGGGGCGCGCTGCGCGAGGCGATCGACGACGCGCAGGAGGACGGGACGCCGTTCCGCGGTGCCTCCACGATCACCCAGCAGGTGGCCAAGAACCTGTTCCTCTGGCAGGGGCGGGATCCGATCCGGAAAGTCCTGGAATTCCCGCTGGCGCTGTGGATCGATTTCGTCCTGTCCAAGCCGCGGATCCTGGAGATTTATCTCAATATCGCCGAGCTCGGGCCGCAGGGGCAGTTCGGGGTGGAAGCGGGCAGCGCCTATGCCTTCGGCAAGTCCGCCGCCAGCCTTTCGCCCCGGGAAGCCGGACTTTTGGCCTCGATCCTGCCAAATCCGGTCAAACGCAGCGCCCGCGCCCCGGGGCCGGGGGTGCGACGGCTGGCGGTGACCTATATGGCGCGGGCGCAGGCTGTTTCGACCTGCTGGCGGGAAAATCGCGGATTTTGAGCCCATTCCGGGCGCTTTTTCCGGTCCAAAACCCTAGCTTTACGAACAGCCTTCCTCTATAAGCCCGGCCTTGATCGGCATTCAGCTCGCCCCGTATTGCGGGTGCTGAGCCGTCCGGAAGGCCGGACGATGCCCCGAACACCAATCCCTAGAGGATATTGATAATGGCCGTTCCGAGAAGAAAAACCTCGCCGTCGCGCCGTGGCATGCGCCGCTCGGCTGACGCGCTGAAGAAGCCGACCTATGTCGAGGACAAGGACTCCGGCGAGCTCCGCCGCCCGCACCATCTTGATCTCAAGACCGGCATGTACAAGGGCCGGCAGGTCCTGAAGAAAAAAGAGTCCTGAGGCCGGCGTATCGACAGGCGGGGCGACTTTTCGTCTGCCTGGATTCGGCCAATCAGTGAGTTAAGACGGTGACGGCGGCGGAGCAAACGCTTCGCCGCCGCATTGTCCTGCCCGGACGTCACGATCAGGAAGGCGCACACGCGATGGTCGGTTTCCCGCTGCTTCTCATTCCGCTCGCGGTCTACAACATCATCGTGTTCCTGATGCCCACCGTGTCCTTCACGGATGTGCTGTTCAAGGTGCCGATGATCACCGGCGAACTGTGGCCGGTCACGCTGGGCGATCTCCTGCTCGCGCTCGGAATCGTGCTGCTGCTGCTCGAGGTCGTGAAGGGCGCGCGGCCCGGCGCAAAATTCCTGATGGATCATTTGCTGTCGCTGATCGTGTTCGGCGCGGCCGTGGCCGAATTCGTGATGTGGCCCAAATTCGGCAACTCCATCTTTTTCCTGCTGGTACTGCTCGCGATGGCCGATTTCATCGGCGGCGTCGCCCAGCGCACGCGTCGTCGCGCCTATGTCACCGAGGCCGCACCGGCACCGCGCAAGGCCCGCCGTCAGGTCGAGGAGCAGGCGGATGAACCGGTCGTCGAGCCGCGCATGGCGCCCGCGCCGCAGCCCGTACCCGTAACGCCACCCGCGCCCGCGCCGTCGGCGCAGTCCGTCGCCGAATCCGTGCTGATGGATCCCCCCGCGCCGAAGGCACCGCAAGCCTCGCCCTCGCCGGAGATCCCTTCGCCGCATCTCCAGCCGAGCAACGGCACGCCGGGGTCGCCGGATACGCCACAGCGCTGATTTGAGATCTTGCGAGTTGCCTGAACCGCCGCCGCATCGGCGGTGCGCTGCTCGCCCCGCTTGCGGGGAGAGGTAAGAGACTCACGCCACCTGGCGCGTCCTGGCGGTCACGCTTCCCAGCATCTGCCTGTGGCCATAGGCCAGCCTCGCATCCGCAGGGCTCGCCCGACGCAACCGGCTTGTCTGCGGCAGGTGCTCAGCATTGGCGATGAGCTGGGTGACGAAGCTCGGGTCCGGGCGCGGCAGCACCACTTTATGCGTCCATTCGAGCGTTGGGGTCAGCGGGACCAGGGCGGTCCCCGTGCCGCCTTCCGCTTCCTCTGCTCGATCCGTACTCACCATCGCAAACACCGTTAATCCGGCTCAAAATCCGGCGAGACTGTCGCGTTTCGGGACGCGGGCCGCCGTGCGTGTGAGGTACTCGCAAGGTCTATGCCGGCCGGGCCGTTCTGGTTCCGGGCCAGCTTCGAAACGTGGTTTCCAAATTGTTTATGAACTTTGCCTAGGGTCAAAGCCGAATCTCGCTCTATCCTCAGGACCGTGAGTCCGTCTCCGCTGTCCCGAAACGAGGCGCCCTTGACCGCTGCCCTGCCGCAAGTCTCCGACATCCTGGCCTCCCTCGGTGAGGCCGTCTTCATCTGGGATATCGCGAGTGATGCGATTCAATGGGGTGAGCAGATCGGCTCCGTCTTCCCTGGCATCCCCGCCGAGCGGCTGGCGACCGGCGCCGAGTTCGCCCGCCTGATCGAGCCGTCGCAGTCGCTGCGCACGGCCGCGCTTGCCCAGTCGCCGGCCGTGCACGGCGCTGACGGCACGTCCTACCGAACTGAATACGGCGTGCGCATGAGCGCCTCCGATCCCATGGTCTGGATCGAGGAGACCGGCCGCTGGTTCGCAGGTCCCGATGGCCGGCCGGTCCGTGCGGTCGGCGCGGTACGCATCAACAATGAGCGGCACGCCCGCGACGAGGAGCTTGCGAAGCTCGCCCGGCTCGATCCCTTGACCGGCGAGCTCAACCGCACCCATCTGATCGCGGCGCTCGCCGAGGCGATCGAAGAGTCCGTGCGCTTCCGTTCGGCCTCGGCGTTCATGCTGGTCGGCATCGATCGTCTCGCCCGCGTCAACGACGCCTTCGGCTTCGATGTTGCGGACGCCGTGATCCTCGACGTGGCAAAACGCCTTCGCGCGCGGCTTCGCGGCGGTGACGTGCTCGGACGCTTCTCGGGCAACAAGTTCGGCCTGATCCTGAAGAACTGCACGGTCGACGACATGAACGTCGCCGCCGAGCGCTTCCTCGCCGGCATTCGCGACGAGGTGGTGCCGACCAAGTCGGGCCCGGTTTCGATCACCGCATCGATCGGCGCGGTCAGCGTTCCCCGCCATGCACGCAATGCCGACGAAGCGATCAACCGCGCGCACGAGACTCTCGACGCCGCCAAACGCCGCCGCGCCGGCTCGTTCGGCACCTGGCGGCCGAATGCCGAGCGCGACGCACAGCGCCGCGTCAACATCCGCGTCACCGACGAGATCGTCACCGCCTTGAACGATCGCCGCATCGTGCTCGCCTATGAGCCGGTGGTCTCGGCCGCGACCCGCGACGGCGCATTCTATGAGTGTCTGGTGCGGATGGAGCAGGGCGACGGGCGGACGCTGCTCGCGCCCGACATCGTGCCGGTGGCCGAGCGGCTCGGCCTCATCCGCCTTGTCGACCACCGCGTGCTCGAGCTCGTGGTCGCCGAGCTTGCCGCCTCGCCCGAGGTCCGGCTCAGCCTCAACATCTCGCCTGATACCACCATGGATCCCGACTGGTGGGCGTCGATCGAATCGCTGATGCAGGCCCATCCGGGCGTTGCCGAGCGGTTGATCGTCGAGATTACCGAGACGGTGGCGATCCAGGATATCGACGACGTCCGCGCCTTCGTCGGTCGTCTCAAGCATTTCGGCAGCCACATCGCCATCGACGATTTCGGCGCCGGCTACACCTCGTTCCGCAATCTGCGCAAGCTCGGCGTCGACATCGTCAAGATCGACGGCGCCTTCGTCCAGAACATCACCCGTTCCGCCGACGACCGGGCCTTCGTGCAGACCCTGATCGATCTCGCGCGCCGCCTCGACATCAAGACCGTCGCCGAATGGGTGCAGGACGAGGAAGCAGCAAGCATGCTGCGCGACTGGGGCTGCGACTACATCCAGGGAAGGCTGATCGGGCTAGCGTCAGCCGCCCGCCCGTGGGGCACGTCGCAGGACAGCGCAGTACCCGTGGCCGGGTAGCAGCCTTACGATTTGGCGCCGAAGCCGCAGGGTGGGCAACGCGAAGCATGCCCACCACTTCTGCCGCAATGGAGGAAGGATGGTGGGCACGGCGCAGGCGCGCCTTTTCCCACCCTACGATTTCGGTGTGGCGGGGTAGCGATCGTACCCCATGCAAGGCCTCACGCCACTTGCCTGATCGCGCTCAGACGCTCGATCGTGCGGCCGACCTCTGCGGCCGGGCATGGCTTGCCGAAATAAAATCCCTGCACGGCGGTGCCGCCGCAAGCGCGGACGAAGTCGAGTTGCTCTTCGGTTTCCACGCCTTCCGCCGTGGTCTCGACGCCGAGCACCGAGCCGAGGCTGGCGATGGTGCGGACGATGGCGATGCTTTCCGGGCTTTCGCCGAGGGTGCCGACGAAGGAACGGTCGATCTTGATGCGGTCGAACGGAAACTTGCGCAAATAGCTGAGCGAGGAATAGCCGACGCCGAAATCATCGAGGCTGACGCGCACCCCCAACGCGCGGAGCTGATGCAGGATCTCGATCGTCGCCTCGCTGTCATCGAGCAGGGCCGTCTCGGTGACCTCGAGCTCGAGCCGATGCGGCGCAAGGCCCGCCTCCGCAAGCGCACTCGTGACCATTGCGACGAGGCCGTGCGAACGGAACTGCACCGGCGACAGGTTCACCGCGATGCTCATGTCCGGCCAGCCCGCCGCCGTCGTGCACGCCGTGCGCAAAACCCATTCGCCGATTGGAACGATCAGCCCGGTCTCCTCCGCGATCGGAATGAACTCCGCTGGCGAGACCATGCCGCGCGAAGGATGTTTCCAGCGCAGCAGCGCCTCGAAGCCGGTCAGCTCGGATGTGTCGAGGCGAACCTGCGGCTGGAACATCAGTTGAAATTCGCGCCCCCCGAGCGCGCCGCGCAAATCTGCCTCCAGCGCATGCCGCGCGCGGGCCTCTTCCTCCATCGCAGGCTCGAAGATCTGATAGGCGCCGCGTCCCTTGGCCTTCGCGCCATAGAGCGCGAGGTCGGCGCACTTCATCAGCTCGTCAACGTCCAGCCCGTGATCGGGCGCGAGTGCGATGCCGATGCTGACGCCGACATGGACCGACTGATTTTCGAGCGGTGGGGGATGGCCGATGATCTCGATCAGGCGGCGCGCCAGCTTTTCGGCCGCTTCCGGCTGCGGCCCGCGCTGGATCAGCGCGAATTCGTCGCCGCCGAGCCGCGCCACGGTGGCGTGCTGGCCGGCCTGCTCCTTCAGCCGCGCAGCGACCCAGCACAGCAGCTGGTCGCCGGCGGCGTGACCGAGGCGATCGTTGACGGTCTTGAAATTGTCGAGGTCGAGGTACAGCACGGCGATCGCGCCGCCGGCGGTCGCGACCTCGTTCAGGCCCTCGCTCATCTGCTCACGGAACAGCACACGGTTGGGCAGGTCAGTCAGCGAATCGTGCCGCGCCATATGCGCAACGCGAGCCTGCGTCTTGTGGCGCTCGGTGACGTCCTCGTAGGTCACGACCCAGCCGCCATGTGACATGCGGGTGTGGTTGAGCTTGATGATGCGACCGTCGCTCAAATGGCGGTGCAGCGTGTGCGCGCCCTCGCGCAGCCGCTCGAGATAGTCGGCATAGAGTGCGGCCGCCGTCGTGTTCGGGTTGATACCGATCGCACAACTATGCTCCATGATCTCTCGCATCGAGACACCGGGCTTCACGATCTCGGGCGACAGGCCGAACATCTCGATGTAACGCGTGTTGCAGACGATGACCCGCAGATGGCTGTCGAACATGCACAGCCCCTGGCTCATGTTGTTCAGCGCCGCGTCGAACCGGCGGTACTGCTCACCGAGCTCCTCGACCGCGCGCTCGCGCTCGGTGATGTCCTCGTAGGTCGCGACGAAGCCCCCCTCGGGCAGCGCGCAGTAGCGTACCGAGACGACGGTGTCGTTGGCCATGCTCCGCCGCATCGACGAGTCGTCGCGGCTCGCGATGCGCGCGCGGGCGGCTTCCAGGATCTGCTGGGGACTGTACTGGGATGCGAAGGCGCCATTCGCCATCGACCGCTCGATCAGCTCGGCCAGATGCGTTCCGGGCCTGGTTTCCTCGACCGACAGCCGGTAGATCTCGCGGTAGCGGTTGTTGCAGACCTTGAGCCGCATGTCGCCGTCGTAGAAGGCGAGCCCGTGCGCCATGTTCTCCAGCGCCGCGTCGAGCATGAAGTTCTGCTGCTTCAGCGCCTCCTCGTACCGCAGCCGCTCGGTGACGTCTTCGTGCACCGTCACCCAGCCGCCGTCTGGCAGAAACCGTGATATCGCCTGCAACATTCGACCGTCGCAGCGCATCACGAGCACGGCGTCCGAATTCTTGGCGCGCACATCGCTCATCCGCCTGTCGTGGAATTCCTCCGCGGACATTCCGGGCAGATTGCCGCGCGACATCCAGTGCGCGATTACCGCGCTGTGTGACACGCCGGGTTTCACGATGTCGGGGTCGAGGTCGTAGAGGCGCAGAAACCGCTCGTTGCAGACGACGACGCGGCCTTGCGCGTCGTACATGATGAGACCGTGCGACATATTGGTGAGTGCATGCTGGCTGCGCTCGGTCTGCACGCGCAGTTCCGCCTCGAGTCGGTCGAGACGGGTGACGTCGTCGCAGATCGTCATCCAGCCCCCCTCGGGGAGCGGCTTCAGATCGAGCGCCAGAACCAGTCCGCTGGACGATCGTTGCTCCGTCCGGAAGGCCTTGCCGCTCGCGATCAGGGCCACGCGCTCCTGATAGAGCTTGTCGATCTCGCTCGTTGGAAAGTTGCCGCGCGAAGCGCTGTGGGCGAGCACCTCGCGATAGCTCGTCCCGGGACGCACCACCTCGGGCGACATGTCGAAGAGGTCGACGTAGCGGCGGTTGAACAACACGATCCGATTGTCGGAATCGTAGACGCAGACACCCTGCTCCATGCGGTCGAGCGCAAGCTGGCTCAGCGCGAGCAAGGCTTCGGGCCCGTGCTGGACGCTCGCGCGCGGCTCTGTCGTGCTGGGCGTCGTCATCGGCAAGGGCGCTTCGTCGGGAGCGGGACAATGAACGGGCGTAATCGGCGAGGCGAGCTTAGACCGCCATCGGGGAAAATTGTCTTAAACGCTTTAGTTTACGGACCGTGACCGCGGGTGCGAATTTTGCAACTGATCGTCGGGCAAATGACTGCGCGGAAAGACTCTGGATTGCTTCGCTGCGCTCGCAATGACGAGATCGAGGCACGCGTGTGCCATACCCAAGGTGTCATCGCCCGACTTGCCGCCTACGCTGAAGCTTCGGCGAGCCAAGTTCGCGAGCTTCGTCGGAGCCTTGGCGGAGACGGGATCAGGCGATCCAGTATTCCAGATGCGGTGACTAATACGGGGAAGCCGCAGCGTACTGGATTCCCCGCTTTCGCGGGGAATGACAGCGGTGGGCGGGAAAGCATGGCCCGCAGCAATAATGGTCGGGGGTAATAGGTCCTGGCTTTTCGCCAGGACGACATTGTGGGTGCATCAAGCGTGAAACGACGCTTGGCGTGCCTGCGGGACCTCCGCGGACACGCGCCTCGAAGGCGCCTACTCCTCCTTCTTCGACATCCGCTCGAGGCGCTCCTGCATGTCCTTCATCTGCTGGCGCAGTTCGTCGATGTTGTCGCTCTTCGGTGCCTCGCCGTTGGTCTCGGGCTCAGGCTCCGGCGTCGCGGAGCGCTGCGGGGTCGCGAACGGCTTGAACATCGAGAAGGTCTGCTGGAAAAGCTCCATGTTGCGGCGGACCTGCTCCTCCAGCGGCGCAAAGGGCGTGCCGGACAGGGTGTTGGCGAGCTGCTTGCGGAATTTCTCCTGCTCCTGGGTCAGCGTCGCGAGCGATTGCTCCAGATATTTCGGCACCACCATCTGCATGCTGTCGCCGTAGAAGCGGATCAGCTGGCGTAGGAAGGTGGTCGGCAGGAGGTTCTGGCCAGCCTTGTTCTCCTGCTCGAAGATGATCTGGGCGAGCACGGAGCGGGTGATGTCGTCGCCCGTCTTGGCGTCATACACCAGAAAATCCTCGCCTTCCTTCACCATGGCGGCGAGGTCTTCCAGCGTCACATAGGTGCTCGTTCCGGTGTTGTAGAGCCGGCGGTTCGCGTATTTTTTGATTGTGGTGGGTTGGTCTGATTTCGCCATGGGCTCTCACTTGCAAACGCTGAGAACGGGAACCCGGCGGGCTATGCCGCAGGGCGGGAAGAGTACGCAACGCAACAAAATAAGCATTTTCAAAGGGCTCACGCTACCGTTTTGTGCGCCACGGTTAATTGCAGAGCAAAAACTTGCGTGCGAAAGCGACAGATGCGCTATTCTGAGTGCGCTGCGGCATGAATCTGCTCCTCGGCCGATTGACATGCCGCAACGACGTTAACAGGATGCCGGGTGAGACTGGCGAGCCTTTTATCGTCGCCTGCCTGCCCCCATTTCAAAAGAACTCAAGCCCCAGGAGATGCCCATGTCAGACGATGTCGTCATCGTCAGCGCCGCCCGCACCCCGGTCGGAAGCTTCAACGGAGCCTTCGCGACCCTTCCCGCCCACGACCTCGGCGCGATTGCCATCAAGGCCGCGCTGGAGCGCGGTGGCATCGAGCCCGGCCGGGTCTCCGAAGTCATCATGGGCCAGATCCTGACCGCAGGTCAGGGCCAGAACCCGGCCCGCCAGGCTTCGATCATGGCCGGCATCCCCGTGGATAGCCCGGCTTGGGGTGTCAACCAGCTCTGCGGCTCCGGCCTGCGCTCGGTCGCGCTCGGCTATCAGGCGCTGGTCAACGGTGATTCCGACATCGTGGTCGCCGGCGGGCAGGAGTCCATGAGCATGGCCCAGCACGCCCAGCACCTGCGCGGCGGCGTCAAGATGGGCGCCCTCGAATTCGTCGACACCATGATCAAGGACGGCCTGTGGGATGCCTTCAACGGCTACCACATGGGCAACACCGCCGAGAACGTGGCCAAGCAATTCCAGATCACCCGCGCCCAGCAGGACGAGTTCGCGGTCGCTTCGCAGAACAAGGCCGAGGCCGCGCAGAAGGCCGGCAAGTTCAAGGACGAGATCGTTCCGGTCACCATCAAGACCCGCAAGGGTGACGTGGTGGTCGACAGCGACGAATATCCGCGCCACGGCGCAACCCTCGATGCGATGGGCAAGCTGCGGCCGGCCTTCGAAAAGGACGGCACGGTGACGGCCGGCAACGCATCCGGCATCAATGACGGCGCCGCTGCCGTCGTGCTGATGACCGCGAAGCAGGCGGCCAAGGAAGGCAAGAAGCCGATCGCCCGAATCGTCTCCTGGGCGCATGCCGGCGTCGATCCGAAGATCATGGGCACCGGCCCAATTCCGGCCTCGCGTTTGGCGCTGAAGAAGGCTGGCTGGAACGTCGGCGATCTAGATCTGATTGAAGCCAACGAAGCCTTCGCCGCGCAGGCCTGCGCCGTCAACAAGGACCTCGGCTGGGATACCTCCAAGGTCAATGTCAATGGCGGCGCGATCGCGATCGGCCATCCGATCGGCGCGTCCGGCGCGCGCGTGCTGGTGACGCTGCTGCACGAGATGCAGAAGCGCGACGCCAAGAAGGGCCTCGCCACGCTGTGCATCGGCGGCGGCATGGGTATCGCCATGTGCGTGGCACGCGACTGAGAACGGGTGCATTGCACGCGGCTAAAAAGGGTAGCGGTTGCAACTCAAATATTCTTCGCAACCGCGTCAGCCTCGACTAAAGACAAACGCCCGGCGTACTGCCGGGCGTTTTGTTCTTGATGTCCGTCAATCCACCCGCATAATCCGTCAGTAAAAACGATCACTCAAATCTCTAGAAGCGCCCAAGGAAACGTCGAGGGAAGGAATACAATATGGCACGTGTTGCATTGGTCACGGGTGGTACGCGCGGTATCGGTGCTGCGATCAGCAAGGCGCTGAAGGCGGCCGGCTACAAGGTCGCGGCGAGTTATGCCGGCAATGATGCGGCGGCGGAGAAGTTCAAGGCCGAGACCGGGATCAACGTCTACAAGTGGGACGTCAGTTCCTTCGACGGCTGCGCCGAGGGTGTGAAGAAGGTCGAGGCCGAGGTCGGCCCGGTCGACGTGCTCGTCAACAATGCCGGCATCACCAAGGACGGCGCGTTCCACAAGATGAGCCTCGAGCAATGGAATGCCGTGATCGGCACCAATCTCGGCTCGCTGTTCAACATGTCGCGCCAGGTGATCGAGGGCATGCGTGCGCGTAAATTCGGCCGCATCATCAACATCTCCTCGATCAATGGCCAGAAGGGTCAGTTCGGCCAGGTGAACTATTCCGCGGCGAAGGCCGGTGAGATCGGCTTCACCAAGGCGCTCGCGATCGAGAACGCCAAGGGTGGCGTCACCGTGAATGCGATCTGCCCGGGCTACATCAACACCGAGATGGTGCAGGCGGTGCCGAAGGACGTATTGGAAAAGGCGATCCTGCCGCTGATCCCGATCGGACGCCTGGGCGAGCCCGAAGAGATCGCCCGCGCGGTGGTGTTCCTCGCGGCCGATGAGGCCGGCGCCATCACAGGTTCGACACTGTCGGTCAACGGTGGCCAGTACATGGTGTGATACGCAAGCATCACACGCGGCCATACCAATAATATCGTCATGCCCGGGCTTGTCCCGGGCATCCACGGCCTTAAAACCATCGGCCTCCAACCCACGTGGCTGGCCGGGCATAGGCGAGCGGAAGCGACGCCGTCCTTCAGATGGCTAAGCCCGGCCATGACGAGAGTATGTGGCTGATGACTCCCCGCACCGCGACGCTGATCGGATTGACAGCAATCCTGATGTGGTCCCTGCTCGCGGTGATGACGGTCGCGACCGGCAAGATCCCCGCGTTCCAGCTCGCTGCGATGACATTCGCGATCGGCGGCCTCGTCGGTCTCCTGACTTGGATCGGCCGCAGCGGAGTGGCAGCGAGTCTGCGCCAGCCGCCGGTCGTGTGGGCCGTCGGCGTCGGTGGCCTGTTCGGCTATCACGCGCTCTATTTCCTGGCGCTGCGCTTCGCGCCGCCGGCCGAAGCGGGCCTGCTCAATTATCTATGGCCGCTGCTGATCGTGCTGTTTTCGTCCTTCTTGCCGGGCGAACGTCTCGCCGTGCATCACGTCGTCGGTGCCGTGCTCGGCCTTGTCGGCACCGTGTTGCTGTTCGCCGGCAACTCGTCTGGCTTTGCGCAGGGCCAGTTGCCGGGGCTGATCGCCGCCTTCATCGCGGCGTTCGTTTGGGCCAGCTATTCGGTGCTGTCGCGCCGATTGAAAGCCGTGCCGACCGATGCGGTCGCCGGCTTCTGCCTTGCCACTTCGCTGCTTGCCGCATTGATGCATGCCACGCTCGAGACCACGGTGTGGCCGGAGACCACGCTGCAATGGCTCTCGGTGATCGCACTCGGTGTCGGCCCCGTGGGCGCGGCATTCTACGCCTGGGACATCGGCATGAAGCGCGGTGACATCCGCGTGCTCGGCGCGGCGTCCTACGCAACACCGCTGCTCTCGACCGCCTTCCTAATCGCTGCCGGCTTCGCCAAAGCCAGCGCCAGCATCGCCATCGCCGCGATCCTGATCGCCGGTGGCGGCCTGATCGCGGCGAAGGACTTGCTGTTGTGGAAGCCGGTCAAGCCGCGCTAGGCCGCCAGCCCGGCGGCCGGTACATCGCTTCCGGAATCTGTCCAAGCTCGGAGCGCTGCAGCCGCTCCGGCGTCAGGCCATAAAACTGCTGGAAGCTCATGATCAGCGGTCGCCACTTGTCGGGATCGATGCGGTGATTCTCGCCCTCCATCATGATGGCGGGATGCGCATGCACGCGCGTGATGCGCACCTCGATTGCGGTCAGATGGCCGCGAAAGATCTCGTCGTCCTGCGCCATGTCGTGGACATGCGCGAGTTTCGCCTCCATCTGCACCGGACATTCGGCGACGCGCGGCGCCGCGACCGTCTCCGCCGCCAATGCGGTCAATCCGCTGACGCCGAACTTGTCTCGCACGTAGCGGTAGCCGCGCCAAGCCTTGGCCGGCGGCACCGGATCAGAGCCGGTGGTCCGCGCCAGACGATCGACGGAGCCGACGAGACCGGCGGACGGCAGATTGAGCACGCACTCTCCGGTGCGAATCATGTTGGCGGTCGTCTGCGATTCCCGCGCGAGCCCGAGCATGCAGCGCCAACCCACCCACCAGGCCGAGGACATCGGCGCGAGATTGTAGGACCCGTCCGCATTGGTCGTGCCGATCAGCACAACAGGCGTTCCGAAATAGAGAATGGCCGGTTCGATCTGAATGTGTGAAGTGTCGAAAGTGCCGTGCATCGGTCGCTCCTGTTGTGAGGAGCGACGTGATAGGGCGTGCGACCGGCGGTTCCCACCCGATTTCCGATCGCGTCTAAAGCGCGATGAGATTAGGATAAATCGTCATCGCGCTTTAGGTTGTAGTTTGAGCATGATCTTTTCGGAAAACCGCTTCACACTTTTCCGGATCATGCTCTACGGCTCCCAGCCCTTCGGCGCGAGCTCGAATTTTGCGAACTCGAAGGCCGGTGCCACGGTGCAGCCGACCAGCGTCCATTCGCCTGATGTCTCGGCCATCTGCCAGGCATCTGCCGGCACGATCGCCTGCGGACGTTCGCCGTGCGCGAGATCGGTGCCGAGCCGCACCTCGTGCTGCGAGCAGCCCTCATGCGCAATGCGCAGCGTCAAGGGGCTGCCGGCGTAATAGTGCCAGACCTCGACCGCATCGATGCGATGCCAGTGCGAGCGCTCGCCGCGCGCCAGCAGGAAGTAGATCGAGGTCGAGCGTGAGCGTCCCTGCGCGTCGGTCGTCTGGTCGCGAAACGTCTCACGGTAATGCCCGCCCTCGGGATGCGGTCTCAGCTCCAGGCGCGCGATGATCTCGGCTGCGGTCGGCATCGATCCCCGTCAGGACTTGTTCTTGCGTTCGCGCAATTCGCCGAACACCGTGGCGCCATCGGCACCCTTCATGTGTAGCTTGGCAGCAACCGAGGGGTCATCGGCGCGCAGGAACACATTTGCTCGCTTCTCATCACCAAGCAGTGAGGGGATCGTGGGCTTGTTCTCGGCGCGGAGCCTGGTCACCTCTGCCGCGCGGGCCTGCAGTGCGGGATTGTCAGGCTCGATGGTGAGCGCGAACTTGACGTTGGAGGCGGTGTATTCGTGGCCGCAATAGAGCTTGAAGTCGTCGGGCAGCGCCCGCAGCTTCAGGAGCGAATCCCACATCATCGGGTAGTTGCCCTCGAACACGCGACCGCAGCCGATCGAGAACAGCGTGTCGGCGGCGAACACCGTCTTCTCCGCGTCGAACACGTAGGAGATATGGTCGAGTGTATGACCGGGGGTCTCCAGCACGCGCGCAAGCAGGCTGCCGACCTTGATGACATCGGCATTGCCGACGCGCAAATCGACATTGGCAATTTTCGTCGTCTTGTCATGCGGCGCGACGACGCGGCAGTTATATTTCTGCTTCAGCTCGGCGACGCCGCCGACATGATCGCCGTGGTGATGGGTGATCAGGATGTCGGTGAGCGTCCAGCCCTCGCGCTCCAGCGCCTGCAGGATCGGCCCGGCTTCCGGCGCATCGATCGAGGCGGTTGCCTTGGTTTCCGCATCGTGGATCAGATAACCGAAATTGTCGTTTAAACAGTTGAAAGTACGAATTTCGGTGGCCATGACATCTCCCTCGCGCTCAGCCCCGGCAAACAGATATGGCGTTAACGGTACGCAGGCAACGCAATATTCCGCGCGCCCTGGCCGCCGGGCGCATGTTACATTGCGGCCATGAGCATCGATGTCATTGATCTACGTGACTTCTATTCGCGCCGCCTCGGGATCGTGGCGCGGCAATTGATCAATCGTGGAATCAGGGAACGTTGGCCGAAGGCGGAGGGGCAGCGGGTGCTCGGCATCGGCTATCCCACCCCCTATCTCGGCCTGTTCCGCGAGGACGCGGAGCGCTGCATCGCCTTCATGCCGGCCGCTCAGGGCGTCCTGAAATGGCCGACGGGGCGGCCTGCGCTGGCCTCTCTGGTCGATGAGTTCTCGCTGCCGTTGCCGGATGCCGCGGTTGACCGCATCCTGCTCGTCCATGCGCTCGAAATCTGCGACGATCCGGCGGCGCTGCTGCGCGAGGTGTGGCGGGTGCTGGCGCCGTCGGGCCGCGTCATTGCGATCATTCCGAACCGGCGCGGGGTGTGGACTCGCACCGAGAACACGCCATTCGGCCATGGCCGGCCGTATTCGCGCGCACAGATCACCGACCTGTTGCGCCAGACCTGGTTCACGCCGACGGCATGGGGCGAGGCGCTGTTCATGCCGCCCTATGCCGGCGGCTGGCTGTTGAAATCGGCACTGATGTGGGAGCGCGCGGGTGCCGCGCTGTCGCTGCCGTTTGCAGGCGTGCACATCGTGGAAGCGACCAAGCAGGTCTATCGCGTGATCCCGGCGAAGCGCGAACGCGCCCGGCTAATTCCATCGCTCAAACCCGTGCTGGTGCCGTCCTCGACGACGGTGACGCGGAGCTGACAGCAAAACGCCCCGGCGAGCCGGGGCGTTTTTTGTGTCGGATAAATCGAAGCGCGCTTTTAAGGCTTACTCGCCGGGCGCGAGATCGTCGCTCGAGGCGGCGGCCGGCGCTGCCTCGCGGTCGGGGCGCGGACCATGCGGCCGGCGGCGCCGCCGCGGATAGCGTTCACCGCCACCGCTGCCTTCGAATCCGCCTTGGCCGCCATTGACCTGCGGCTGCGCGCCGGTGATGAAGGAGGGCAGGCGATCGACGCTGCCGGCATCGGCAATCACCGGCTGCGGCTGGTTCTGCGGTTGCGGCTGGGCCTGATATTGCGGCTGCGGACGGTCGCGATCGCGATGCTCGCGCGGCTGCTGCTGGTCGCGCTGATAGGGCTGGCCCTCGCCACGCTGGTGGTCACGCTGATGGTCGCGGTCGCGCACATAGGGCTGTTGCTGCTGGGGCTGCGGCACGAAGCCGGGCTCCTGGCCGAAATTGGAGAAGGTCTCGCCATCGTCATCACTGTCGTCGCTGACGACGACCTCTTCACCGCCGCGCGGCTGCTGCTGGTTCTGGCGGAATTGCTCCTGCGCTGCGGCAATCAGGCGGAAATAATGTTCGGCATGCTGATAGTAGTTCTCGGCCGCAACCGGATCGCCAGAGGAGCGCGCGTCGCGCGCGAGCTGGAGATATTTCTCGGCGATGTGCGAGGCGGTGCCGCGGATCTTGATGTCGGGTCCGTTGGACTCGTAAACCCGGGTCATCGGGTTCTGGCCGCGCCGGTTATTGTTGTTGTTGTTGTTCCGGTTGCGCATCCGCTGCTTGTTCTGACCGTTTCTCATGTCCTGCCTTTAATTCCAGCCCTTGAAAAGTTCGTACGCGTTACTGCTGTTGAGAGTGACCTAAATTGCTGCGGCGCAGGTTTGGCACACGCACCGCGCGCGGCTCGAATCCCTGCCGACGTCCCGACCAAGGTCCCTGCCGATGTCGTTGACCTTCGCGTTCAACAAAGACGCGTTCCCCACCCGCCGGCGCCCGTCGCCAGCGAACCCATTCATTCTGCCTGCCGAAACAAGCCCTGGTTTCTTGCGTAAATCTTCAAGCGCAATATCAGGCTTTCGTTCACTTTGCGGTCGGAAAGCAGCGCAGCTCAACGGGCCATCGCGCTTAACAGGACCTGCGGCTTGGAACCTTCAATCCAGTGCAGCTCTCGCCTTGAGAGCCCGGCTCTCGCCCGTTGGTCTACGGGGCCGGCACCGATGTTTGACCGGAACGTAGTCGTTCCCACGGGATATTCCAAGAGGTTTTTGCAGCCCAATCCGGCTTTTATGGGGGCATTTTTCGGGCCGACACGGCCCTTAAGACGCCTGCCAGATCAGCCTTGGGCGGCCTCTCCACCTCTAACGCCGCAGCCACCATCAAGGTTTCAATGCCGCGTGTCTGACCTTGTCCGGCCTCCACAACCAAAGCTCCGCCGGGAGCCAGAAGCTGGGCGGCTTGCGGTATCAGGGCGCGGTAGGCATCGAAGCCGTCATTGCCGCCGTCGAGTGCGAGGCGCGGATCGTAGTCGCGGACCTCGACGCTCAAATTCGCGATGTCGCCCGAGGGAATGTAGGGTGGGTTCGATACGATCAGGTCGAAGGGACCCGTGAGCGCGGCCGCGTAGTAGCAGGCGATGAAGGCGGAACGGTCGGCGAGACCAAGTGCTGCGGAGTTACTCTTTGCGGTGCCGAGCGCGGTCAGGCTGACATCGGTGCCGACGCCGAACGCATCCGGAATCTCGTGCAACAGCGCAAGCAGGATCGCACCTGAACCTACGCCGATATCGGCGATCCGCGGCGGCCTTCCGGAGACGGGACTTTCGCGAAAAATCTCTAGCGCCAACTCGACGACGGTCTCTGTGTCGGGCCGCGGCACCAGCGTTGCGTCCGAGAGCTGAAAGGTGAGGCCCCAAAATTCCTTGGCCCCGAGAATGCGCGCGACCGGTTCGCCCACGAGGCGCCGCTGCGCGTAGCGTTCGAGTTGCGAGACCTCGGTCGCCGTCAGCGGGCGGTCCGCCTGCGTGATCAGCCCGGTCAGATCGAGGCCCAGCACAGCCCCGACGAGCAGACGCGCCTCGATCTCGGCCTCGTCGATGGCGGCCGATCTCAGCCGCGCCGCCAAAATGCGCCGCGTGCTCTCGATGCTGTTTCCGGGAACGAAATCTGCCACCGCTGGACCTGTCCTGCCTGGCACGTGGATAGGACGATGGCCATGCTTGCGTCAACGGAAGCGGTCGCGTTTGATCGGCGAAAACGCACGGTGACAGCCATGACGACCTATGACGATCAGAATGTGTTCGCAAAGATATTGCGCGGCGAAATTCCCTGCCTCAAGGTCTACGAGAACGATCGTGTGCTGGCCTTTCTCGACATCATGCCGCGCTCGCCCGGCCATACCCTGGTGATCCCCAAGGCGCCCGCGCGCGGTATCCTGGACATCGCCGAGGACGACCTTGCCGAGGTGGCACGTGCGGCCAGGCGGATCGCGATCGCGGCGATGAAGGCGTTCGCCGCCGAGGGCATCATTATCCAGCAATTCAGTGAGCCCGCCAGCGGGCAGGTGGTCATGCATCTGCACATGCACGTCATGCCGGTCAGGGCAGGCGTCGAATTGCTGCCGCCGCAGACGCGACAGGAGGATCCCGCGGTGCTGGCCGACCACGCCAGGCGGCTGATGGCCGCGCTCGGCGGTTGATCCGGTACGGCGGATCATACGCCGAGCCAGCGTTGCAGGAGTTGCGGCTGCGCCTTCAATTCCTGGGCCGGCCCCTCGTGCACGATGTGGCCGTTGTTGATGATGTAGATGCGCTTGGCGAGTGCCAGCGTTGCCGCAAGATTTTGTTCGACCAGCACGATGGTCTGGCCGGCTGCGGCGAGATCGCCGCATGCTTTGACGAGATCTCGGACGATCACGGGGGCAAGCCCTTCGAACGGCTCGTCCAGCAGGATGATCTTGGGATCGCGCACCAGCGCGCGCGCGATCGCCAGCATCTGCTGTTCGCCGCCCGAGAGCTCGTTGCCGCGATTGCCGCGCCGCTCTTTCAGCCGCGGAAACATCTCGTAGATACGATCGAGCGGCCAGCGATTCTCCGCGGTGAAGCCGGCAATGACGATGTTCTCCTCGACGCTGAGGCTGCCGAAGATACGGCGCTCCTCGTGGACGAGCTGCATGCCGGCCCGAGCAATCCTGTGGCTGCGGCGCCCGGCGATGTCGGTGCCGTCGAAGATCACGGTGCCGCTGCGCGGCGTCACCACGCCCATCAGGCTCTTCAACGTGGTGCTCTTGCCGGCGCCGTTACGGCCGAGCAGGGCGACGACCTCGTGCCGCTCGACGCGCATGGCGACGTCGAACAGGATGTGGGAGTCCCCGTAATAGCTGTTCAGGCCATTGACCTCGATCAGGCTCATGCGGCGATCTCTCCATGCACGCCGCCGAGATAGGCTTCCTGCACGGCAGCGTTGGTCCTGATCTCCTCCGGCGTGCCCTCGAGCAGCACACGGCCCTCCTGGAGCACGGTAACGCGCTCGACCAGCTCGAACAGCGAATCCATGTCGTGGTCGATGATGATCATGGTGCGGTCGCGCGCGATGGCCTTGAGCAGGCGGACGGTCTCGACCCTCTCGCGCGGGCTCATGCCCGCAAGCGGCTCGTCGAGCAGCAACAGGCGAGGCGAGGTTGCGAGCGCGAGCCCGATCTCCAGCCGGCGCTTTTCGCCATAGGCGAGCTCGGCAACCGGCGTGTCGGCCCGCGCGGCCAGATTGACCAGCGCGAGCGTGTGCTCCACCTGCTCGGACAGGCCTTTCACGCTGGAGGGCTTGCGGAACAGGTCGAGGCGGAACTTGCCGCGCAATTTGGCGAGCGCCGCGATCGTCAAGTTCTGCCGCACCGTCAGGCCGGCGAAGAGCTGGTTGACCTGATAGCTCTTGGTGAGCCCAAGCTGGCAGACGTCGGCGATGCGCTGTCCGGTGATGTCGCGGCCTTCGAAGATGATGCGGCCCGAGGTCGGTGCAATCTCGCAGGTCAGCATCTTGAAGAAGGTCGACTTGCCGGCCCCGTTGGGGCCGATGATGCCGCGCAGCTCGCCGTGATTGACGCTGAAGTCGATATCGCTGTTGGCGACGAGGCCGCCATAGCGCTTGGTCAGGCCGGTGGCTTGAAGGATTGGACCCGAATGGCGGCCCGCCGGTGCAGGAACGACAGGCGCTCGTTCCGCTATTTCGGCCTCCGCGGCCTGCGGGTCCACGACTGCTGGCGCTTCCTCGGCCGGAGCGGCGGCGCGCTTGCCCGTGACGAAGCGGTAGAGATCGATGAGGCCGCCGACGATGCCGCCACGCAGAAAGCAGACCAAAGCCACGAAGACGACGCCCAGCACGAGCTTCCAGGCGGCGCCTAATCCCATCGCGGCCTGCAGGAAATCCTGGAGGAACAGCCAGACGGCGGCGCCGACCAGTGGGCCGAACAGCGTGCCGCGGCCGCCGATCGCGGTCTGCATCACGAGCTGCCCGGAGGTGTCGAACGTGAACGCGTCCGGCGGCATGAAGGCTTGCAGCACGCCGAGCAGCCCGCCGGCGAAGCCGGCATAGGCGGCGGCAATCACGAAGGCGGTCAGCTTGTAGCCGTGGATGTTGTGGCCAACCGCGGTGGCACGCAGCGGATTGTCGCGGATCGCGCTGAAGATCGCGCCGACCGGCGAGCGCACGATCCTGAGCGCGATCACGATGCCGATGAAGTAGCAGAGCGCGATGAACTGGTAGAGCGACCAACCGTCGGCGAAGTGCAGCGTGGTGAAGCCGAGATTGAAGCTCGGTGTTGGCACGCCCGGCAGGCCGTTCTCGCCGCCGGTGAAGTCGGCCAGCGGATTGAACTCGACGAAGAAGAACACTTCGGCGATCGCCACCGTGATCATGGCGAAGTAGATGCCGGTGCGGCGCAAGGCGATCAATCCGACGAGGTAGCCGGTCGCTGCCGCGGCGATCATGCCAATGATCAGCGCGCCCAGCACGTTGCCGAAGCCGGCGCGGGTCAGAAGCCAGGCGGCGACGAAGCCTCCGGTGCCGTAGAAGGCGGATTGACCGAATGACAAAAGGCCAGTGAAGCCGAACAGGATGTCGAAGCCGAGGCCGAACAGACCCCAGACCAGGATCCGGTTCACCGTGTTCGGCGCAAAGCCAAGATGAGGCAGCACGACGGGCGCGACGATCAGGCCGGCCGCCGTCAGGATCTCGATCAGATAGGGAAGCTGCCTGGACTTCGCTTGCTTGGACATCAGAGCGTTTCTCATTCGCGCCCCTGCACGCCGAGCAAGCCATGCGGTCGCACCACGAGCACGAGCGTCATCGCAGCAAACAGCATCACATAGGCATAGCCGGGGTTGAACATGGAGGTGACGCTGATGATCTCGCCGGCGATCAGGCCGCCCAGAATGGCGCCCGGGAACGAGCCGACGCCGCCGATCACCACCACCACGAAGGTCTCGACCAGAATGTCGTCGCCAACGCCAGGTGTCAGCGACACCACCGGCGCGTTGATGATGCCGGCAAAGCCGGCGGCCATCGCGCCGATGCCGAACACGACCATGAAGACGCGATAGACATCGATGCCGAGCGAATCCACCATCACGGAATCCTCGATGCCGGCACGCACGATCATGCCGAGCCGGGTCCGGTAGAGCACGAGGAACAGCGCGCCGAGCGCGATCGCGACGATGCCGACCACGGCGAGGCGATAGGTCGGATAGTACATGAAGCCGAGATTGGTGATGCCCTGGAACAGGGGTGGCGGTGGGACGATCTGCGACTGGCTGGAAAAGATCAGCCGCACGATCTCGACGAAGCAGATGCCAAGGCCAAAGGTGACGAGAAGCTGGTCTTCATGCGGACGCTGGTAGAAATGGCGGATGATCACCCGCTCCATCGCGACCCCGAGCAGCATCACGAACAGCGAGCCCGCGATGACGGCGAGGATGAACGAGTGGGTGTACTGAAAGGCGACGAAGCCGGCGTAGCCGCCGATCATGAACATCGCACCATGCGCGAGGTTCAATACGCCGAGCGTGCCGTAGATGATGGTCAGGCCCGAGCTGATCAGTGCGAGCAGCGCGCCGAGCGCGAGCCCGTTGAAGAGCTGGGAGATGAGATTGGGCCAACTGATCATGAATGCGTCTTGATTCCGAGCCGCGCGGACCGACGCGCCGATCCGCAAAAGGCTGACGCCGCAGGCGTGGCAACTGCCTGCGGCGTCATAGGGGTCAACCCAGGTTCACGAGTATTCGCCGAGATGGCAGCCGAACGCGTCCGGCTTCTGCATCAGGCCCTCACCGGGGACGATCTCGACGACGTCGTAATAGTCCTCCTTGTTCTTCATGTCCTTTTCCATCTTGCCCTTGACGATGATGACAGGGCGGACGCACTGATGATCTTCCGCGCGATAGTGGACGTCGCCGACGAAAGAGGGGAGGGTTTCGCCCTTCTCATAGGCCTTGATGACGTCAGGCGGATAGAAGCTGCCGGCTTCCTCGCACATGTGGGCCCAGTGCGCGAAGCTGATATAGGCGTTCTCTGCGCCCCATTCCGGCTTGTAGCCGTACTTCGCCGCGAAGGCGTCGTTGAACATCTTGGCGAGCGGGAACTTGTCCTCGATCGTCCACCAATAGTCGGTCGCGGCGTAGACGCCCTGCATCAGGCCGCCGGTTTCGCGCGCGATGAACGGCACCTGGTAGGGAATCACGAGCTTCATCTTGTCGAGCACGCCGAACTGCTTGGCCTGCTGGGTCGAGAGCACGGCATCGTGTCCCCAGTTGACGTTGATGAGCACGTCGGCGCCGGAGTTCGCGACGTTGAGCAGGTATGAGGAATAGTCGGGAGCGCCCAGCGGCGCGACCTGGTTCGTCGCGGTGGTCCAGCCGGCGCCCGCGAGAAAGTCCTGCATCGACTTGGTCACGGTGTGACCATACGTGTAGTCCGGCGTGAGGTAAGCCGCTTTCTTATTCTTGCCGAAGGCCTTGACCATTACAGGTCCAATTGCCGCGGCGGCCGTCTGGCCGAAGAAGTCCTGACGGAAGCCGTAGCGGACGCAATCCTTGCCGGTGGTATCGTTGGAGCCGGAGATGCCGCAGACGAAGATCACCTTCTCACGCTGCGCGAGCTTGTTCAGTGCGACCGCGACCGCGCTCGACGTGCCGCCGGTGATCATGATCGCCTTGTTCTCGCTGATGAAGCGCTGCTGCGCCTGCACCGCCTCGTTGGGCTTGGCGGCAGAATCGGCGACGCCGAATTTCAGTTCCTTGCCCAGCACGCCCTTGGTCGTCTTGGGCGAGATCTTCTTGATCAGATCATGCCCGCTGTTGATGTGCTCGATCGCGAGCTGATAGCCCTTGAGCTCGTCCTCGCCCTGCACCGCATAGGTGCCGGTGCGCGGCACGGAGATGCCGATGAAGACAGACGAGCCGGAGGCGCCCGCCGGATAGGTGCCGAGCGCGGGCTTGTCGTCGGCGAGGGCGGGCATCGCCGGCAGCAGCGAGCCGCCGATGATGCCGGCACTGCCTTGCAGCAAGCGCCGGCGCGAAAGTCTGGAATTCAAGCCGCGGCTGATGAAGCTGTTCGTCATGATCAAGTTCCTCCCGAGCATGTTTGTTCGGGGGACGTGACCGTTTGCCGCGCTCATCCGGTCTCACCAGCCGAACGCGTCGTGTCACATCCCCGTGTAGCTCTTGCCGCAAGCATTGCTTGTGATGGCTCGCTGTCAATTTCGCCTTTCGTAGGACGACGAAAATTGTCTCGCAAAAACATATCGCATAACGATATATATTAGTCTTTATGAGTACGTGACTTCTGGGTTTGGCAGGCGAGATGACGCGGCAAACGAGAACGGCGAGGGCCAGGAAGCGGCGATCCTGGCCGCGGGAGTCGGGCCGGACTGCGGGCGACGGCGAGGGCCAGCGGATGATGCCGCAGGCGCTCGACGCGCTACGCAACCCGGACGCGCGCAATCGGCCGGACGGCTGGCGCAGCACGCCGGCCGGTCAGTCGAACCCTGCGCCCGGTCCGATGAAGACGCTGAGCGTGCGTGCCCAGAACGTGCTCAAGGAGCTTGCAGTCGAGCTGACGGGTGAGCAGCCGCCGAAGGGCAGCTGGTCGCCGTCACGCGAGCTGCTGCTCGCGCTGACCGCCGAGCGTCTTGCGACCGCGCGCAATTGCGGCCCTCACACGACACGCGAGATCATCGCCTGGGCGCAGGGCTGTGGCGTCACGATCAAGCCGACGATCCGGCCCGGCGGATCACTGTCGGAGATGTGGACGCGGCTGATCGCCAACGCCGCCTCCGGCGCTCTCTCCAGCACCGAGATTGCGGGCGCGTTGCAGCGGTCGATCCGGCGAAGAAGCGTGCGTATCCCGATCGCGTTCCAGATCATCCTGGTGAAGATCCTGCTCTCGAACTTCTCCAACTTCGAATAGAGCATGATCCGGAAAAGTGTGGAGCGGTTTTCCGAAAAGATCATGCTCACACAACAACCTAAAGCGCGATGACGGTTCATCCTAATCTCATCGCGCTTAGGCCGGCGGATAGCTGTGCATCCACGGTGTCGCCCGGTTGGTCTGGAGCCGGCCGCTTGCTAGCCTTGACGCTCCGCTCCTGTCGGCGGTGGTGAGATCGAGGCGGACGGCACGGCATGGTCCAACCGAAGAAGACGCCGGCGCGGCGCGAGAGTGTGGCGATGCGCGAGGCCGACTATCAGGCGCTGGCGCAATTCCGCTACCAGCTGCGAACCTTCCTGGCCTTCAGCGAGGCCGCAGCCCAGCGCGCGGGGCTGACGCCCCAGCAGCATCAGGCACTGCTCGCGATCAAGGGCTATGCCGGACCGGACGCTGCAAGCATCGGCGACGTCGCGCGGTTCCTTTTGATCCGGCATCACACCGCGGTCGAGCTGATGGACCGGATGACGAAGCTCAAGCTGGTCAGCCGGGTTGCCGATCCGAAGGATGCCAGGAAGGTCCGTCTCAGGCTGACGGCCGTCGGCGAACAGAAGCTGCGGGCGCTCTCAAAAATCCATCTTGAAGAGCTGCGCGCGGCAAGCCCGGCCCTGAGCAAGATCCTGCGGTCGTTCCGTACGAAGGGGCGTTAGAGCATGATCCGGAAAAGTGTGGAGCGGTTTTCCGAAAAGATCATGCTCAAACAACAACCTAAAGCGCGATGACGATTCATGCTAATCTCATCGCGCTTTAGGCCGCAGCACCCTGCGCCGCGAGCTGGGCGGCCTGGTGCTCCGTGGTCAGCGCATCGATCAGCTCGCCAAGCGATTCGCCCGCGATCACCTGCGGCAGCTTGTAAAGCGTCAGATTGATGCGGTGGTCGGTGACGCGCCCCTGCGGAAAGTTGTAGGTGCGGATGCGCTCGCTGCGGTCGCCGGAGCCGACCTTCTCCTTGCGGTCGGCCGAGCGCGCCGCCTCGACGCGCTGGCGCTCGGCGTCGTAGATGCGCGAGCGCAGGATGTTCATCGCCGAGGCGCGGTTCTTGTGCTGCGATCGGCTGTCCTGCATCATCACGACGATGCCGGTCGGAATGTGGGTGATGCGGATCGCCGATTCCGTCTTGTTGACGTGCTGGCCGCCGGCGCCGCCCGCGCGCATGGTCTCGATGCGCAGATCCTCGTTCTTGATGTCGACATCGACATCCTCGACCTCGGGCAGCACGGCGACCGTTGCGGCGGAGGTGTGGATGCGGCCTTGCGTCTCGGTGTCGGGCACGCGCTGCACGCGGTGCACGCCGGATTCGAACTTCAGCTTCGAGAATGCGCCGCGGCCCTGCACCTCGGCGATGATTTCCTTGTAGCCGCCGACCGTGCCCTCGCTCGCCGAGATCACCTCGACCTTCCAGCCCTGCAAACCGGCAAAACGCTCATACATCCGGAACAGGTCGCCGGCGAATAGCGAGGCCTCGTCGCCGCCGGTGCCGGCGCGGATTTCCAGCATCACGTTGCGGTCGTCCATGGCGTCCTTGGGCAGCAGTGCCACGCGGATCTTCTGCACGAGATCCTCGATTCTGGACGAGAGCTCGTCGCGCTCGGCCTCGGCCATGCCGCGCATCTCGGCATCGGTCGCGGGATCGGCGATCAGCGCCTCGGTGTCGGCGAGCTCCTTCACCGCAGACCGATAAGTCTTCACCGCGTCGATGAGCGGGCCGATCTCGGCGAGCTCGCGCGTGATCTGCACATAACGCTCGGAGGCGAGCTGGCCGAGCGATTCGGCCTCGAGGGAGGCGTGATGTGCAAGGAGGACGTCCAGTTTGGCTTCGGGGAGTGACGACATCGATCAAGTCTCAGGTGCAAAAAGGGGACGAGTCGGGACGGCTTTCGGACCGGCCCGCTACAACGACAGCCCTTCGGCCTCGGCAAATTGCGTCAGCTTCTGCCGGATCGAGACGGTGCCGGTCGGCGCGTCCAGGAGTGGATCGAGCATCGCGCCGGCCTTCTTGGCATCGAGGTCGAGGACCATCGCCTTCACCGGCCCGAGCGCGGTCGCCGACAGTGACAGCGAGCGGTAGCCCATCGCGATCAGCGCCAGCGCGCCGATCGGCTTGGACGCCATCTCGCCGCACAGCGAGACGGATTTCTTCGCGGCATTGGACTTGCGCACGATCTCGCGCAGCACGCGCAGGATCGGTGCCGACATGGTGTCGAACCGCTCCGAGACCTTGGCGTTGCCGCGATCGACCGCGAACAGGAACTGGAACAAATCGTTGGAGCCGACCGAGATGAAGTCGACCTTCTTCAGGAGCTCGTCGAGTTGGTAGAGCAGCGCCGGCACCTCGACCATGGTGCCGATGTCGATGCGCTCCGGCAGCGTATGGCCGTGCTGGCGCAAATAGGTCAGCTCGCGCTCGACCAGCGCCTTCGCCGAATCGAATTCGCCGACCTCCGAGATCATCGGGAACATCACACGGATCGCGCGGCCGCCGCCGGCGCGCAACAGTGCGCGGATCTGGCCGCGCAGCAGGCCGGGGCGGTCCAGGCCAAGCCGGATCGCGCGCCAGCCGAGCGCGGGATTTTCCTCGATCACCGCCTCCATATAGGGCAGCGCCTTGTCGCCGCCGATATCGAGGGTGCGGAAGGTGACCGGCTTGGTGCCGGCGGCATCGAGCACGGTGCGGTAGAGCGCGAGCTGGTCGCTGGTGCGCGGCAGGCTCTGGCCGACCATGAATTGCAGCTCGGTGCGGAACAGGCCGATGCCGGCACTGCCGGTGTCGTCGATATGGGGCAGGTCGATCGCAAGGCCCGCGTTGATCATCAACTCGACCGCCTCGCCGTCCTTGGTGACGCAGGGACGGTCGCGCAGCGCCAGATACTGCGCCTGGCGGCGCGCGCGGAAACGGACGCGCTCCGCATAGGCGGCCTCGATCTCCTGCGAGGGCCGCACATAGATCGAGCCGGAGGTGCCGTCGACGATGATGGCATCACCGGGATCGGCGATACCCGGCGCGTTCGGCACCTCGCCGACCGCGGGGATGCCGAGCGCGCGCGCCACGATCGAGACATGCGAGTTGGCGGTGCCTTCCTCCAGCACGATGCCGCGCAACCGCTTGCGGTCGTAGTCGAGCAGCGCCGCCGGGCCCATTGCGCGGGCGATGACGATGGCGTTGTCGGGCAGTTGCTCGCGGGACGGCGCGTGGTCCTGGCCGACGAGCTGCCGCATCAGGCGGTAGCCGAGGTCTTCGAGATCGTGCAGGCGGTCGCGCAAATAGGGATCGGTGGAGCGCAGCATGCGCGCGCGGGTGTCGGACTGCACGCGCTCGACCGCGGCTTCCGCGGTGAGGCCGGTCGCGACCGCCTCGTGCAGCTTGTGCGACCAGCCCTGGTCGTTTGCGAACATGCGGTAGGCTTCGAGCACGTCGCGGTGCTCGCCGCCCTCGGCGACGTCGCCGCGCTCCAGCATGCGGTCGAGGTCGGAGCGCAGCTTGGCGAGAGCGGTGTCGAGCCGCTTGATTTCCCTCGGCAGGTCCTCGGCGATGTAGTCCTTGATGACGACGCGCGGCTCGTGCAGCACGACATGGCCGAGCGCGATGCCTTCCGACAGGATCGCGCCGACCTTTTGCGCGGAATGGCGCGCGGCCGGCTCGAGGCCGGGCTGGGCCAGCGCGGACAATTCGCCCGAGGCGATCAGCTCCGCCAGCACCATCGCGGTGGTCTGCAGTGCCTCCAGCTCCTCCTCGACATAATTGCGCTTGGCGCGGTTCTGCACCACCAGCACGCCGAGCGTATTGCCGGCGCGCAGGATCGGCACGCCGAGGAAGGAGTGGTAGATCTCTTCGCCGGTCTCGGGACGGAACGAAAAGGCGGGATGGCTCTGGGCGTCGCTGAGGTTGAGCGGGGTCGCCTCGCTGGCGACGAGGCCGACCAGGCCCTCATGGGCGCTCAGCACCGTATGGTGCACGGCCTCGCGGTTGAGGCCTTCGGTGGCGTAGAGCTCGAGGGTGTTGTCGACGCGCAGCACATAGACCGAGCACACTTCGGCCACCATGTTGGCGGCGATCAGCACCACGATCTTGTCCAGCCGCTCCTGGGCCGAGACCTGCTCCGCCATGGTTTCGCGGAGCCGTCTCAACAAGACGCGGGGACCTCCCGATGCACTCCGCATGTGCCGTCAATCTCCTTCATCTGCCTGGCCCGGCGGGGTAGCCGGCGGCTGGCCCAAAACTCCAGAAAAACAACAAATTTGCTCGTCCGGCGCCGGCACGAGCCCAAATCCTCCGGGATCTGGCGCTTGTGCCGAATCGGCACCGCCTGAACTGGGGCACAGTCTGCGGCAGCCCACCCTGTTCGCCGTATAGCGAATTGAGGCTTGTTTTGCCAAGCAAAACGCCTGCCAAACGCGAAGGTGTGTACACCTTCGCGTTTGCTGCGGCCGCTAACAGAAAATTCGTCTAAACCTGATCGAGACCGTAGAGCGTGTGCAGGGTCCGCACCGCAAGCTCGGTATAGGCGGTGTCGATCAAAACCGAGAATTTGATCTCGGAGGTTGTGATGGCGCGGATGTTGATATTCCGCGCCGCGAGGGCCGAGAACGCCTGGGCAGCGACGCCGGCATGGCTGCGCATGCCGCTGCCGATCACGGAAATTTTGGCGACGTCGGTGGCGCTGTCGAGCCGCGCATAGCCGATCTTGGCCTTGGCAGCGGTGATCGTATCCCTGGCGCGGGCGTAGTCGGTCGCCGGCACCGTGAAGGTCAGGTCGGTGGTCTTGCCGTCCTCGGAGACGTTCTGCACGATCATGTCGACGTTGATGTTGGCGTCTGCGAGCGGCCCGAAGATCGAGGCGGCGACACCCGGCTTGTCCTCGATCTGGCGCACCGAGATCTGGGCCTCGTCCTTGGAGAAGGCGATGCCGGTGACGACGTGGTTTTCCATGATCTCCTCCTCGCTGCAGATCAGCGTGCCGGGCGGCTGGTTGGCATGCGGGTCGATGTCCTCGGGCTTGTCGAAGCTCGAGCGGACGAAGATCGGCATGTTGTGGACCATGCCGAGTTCCACCGAGCGGACCTGGAGCACCTTGGCGCCCTGGGAGGCCAGTTCCAGCATGTCCTCGAACGCGATCTTGTCGAGCCGGCGCGCCTTCGGCACGATCCGCGGGTCGGTGGTGTAGACGCCATCGACATCCGTGTAGATGTCGCAGCGATCCGCCTTGACGGCGGCGGCAATCGCAACCGCCGAGGTGTCGGAGCCGCCGCGGCCGAGCGTGGTGATTCGCCCGGTCTCGGGATTGATGCCCTGGAAGCCGGCGATGACCGCGACCTCTTTGCGCTCCTTGAAGCGGTTGATGATCTCGGTGCCGTCGATGTCCTCGATGCGGGCCGAGGCATGGGCGTCGCTGGTCTTGATCGGGATCTGCCAGCCCTGCCAGGAGCGGGCCTGGATGCCCAGGCTCTGGAGCACGATGGCAAGCAAGCCCGACGTCACCTGCTCGCCGGAGGCGACGACGGCGTCGTATTCGCGCGCATCGTGCATCGGAGAAGCTTCGGTGCACCAGGCGACCAGCTCGTTGGTCTTGCCGGACATCGCCGAGACCACCACGGCAACCTCATGCCCGGCGTCGACCTCGCGCTTCACATGTCGTGCGACGTTGCGGATACGTTCGATATTGGCGACGGACGTGCCGCCGAATTTCATCACGAGGCGGCTCATGACGACGCGTGCATTCCCTCTTGAGGATCAGTATGGTGGCCCGCGCTGGGCGGGGTAGCTGCCGACCGCGCGTATACAGAGCGGCGGGGCCGGGGGCAAGCCGGTTCCTGATGGACCCGTTGGGGCGGGGAATGGGTTAATCGAGGTTATGGCGCGTTATATCGACGAGATCCTGCAGCCCGGCGAGAAGGTGCTGTATTCGACCAATGCGCACTGGATCTTCTATTTCCCGGCGATACTGGCCTGGATCGTGGCCCTGGTCCTGCTTCTGATGTCCCGGCAGACGGCCACGGAGGCGCTCGTGCTGCTCTGCCTCACGGCCTCCGGCCTGGTGGCGCTGGTCGCCCTCTACTGGATGCTGAAGGGCTGGTTCCACCGCTTCACGACCGAAACCGACGTGACCAATTTCAGGGTTGTGCATAAGACCGGGTTGATTACCCGGAAGACCTTTGAAATGAGCCTCGACAAGGTTGAAAGTGTGGATGTCGACCAGAGCATTCTGGGCCGCATCTTCAACTACGGCGATGTGACGATCCGCGGCGTGGGCGAGGGGATCGAGAAGATCGAGACCATCGCGTCCCCACTCGCCTTCCGCAATTCCATCACCGTGCGGTAGGACGGCGCGTTGTCATGAGCATGCAGCAGAATAGTTCCACCGCCACGATGAGCAGCCAGGCCTCGACCGTCGACGCCGGCGAGGTCGCCAAGTTCTCGAAACTCTCCGCCGAGTGGTGGGACCCCAATGGCAAGATGGCCCCGCTGCACAAGATCAATCCGCTGCGGCTCGGCTATATCCGCGACGCCGCCTGCCGCAAGTTCGAGCGCAATGTGCGCAGCCTCAACTGCCTCGGAAGCCTGCGCGTGCTCGACATCGGTTGCGGCGCGGGCCTGCTCTGCGAGCCGCTGTCGCGGCTCGGGGCGCAGGTCATCGGCATCGATCCCTCGGCAAGCAACATCGCCGCCGCAAAGCTGCATGCCGACAAGGGCCACCTGTCGATCGACTACCGCTGCACAACGGTCGAGGAGGTCGATCCGCGCGAGCGCTTCGACATCGTGCTGGCGATGGAGGTGGTGGAGCACGTCACCGACGTCGGCGTCTTCTTAAGCCGCTGCGCCGCGATGCTGAAGCCGAACGGGCTGATGGTGGTCTCGACGCTGAACCGCAACTGGAAGAGCTTTGCGCTCGCCATCGTCGGCGCCGAATACGTGCTGCGCTGGCTGCCGCGCGGCACCCATGAGTGGAACAAGTTCGTCACCCCCGACGAGCTCGCCAAATATCTGCTCGACAACCGCCTCGTCATCACCGAGCAAACCGGCGTCGTCTACTCGCCCTTCGCCGACAAATGGAGCCTCTCCCCCGACATGGACGTGAACTACATGGTCGTGGCGGAAGGGATGGTGTGAGGCTGGCTGTGAATAGGACACGAGCATCCGCCCCACGGTCGATGTCGTCCCTGCGAACGCAGGGACCCATAACCACAGGCCCAAGTCGTTAGCCGAGACAGGCGTTCCGAGCATGTATTACGTCTACATCCTCGCGAGCCGCCATCACGGAACACTTTATATCGGGATCACCAACTCGCTTCAGAAACGCTTGCAAGAGCACCGGAGCGGCAAGGGTTCGGAATTCGTTAAACGCTACGGAGTGCATCGGCTTGTCTACACCGAGGCCTTTGAGCAGGCGGAAGTCGCGATTGCCCGCGAAAAGCAGCTGAAGCGCTGGAAGCGCGACTGGAAGATCGACCTGATCGAGCGCGATGGCGTGACCTCAGCGACTTACTGGTTTGAGGCGGCGGTCGGGACCACCTACCCCCAACTGTCGTCCCTGTGAACGCAGGAACCCATCCTGCGGAATCTATCGGTGGCGAACGGTGTTGGATGCGCGGGTTGGCAGCCTTCGCATAGCTACTCCCTGGGGTATGGGTCCCTGCGTTCGCAGGGACGACAGGGAGTTTGTGGCGCGGGCATCGCTCCCATGACGTCGCCGCGGTTGACCGCGCAGGCCTCAGCTTGCAGGTTGGCCGCAATCGATTCCTGTTCTAGCTCCCGCCCATGCTCACCGTTACCAGCCTCTGGATTCCTTTCACCGTCATCGCTGCGCTCGGGCAGGTGGCTCGCAATGCGATGCAGCGGTCGCTGACGAAGCCGCTGGGCACCTGGGGCGCGACCAACATTCGCTTCCTGTTCGGCTTCCCGTTCTCGGTGCTGTTCCTCGCCGTGGTGCTGGTCGCCTCCGGCGATCATCTCAGCATGCCGCCGTCGGTGTTCTGGCCGTGGCTGCTGCTCGGTGCGCTCAGCCAGATCGTCGCCACCGGACTGATGCTGCTCGCCATGAACGATCGCTCCTTCGTGGTGACGACGGCTTACCTGAAGACCGAAGCGATTCAGACCGCGATCTTCGGCTTCGTCTTTCTCGGCGATCACCTGACCTGGCTCAAGGTGCTGGCGATCGTGATCGCGACCGTTGGTGTCGTCACCACCGCGCTGCGTCCCGGTGGCGAGAAAAGCTTCGCCGAATTGAAGCCGACCATCACCGGCCTCGTCGCCGCCGCAGCGTTCGCACTGTCAGCCGTCGGCTTCCGCGGCGCGATCATCACGGTGCCCGGGGTCACCTTCGTGACGGCGTCCTCGTTCACGCTGGTGCTGGGCTTGTTCGTGCAGACGCTGATCCTGACGATCTACCTGCTGTGGCGCGCGCCAAAGGTCTTGCACGCGATCCTTGGCCTCTGGAAACCGTCGCTGCTCGCCGGCTTCATGGGCGCGTTCGCCTCGCAATTCTGGTTCCTGTCGTTCGCGCTGACTGCCGCGGCCAATGTCCGCACGCTCGCACTGATCGAGGTGCTGTTCGCGCAAGCCGTGGCGTATTACTCGTTCAAGCAGCCGGTCTCGCCGCGCGAGATTTTCGGCATCGTGCTCATCGTGATCGGCGTCGCGGTGCTGGTCGGCGCCTAACCCAAGCTGTCATTCCGGGGCGATGCGCAGCATCGAACCCGGAATCCAGAAGTTGCGGCGCGAGATTCCGGGTTCACGCTGCGCGTGCCCCGGAATGACACCGAGGCGTCAGTTCCTGTCTTCCGGCAGCGTCGGCAGCGGCGACACCTCGATGCCTTCGTCGATCAGCGCCTTGGCCTCGTCCGGCGAAGCCTCGCCATAGATCGGGCGGTGCTCCTTGTCGCCATAGTGCATGGCGCGGGCTTCATTCGGAAAGCGCTCGCCGACATTGTCGGCATGCTTCACGATGTGATCGCGGAGCTCCTTCAGCTTGGTGCGCAGCTCGCGCTCCTGCGCCAGCATCAGCGACGTCGGCGTCTGCTGTGCGACCTCGGTCGTCGGCGCGGGCGTGGTCGGCTCGGGCGCGGCGCGTTCGCGGCCCTTCTTGCCGACGATGCGCGGCGCCATGATCGCCTTGTCGACCTTGGCCGAACCGCAGATCGGGCAGGTCACGAGCTTGCGCTTGACCTGCTGGTCGTAAGCTGACGAGCTCTGGAACCAGCTTTCGAACTCGTGGTCCCGCTCGCAGCGGAGCGCATAGCGTATCATGCCGATCCCCGCACCAGGTGCAGATGGTCAGGGCCTGCCTTCGGATCGGCGACGCCGAAGCGGCGGCCATGTTGCAGCGAGGGAATCGCCCTGCGCGCGGTCTCGACCTTGCCCGGATCGATCTTGGCCATGATGACGCCCGGCTCGACATCGCCCTCGGCGAGGATCTCGCCCCAGGGATCGATGATCAGCGAGTGACCATAGGTCTCGCGCTTGTTCTCGTGCAGCCCGGCCTGCGCCGCGGCAAACACGAAGCACCCGGTCTCGATTGCGCGCGAGCGCAGCAGCACATGCCAATGCGCTTCGCCGGTCTTGCGGGTGAAGGCCGAGGGCACGGTGATGAACGACGCGCCAGCCTCTGCCAGCGCGCGATAGAGCGCGGGGAAGCGCACGTCGTAGCAGATCGTGAGCCCGACGCGGCCCCAGGGCAGGTCGGAGATCACAGCCGTCTCACCCGGCTGGTAGTTGGCGGATTCGCGATAGCTCTCGCCGTCCGGCAGCTCGATGTCGAACATGTGGATCTTGTCGTAGCTCGCCAGCACATTGCCGTCGGGCCCGATCAGGAAGGAGCGGTTGACCGCCTTTTCCGGCGAATGGCGCAGCGCCAGCGAGCCGATATGCAGATGGATATTCAATTCGGCCGCGAGTGCGCGATAGGCTTTCAGCGACTTGTCGTCCTCTTCGCTGGCGAGGTGATCGAACAGCGCCTTGCGGTTCAGCTGCATCATGTTGCTGACTTCGGGCGTCTGCACGTAATTCGCGCCGTTCGCCGCCGCCTTTCGAATCAGCTTGTTCGCCTGCTCGAAACTCGGTTCAGGCAGAAGACCGGTGCGCATCTGCACCATGGCGGCGGTGAAGGTACGATCCTGCGCTTGAGCTTGATTCTGGCTCATGAGACCGCCTTGACGCTTTCGAGCAGTGCATCGAGCTTGCCTTCGCGATCGAGCGAATAGAGCTCGTCGCAGCCACCAACATGCGTCTCGCCGATCCAGATCTGCGGGAATGTCGAGCCCTCGCCGGCGCGGTCATACATCTCCTGGCGCCACGACGGGTTCTTGGCGATGTCGAACTCGGTGAAGGCGGCTTTCTTGCGGGTCAACAGCGACCTGGCGGCGGAACAATAGCCGCAGCCTGGCCGGGTGTAGATCTCGACAGCAGCAGTCATGTCGGGTGGCGCTCTCGTTTCATGAATTGATTGAATTATATGGGACGGGACCCGGTCTCCACAACCCGGGCAAAGACCAGTGCGTCGACCTGCGTCGCCTTGGCGCGGAGCAAGGCCCGGGCGCAGGCATCCAGTGTCGCACCGGAGGTCAGGACGTCATCTATGAGGACAATGCGCCGGCCCTGTACCTCGGCTTGGTGGTCGGCAGATACCTGGAATGCGCCCTGCACGTTGGTGGTGCGCTGGGCGCGCGACAGCCCAATCTGCTGCTCGGTGGCGCGGACCCGGCGCAAGACGTCGCCTTTCACCTTGACTCCGCTCTGGCGCTCGATCACGCGCGCCAGAGCGCCCGACTGGTTGTAGCGGCGGCGCCAGGCCCGCCGCCAATGCAGGGGCACTGGCACCAGCATGTCGGCCTCGCTGAGCAACTCGCGCCCTGCGCGCGCCATCCAGCGGCCCATGGTGGGCGCAAGATCGGTGCGGTCCTGGTACTTCAGCGAATGCACCAGCGTGCGTGCGACGTCGTCATAGCGCACGGCGGCGCGCGCCCGATGGTAGGCGGGCGGACTGGCAATTGCCTCCATCGACAGCATCTCGGGGCCGGGATCATAGACGAAGGGAATGCCAAGTCGCGGGCAGTAGGGCGGGGCGATGAACGACAGCTTTGCCCAACAGGCCGCACACACGCCCTCGCCATCGACCGGTTCGCGGCAAGACACGCACAGGGTCGGCAGCGCGATGTCGAGTGCGAGCCTTGCCACGCGTGACAGCATGCGCTGGCCGACCGAGAGCGCCCCACGCCAATGGGCGGAGATGGAACGGGACGGGACGGTTTCGGCTTCCATGAACGAAGGCTAGCGCCGCTCACAACGGATTGCCAGACCCGTCGAGATCGGCGTAACCAGCAGCATGGCGCAAACCCCGCAAATCCCGCCCGCCCTGTTTGATCGTGCGCTGCTGCATGTGCGGCAGTCCCGTGCGCGCGTGCAGGGGCCTGTCAGCTTCCTGCTCGATCGCGTCGACGAGGACATGGCCGATCGGCTTGCCGCAGTGATGCGCGAATTTGGCGCCGTTGCCGATCTCTGGACCCCCGGCGACGGCCTGTCGGCGCTGCGCACGCGCTTTGGCAACGTGCAACGGATCGAGCTCGATGCTGCGGGCGAGGAGAAGCTGCCGCTGGCGCCGGAAAGCCTCGATCTCGTGGCGTCTGCGCTGGCACTGCAATTCGTCAATGATTTGCCGGGTGTGCTCGCGCAGATCCGTCGCGCGCTGAGGCCCGACGGCCTGCTGCTCGCCGCGATGATCGGCGGCGACAGTCTCACCGAGCTCAGGCAGGCCTTTGCCGCGGCCGAAGCCGAATGCGAGGGCGGGGTATCGCCGCGCGTCGCGCCGTTCGCTGACCTGCGCGACATCGGTGCGCTGTTGCAGCGGGCTGGCTTTGCGCTGCCGGTCACCGACGTCGACCGCATCGTCGTGCGTTACGCGAATGCCTTCGCGCTGATGCAGGATTTGCGGCGCATGGGCGCAGCCAACGTGCTGATCGAGCGGCGGCGCACGCCGACGCGGCGCGCGACGATGCTGCGGATGGCCGAGGTCTATGCCGAGCGCTTTGCGGATTCCGACGGCCGTATCCGCGCGACGTTCGACATCATCTGGCTCTCCGGCTGGGCGCCGCATGCCAGCCAGCAGCAGCCGCTCAAGCCCGGCTCGGCCAAGGCGAGTCTTGCGGACGCCGTGAAGAAGGCGGGGAAGACGTAAGCCACACACTGTCATTCCGGGGCGGTCCGCAGGACCCGAACCCGGAATCCGGAAGTTGTGGCGCGAGATTCCGGGTTCGCGCTTGCGCGCGCCCCGGAATGACGATGCAAGAGCATCGTCACATCAGCAGATCGATCAAATGCGGGATCAGCGGGATGTCCGCCGGCGGCATCGGATAGTCGCGCAGCTTGTTGGCGCGGACCCAGGCGAGGGTCTGGCCTTCGCGTGCCGCCACCATCCCTTCCCAGCGGCGGCAGATGTAGAGCGGCATCAACAAATGGAACGTCTCGTAGGCGTGGCTTGCGAAGGTGAGCGGTGCCAGGCACGGCTCGCTGACGGTGATGCCGAGCTCCTCGTGCAGCTCGCGAATGAGGCTCTGCTCCGGCCGCTCGCCCGGCTCGAGCTTGCCGCCGGGAAACTCCCAGAGGCCGGCAAGTGCCTTGCCCGCGGGGCGCTGCGCGATCAGGACGCGCTTGTCGGCGTCGATGAGCGCGCAGGCCACCACCAATGTCAGCTTGAGTTCGGCCATGACGCCTATGAGCGATAATCGCCGTTGATCGCGACATATTCCTTGGTGAGGTCGCAGGTCAGCACGCGGTCGCGGCCCTTGCCGAGGCCGAGCGAGACCTTGATCGCGATCTCCGGTGCCTTCATCGCCTCCGACACCTGCGCTTCATCATAGGACGGATCGCGCGCGCCGCTCTTGGCGACGCGGATGCCGTTGAAGGAGATCGACAGCTTGTCGCGATCGGCGGGCTCGCCGGCCTTGCCCACCGCCATGACTACGCGGCCCCAATTGGCGTCCTCGCCGGCGATCGCAGTCTTCACCAGCGGCGAGTTCGCAATCGACATCGCGATCTTGCGCGCCGACGCCCTGGTCTTGGCGCCTTCCACGGTGATCTCGACCAGCTTGCGCGCGCCTTCGCCGTCGCGGGCGACCTGCTCGGCGAGATTGGCGAGCACCTCGTTGAACGCCTTGACGAAGGCCTTCAGGCGCGGGTCGCTGGCGCGGCTGATCTTTGGTGCGCCGTGCTGGGCTGCCGCTCCGGTCGCGAAGGCCAGCAGCGTGTCCGAAGTCGAGGTATCGCCGTCGATCGTCACCGCGTTGAACGTGTCCTCGACGCCGCTCTTGAGCAGCGCCTGCAGCGCGGCTGGTGCGATCGGCGCGTCGGTGAAAATGAACGACAGCATCGTCGCCATGTCAGGCGCGATCATGCCGGCTCCCTTGGCCATGCCGTTGATGGTGACCTTGGCCTTGCCGAGCTTCACGGTTCTGGTTGCGACCTTCGGGAAGGTGTCGGTGGTCATGATCGCCTTCGCCGCTGCGAGATAATCGCCGGACTCGGCGGTCTCCGCGAGACGGCCCAGCACGCCGTCGAATTTGGTCGCATCCAGGGGCTCGCCGATCACGCCGGTCGATGCGAGAAAAATCTCGCCCTCGCTGCAGCCGACGGCCTTGGCCGCGATCTTCGCGGTCAGCGCGGTCGATGCCCGGCCGGTCTTGCCGGTAAAGGCATTGGCATTGCCGGAATTGACGACCAGCGCGCGCGCCTTGCCGCCCTTCAGCTTGGCGCGGCACCATTCCACCGGTGCAGAGGGGCATTTCGACCTGGTGAAGACGCCGGCGACCGCGGTACCCTTGTCCAGAAGGGCGAGCAGCACGTCGGTGCGGTTCTTGTAGCGGATGCCGGCCTCGGCCGTTGCCAACCTGACGCCCGCGATGACGGGCATGTCGGGAACATGTTTCGGGGCAAGCGGGGAGACGGAGGAGGACATCGCGGGGCGCCTTTTGGGAATCAAATCCAGATAAGCAGATGCCCGGCACGAGGCCGGGCATCACGATGCTTAGATACTATTGGCGTCAGCGAAGTGACAGCGAATTCTTACTTCTTCGCGGTCCTACTTCTTTGCAGGCGGCGCCATCTTGTTGTCGGCCGGCTTGTCAGCCGGCTTCGCCGCCTCGGCCGGCTTGGCCGCGTCGGCAGCCGGCTGGTCGAGCCGCTCGACCTTGGCCTCCGCGCGCAGCTTGGCGACATAGTCGGCCTGCGCCTTGCGGGTGACGTAGTTCTCGATCTGGCCCTTGACCTGGTCGAAATCCGGCGCCTTGCGGCTGCGCTTTTCCTCGACCTTGATGATGTGCCAGCCGAACTGCGACTTCACGGGGTCGGAGATCTTGCCCGGCTCGAGCGCGAACGCGACGGCCGAGAATTCCGGCACCATCTGCTCCTTGGTGAAGAAGCCGAGGTCGCCGCCGTCGGCGGAGCCCGGATCCTTGGACTTCTTCTTGGCAAGCTCGGCGAAATCGGCACCCTTGTCGAGTTCGGCCTTCACGGCCTTGGCCTCGTCCTCGGTCTCGACCAGGATGTGGCGGGCGCGCACTTCCTGCTCGCCGGTGATCTGCTTGGAGGCCTCCTCATAGACCTTCTTCATGGCGTCGGGGGTGGTCGACGTCTTGCCTTCCTGGGCGAGCAGGCTGTCCATCAGGAGCCGGTTGCGGGCGAACGCCAGGCGCTTCTTGAACTCGTCGCCGTCGGCGATCTTCTTGTCCTCGGCGGCCTTGGCGACGATCTTCATGTCGATCAGGAAGGCCAGCACGTTCTCGTCCTTGGTCGCCGGGTCCATCTGCGCGAGCGAGGGCCCCAATTCCTCCTCGGCGAGCGCGACGTCGCTCTTCTTGATCTCCGCGCCATTGACCTTGGCAAGGACCGGGTCGTCGGCGGCCCGGCCGGGACCTGCGATCAGCGCCAGTGCAAGGCAGCCCGCAAGGGCGGTGGCAAGGCCGAAGCGCAGGCCGGTTTTCGTTACCGGGAACGAGGTGGTCATGGAAAATCCTTATCCTGAAGGGGGTATTTGGGCGGGGCGGACACTCGCCCAATCGGGGTGCCTTGGCAACGCGAAAAACCTGTCAAAATGATGAATTAGCGGAAAGCCGGTCGCCGTTGACAAGGCTCAGGGTGGGCCATATCTCTGGCCGGTCGCGTCCATGGCGATAGCGTTTATTTTGCTGCGTTTTTGGCCGTTGAACCCAGATTTGCTCAATTCCCACCTATATGGCGGATGACCCCGGAACGGGGTCTTGGCCGCGAGGCGTCACGGTGAGTTGATAGGCAAGTTGGTGACAACCTCTTGGCTGCAACGCGGTAATCGCGAACACAGGAATTTGGCATGATCGGCGCGCTCGCCCGCAAGTTTTTCGGCTCCGCCAACGACCGGCGGGTGAAGGGATACCAATCCCGGGTCAACGCGATCAACGCGCTCGAGCCGGAACTCTCAAAACTCTCCGACGAAGCCCTCAAGGCCCGCACCGCCGAATTCAAGCAACAGCTCGCATCGGGCAAGTCGCTGGACGACCTCCTGGTGCCGGCCTTCGCCACGGTGCGCGAGGCCGCCAAGCGCACGCTCGGCCAGCGCCATTTCGACGTCCAGCTCATCGGCGGCATGGTGCTGCACGAGGGCGACATCGCCGAGATGAAGACCGGCGAAGGCAAGACGCTGGTCGCAACGCTCGCGGTCTATCTCAACGCGCTCGCCGGCAAGGGCGTCCACGTCGTCACCGTCAACGACTACCTCGCCCGTCGCGACTCCGGCTGGATGGGCCAGATCTACGGCTTCCTCGGCATGACCACCGGCGTGATCGTGCACGGGCTCGACGATACCGAGCGCAAGACGGCCTATGCCTGTGACATCACCTACGGCACCAACAACGAATATGGCTTCGACTATCTGCGCGACAACATGAAGTACCGGCTCGAGGACATGGTCCAGCGGCCGCACTACTACGCGATCGTCGACGAAGTGGACTCCATTCTCATCGATGAAGCCCGCACCCCGCTGATCATCTCCGGCCCGCTCGACGACCGTTCGGACTTCTACAACACCATCGACACCTTCATGCCGAAACTGGAGAAGGTCACGGACTACGAGGTCGACGAGAAGCAGCGCACGGTGACCTTGACCGAAGGCGGCATGGAGAAGCTCGAGACGCTGCTCCGCGACGCGGGCCAGCTCAAGGGCGAGTCGCTCTACGACGTCGAGAACGTCTCGGTCGTGCACCACGTCAACCAGGCGCTGCGCGCCCACACGCTGTTCACGCGCGACAAGGACTACATCGTTCGCGACGGCGAGGTCGTGATCATCGACGAATTCACCGGACGTATGATGCCGGGCCGGCGCTATTCGGAAGGCCTGCACCAGGCACTCGAAGCCAAGGAGCACGTCGCGGTTCAACCCGAGAACCAGACGCTCGCCTCGATCACCTTCCAGAACTACTTCCGCATGTACGAGAAGCTGGCGGGCATGACCGGCACGGCGGCGACCGAAGCCGACGAATTGTTCGACATCTACAAGCTCGAGGTCTTGGAGATCCCGACCAACCTGCCGGTCGCGCGTCTGGACGAAGACGACGAGGTCTACCGCACCCAGAAGGAAAAATACGTCGCCATCCTCGCCGAGATCGAGCGCGCCAATGCGCGCCTCCAGCCGGTGCTGGTCGGCACGGCGTCGATCGAAAAGTCGGAAGTGCTCGCCGAGTTCTTGAAGCAGAACGGCTACAAGCAGATCGATTTCGGTAAAGAAAGCGCGTTGGAAAAGCTCTACACCGCCGCCCGCGCCGGCAAGCCCGCAAAGCTTTTCGCGGTGCTGAACGCGCGCTTCCACGAGCAGGAAGCCTACATCGTGGCGGAGGCCGGCGTTCCCGGCGCGATCACGATCGCGACCAACATGGCCGGCCGCGGCACCGACATCAAGCTCGGCGGCTCCCTGGAGATGCGTATCCAGCAGGAGACCGCAGGGATCGAGGACGAAGCCGAGAAGGCCAAAAAGATCGAGCAGATCAAGGCCGACATCGAGCATTTCCGCGACATCGTGCTGAAAGCCGAGGAGACCGTCGAGATCGAGCCGGCCAAGGGCTCAAAGCCCGCCAAGACCGTGAAGAAGCCCGGAGGCCTCTACATCATCGGCTCCGAGCGTCACGAGTCCCGCCGCATCGACAACCAGCTCCGCGGCCGTTCGGGCCGCCAGGGCGACCCCGGTCGCTCGAAGTTCTTCCTGTCGCTGGAAGACGATTTGATGCGCATCTTCGGCTCGGATCGTCTCGACAGCATGTTGCAGCGGCTCGGCCTGAAAGAGGGCGAGGCCATCATCCATCCCTGGATCAACAAGGCACTCGAGAAGGCGCAGCAGAAGGTCGAGGCGCGCAACTTCGACATCCGCAAGAACTTGCTCAAGTTTGACAACGTCCAGAACGACCAGCGCAAGGTGATCTTCGACCAGCGCGTCGATCTGATGAAGGACGAGAACGTCGCCGAGACCATCGCCGACATGCGCCACGCCTTCATCGAGGACCTCGTCGCCAAGCACGTGCCCGAGCATGCCTATGCCGAGCAGTGGGACGTCGCGGGGCTCAAGGAAGAGCTGAAGCGCGTGCTCGATCTCGACTTGCCGGTCGATGACTGGGCCAAGGAAGAGGGCATCGCGGACGAGGAATTGCTCACCCGCATCGAGACCCGCGCCGACGAGCACATGGCGGCCAAGGTCGCGCAGTGGGGTCCCGACGTGATGCGTTACGTCGAGAAGACCATCTTGCTGCAGACGCTCGATCACCTCTGGCGCGAGCACCTCATCATGCTCGACCATCTGCGCCAGGTCATCGGCCTGCGCGGCTACGGCCAGCGCGATCCGTTGCAGGAGTACAAGACCGAGGCCTTCAATCTCTTTCAGGAGATGAGCGCGCATCTGCGCGAGGCCGTCACCGCGCAGCTCATGCGCGTCGAGATCATCCCGCCGGAGCAGGAAGCGCCCATCCTGCCCGCGATGGAAGCGCACAAGCTCAATCCGGATACCGGCGAGGACGAGATGGCCTTCGCCAACGTGACGCTAGCCCCGCAGGCCAACGCCGCGCAGCGCGATCCGAAGAACCCGGCATCCTGGGGCAAGGTCGGCCGCAACGAAGACTGCCCCTGCGGCAGCGGCAAGAAGTACAAGCACTGCCATGGGCGATATGCGTGAGAGGTGCGTACGTGAAGCGGGACTCTCTCGCCTCACTCTCCTCTCTCAACGCCCGCTAACTAGCTGTCCGTCATCCTGAGGTGCGAGCCGTGCCGAGCACGGTGAGCCTCGAAGTATGAACGGCCGAGATCCAGCTCGGCCGTCGCCTTCGAGGCGTCCGCTACGCTTCGGCACCTCAGGGTGAGCGCCCGAGCGCAGGTTTCGCTCCCTCCCTTCGTCATTCCGGCCGCGCGCCAGCGCGAGCCCGGAATCCATTGCGCGGTCCTCTCTGCGGCCCGATGGATTGCGGGCTCGCGACTTCGTCGCGCCCGGAACGACGGAAAATCTCAGAAGCTGTCAGGGTGACGGTCAGACAGCGTCGCTCCCGGCGATGCGCTATCTCAGCTCGGCAGTGAACGTAGTCGGCGTCATCAGCAGCTTGTCTTCAAGCGGCGGAGCTATCTCGAACATCTGCGCGCGGTTACGGAAGTGGAAGACCCGTCGAATCCGGTACACATCCCTTCGTTCTGCCGCAACGTCAACCTCTCGCCTGGTAAGCCAAAATGCCGTGCGTTCATGGCCACATGTCGTCTTGATCTCTAGTAGGCGTTCTTGGCCATCAGGCTCAAAGGATCGGACGTCGTAACCGTATCCGTCGCCGTCCAGGTCCGACACCCACCGAACCTCAGCGGCAAGGTCGTCACGCCCAGCCCGCCCTAAGCGGTCGCGTTCGAACTCCACGACGAATCTCTCACCGGCTTTTCCTAACTCGCGATTTCTGGCGTCCCGCTCGGCGGGATCGAATTTCCCAACCAGTCGTCGGATAGCTGGTGTCAGCGTCTTGTCCAAATCGGCGAATGAAGGCGGGGGAACGAAGGTCGCCTCGTCGTTCAGTGCCAGCGGTTGAGTATCTGCGCTTGCGGGATAGAGGAAATCCGGCTCTCGCCCGACGTTGCGTTCAACGGCCGCCACCAAGGCGTCCTGATAGTGCGCCAACGGCTTGTAGCCATTGATCCATTGCGCCCCGAGCATGTCCAAAACGGCGGAGATGTTCTGAAGCTTGCGCTCAATTGATCCTTCGGACCGGTGGACGGCATTCATAAGTTGCCGCCGGTTAGCCGCCTTGCTGTAGGGAACGCCCGCTCTTTCCGAGGCCAACATCCGGAAATAGCTGTCGACCACGGCGGAGATCTCGCTCTCCGTCCAATGCGTCCCTGCGATCCCTTCGATGCGCTCCCGGTCCAAGTCGCAACCCCTCGGACTTAGAGCGTATCAGGAGATGCCGTGAGTACAATGCGGCCTGCGAATGCAGAAGGTGCGGTGACTATCGAAGCTCTAC
This sequence comes from Bradyrhizobium sp. UFLA05-125, assembly GCF_059803515.1. NCBI lineage: Bacteria > Pseudomonadati > Pseudomonadota > Alphaproteobacteria > Hyphomicrobiales > Nitrobacteraceae > Bradyrhizobium > Bradyrhizobium sp. UFLA05-125. The sequence continues at coordinate 19,464 of NZ_JBANBJ010000045.1, read as the reverse complement.
TTCACCGCCCCGAACCGGGTGTCGAACGAATTCGACGACATCACCGGCGCGGCGCCTGCGAGCTGCGCATCTTTGCTGCCGGCATCAGCCGTGCTGCCCGACACCGACGGCTTCAGCGGCGGGCGTGAGGCGGCGACCTTGGTGTCGGCCGGCTTCGGCTCGGCGGGCTTGGCGGCTGCGACCGGCTTGGCCGTTTCCTTGGCCGCATCCTTCGCGTCCTTCGCTGTGCCGTGTCCCGGCACGAACCGGGTCACCGCGGCCTTCAGCCGGGATGCCGCCGTGGGCGGAGTTGCCGTAGCGGTGGTGGCCGGCGGTGATGTGGTCGCCGTGGTGTCGGCGGTGCCCATGCCCATCTTGCGGGCAAGGCCTGAGAAGAAGCCGCCGCCTTGCGAATTCTCTTGGGACTTCTCGGTGGGCGCGGCGGACGCGACGCGGGTGTTGCTGGCCTGCGCGGGGGCGGCCACGACCGGCTCGCTCTGCGGGCTTGCTGCGACAGGCTCGAGGTTCGGCCTCGGTGGATTGACCGTGCCGGGGATGGTGCCGGGCGCCTTCGACATCGCCAGCATCTGGAGCGTGTTGCCTTCGGCGCCCTCGGACAGGCCGGTCGAGCCCTCCGGAATCTTCGCGGCGAACACTTTATTCATGCCGCCGTCGATGCCGGTGTTCATGCGCGCCATTGGCGTGCCCTTGGCGACGAGCCTGGCGTATTCCGCCTCGTCCTTCTCCTGCTTCTCGCGCACGGCGTTCGCGATGTCGTCGGGGATCACATAGGCCGGACACTTTGCGGAGGCGTCGAACACCGGATCGCGCTTGGCGTCCGGCGTCTTTGCGGCGTCGAAGACGTATTTCTTCTCGCAGAAATCGACCCTCGGCTCCTGCCGCGTCACCTCGAAATGATCATTGCCTTCCTTGATCATCTTCCAGAAGGCCATGTTCGGATTGTTGCGGTGCTTGGCCATGTTCACCGGCGTCATTCGGAACGGATACGCCTGGAACTGAAATGCCTTCTGGCCGCCGAAGAAGGATTCGCGGCCGAGCGAATAGATCTCCGCGATCTGCTCGTCCGTCATTGCGTAGCAGCCGCGCGAGGAGCAGTCGCCGTGCACCATGAGCTGCGAGCCGGAGCGGCCGAGCGCGCGATCGAACGCGTTGGGATAGCCGGTGTTGAACGAGAGGTAATAGGCCGACTGCGGATTCATCTGGCTGGGGTTGATCGAATAGAACCCCTCGGGGGCTTGGCGGTCGCCTTCGCGCACCTTGGGGCCGAGATCACCAGACCAGCGGCAGATCGGATAGGTCTTGAGCAGCGCGAACTGGCCGGAGCGGGTCTGCTTCCAGACCTCGAGCTCGGCCTCCTGCTTGAACAGGCGGACCAGGATCGGCGATTGCAGATCCATGTCCTTCTCGGTCATCGCGGCGAGAAGCTTTGGCGGGACGGGCTGATTGGCCTTGGCGTTGGCGGCGAGCGACACCTGGTCGGTATCGCAGCCAGCCAGCAGCACGCTGGCGACAAGCGCAACCGACGTCAAAAGCGCGCGTGCAAGCGAGCTAGAAATCAAGATGGACCCCACACTCACCGGGCATGTCAGCGAAAACCCCATTTCTGGAGCATGGCCTGACCGGCGATCCGGACCCGCGGGAAGCGGGCTTTTTGCAGACCAAGCCCCAGCGCTTATGCCCTGAAGCCATTGATTAAAATCTTACCCTCTGGGCCAAACCGTCGCAACCCAAGTGCGGATCACGAGCCCGTTGCCCCATAGGGATGGTCAACAAAGACTAAATCACGGCGTAGCGGCCTAATTTGGGCTGGGATCGCCGATTCGGCCGAAAAAAGGGTTAATGGGGGTTTAGTGGGCTATTGAGGCCGTCATTCCGGATGGTCTCTCTCATGCCCCGGACGCAGCGCAGCGCCTTCAGCGGTGCGCTGCAGAGCCGGGGCCAATGCCGCAGGTGATTTGCAGGCATGCTGGGTCCCGGCTCTGCGGCGCGTCACTTCGTGCCGCAGAGCGTCCGGGACACGAGAGGCCGAATCACCCCAGTTTGCGGCCGATTTCGAGGAATTTCTGCCGGCGCTGCTTGCGGATGGCGTCGGCGTCCAGGTTACGCAGCTCATTGAAGGCCTGCTCGATCGCCTCGCCCGTGGTGGCGATCATGGCGGCAGGGTCGCGATGGGCGCCGCCGACCGGCTCCTTCAAAATGCTGTCGATCACGCCAAAGCGCAGCATGTCCTGGGCCGTGATCTTCATGCTGTTGGCGGCTTCCTGGGCCTTGGTGCCGTCGCGCCAGAGGATGGAGGAGGCGGCCTCCGGCGAGATCACGCTGTAGATCGCGTGCTCCAGCATCAGGACGCGATTCGCGGTGGTGATGGCGATCGCGCCGCCCGACATGCCCTCGCCAGTGATGATCGCAACGTTCGGCACGCCCAGCGACAGGCAGGCGTCCGTCGAGCGCGCAATGGCTTCGGCTTGTCCGCGCTCTTCCGCACCGATGCCGGGATAGGCGCCGGCAGAATCGACAATCGACAGTACGGGCAGGCCAAACCGCTCGGCCATCTCCATCAGCCGCACCGCCTTGCGGTAGCCTTCGGGCCGCGCCATGCCGAAATTGTGCTTGATGCGGCTGTCGGTGGAATCGCCCTTTTCCTGGCCCATCACGCAGATGGCTTCGCCGCGGAAGCGGCCGAAGCCTGCCACCAGCGCCTCGTCCTCGCCGAACTTGCGGTCGCCGGCGAGCGGGGTGAATTCGGTGACCAGGCCATTGATGAAATCGGAGAAGTGCGGCCGCTGCGGATGACGCGCGACCAGCGTCTTCTGCCACGGCGTCAAATTCGCATAGAGGTCGGCGAGCGCCTGCGCCGCCTTGTCCTCGATCTTGCCAACCTCCTCGGCGATGTCGCCGGAGGCCGAGAGCGTGCGCAATTCGTCGAGCTTGGAATCGAGCTCGGCGACGGGCTTTTCGAAGTCGAGATAGCTGCGCATGTGGTCTTGCATCGGCTCAATATAGGGAAGACGGGGCGAGGAGGCGAAACGGATTTGGGGCCGCGGATAGAAGTGTAGCTTCTTCAATGAGTTGGCTTGTGCGCACCGACGCAGCGCGCCAAATCACGGGCAGGAGACGGCTCTTTCTGCGGAGAAACGGCCGAAGTCAAGGCGGATGGTGTCAGCTTTGTAGCCCGGATGAGCGTAGCGAAATCCGGGGCAAGTGGTGCTTCGGGCGCCGGTCCCGGATGTCGCTGCGCTCATCCGGGCTACGGCAGCTGCGATTCGGCCGCGAGACCTTACTTCTCCGCCAGCGGGTGCAGGTCGCGCACCAGGCTCTTCAGCCGCTCCTCAACCACATGAGTGTAGATCTGCGTCGTCGAGATGTCGGTGTGGCCGAGCAGCGTCTGCACGATGCGCAAATCGGCGCCGTTGTGCAGGAGGTGGCTGGCAAAGGCGTGACGCAGCACGTGCGGGGAGACGAGGCGCGCCTGAAGGCCGGAGGCAACCGCGAGCTCCTTCAGGTCGCGCGCAAAATGCTGCCGCGTCAGGTGGCCGCTCTCGCCGAAGGAGGGAAACAGCCATTTTGACGTCGCGAGGCTGCCTTTCTTGCTCGCCTTGCCGTCGCCCTTGTCGCTCTTCGCCGCATCGGTTGCGGCAAGATAATCCGCCATCGCCTGCCGCGCGGCCTCGTTGAGCGGCACCAGGCGCTCCTTGTTGCCCTTGCCGCGCACCACGATCATCCGCGCGTCGCGTTTTGCGGCCGAGCGCGGCAGCGAGACCAGCTCGGAGACACGCAGGCCGGTAGCGTAGAGTACTTCCAGCAGGCAATAGAGCCGCAAGCTGCGCAGCCGCTGCGAGGGCGAAGCATCTGCCATCTCGCCCAGCTCCTTCGCGCGCGTCAGCATGCGATCGACGTCGGCAATCGACAGCACCTTCGGCAGGCCGCGGCCGCGCTTCGGCCCCGAGAGGATCGCGGCGGGATCATCGCTGCGGATCCGCTCGTTGAGCAGGAAGCGAAACAGGTGCCGCATCGCCGACAGGCGCCGCGCGACGCTGGTGGATTTGAAGCCGCGCGTATCGAGATCAGCGAGATAGTCGCGCAAGACTTGCGTGTCCGCACCGATGAAATCCCGGCCTTTGTGGCTGAGGAAGTCGGAGAAGTCGGTGAGGTCGCGGCGGTAGGCGTCGAGCGTATTTGGGCCGGCGCCCTGTTCCGCCGCGAGCATGTCGAGGAACAGGCCGGTCAGTTGAATATTTGAGGGCTTGGTTGGCATGCCCCGGAGGCTAGCGCCTATTTCTTGAGAAATTTGTCAGGCGGGATGGTCACCGTCATTTCCCGCGGCTTTGGATTGACGAAATTGGCCAGCGTGAAGATCACGCCATAGACGATGCCGGCGAGCACGGCGACGACCGTCAGGAAGCGGAACAGGCTGGGCATCGGGCCAAGTCTCGGTAAGGGTCTCGGTGGGGTCTCGTCGGGACGAATTAACCAATGAAATCATCCAACATGTTCGCCGTTTCGTGGCAAGAGTCTCTGGCGAGGGCCCGTTCGGGGTCGTATAGGTGGCCCGAATGCCGCCTTTGGCGGCAGATTGAGCGAGGTCCATGTCCGAAGCCGCCATGCCAGCCCCAAGCTCGCCCGAGCCCGACATCCTGTCGGCGCTTGCGGGCCGCTCGATCGTGCTGGTCGGCATGATGGGGGTCGGCAAATCCACCATCGGGCGGCGCCTCGCGGCCCGGCTCAAGCTGCCCTTCGTCGATGCTGACACCGAGATCGAGGCGGCCGCCGGCATGACCATACCGGAAATTTTCGAGCGCCACGGCGAGCCTTATTTTCGCGACGGCGAGACGCGGGTGATCGCGCGCCTCCTGGACGGCGGCCCGCTGGTGCTCGCCACCGGCGGCGGCGCCTTCATGCGCGAAGAGACGCGGGCGCGCATCGCGGCCAAGGCGGTCTCGATCTGGCTCCGGGCGGATCATGACGTCATCATGCGGCGGGTGCGCCGCCGCGCCGATCGCCCGCTGCTGCAAACCGCCGATCCGGAAGGGACGGTGACCCGGCTGCTGAGCGAGCGCGAGCCGGTCTACCAGAATGCCGACCTCACGATCTCCTCGCGCGACGTGCCGCATGACCGGATCGTGGAGGAGTGCCTCGAGACGCTGCGCGACCATCTCTGCGGCGCGCCTCACCCTTCGATGTAGCGAGTGCCGCGAGATGACCGCGCCGTTGAAACATTCAGATCCTGTTATCGTCGACGTCGCGCTCGGCGAGCGCACCTATGACATCATCATCGGCCGCGACGTGCTGGTCTCGCTCGGCGCGCGCGTCGCGACCTTGCGTCCCGGCGTGCGCACCGCGATCGTGACGGATCGCACCGTTGCAAGGCATTGGCTGGAGCCGACTGAAGCTTCGCTCGCGGCCGCGGGCATCCCGACCTCGCGCATCGTCGTCGAGGAAGGCGAGATCTCCAAGACCCATGCCGGGCTCGAAAAGGTCAGCGAGGCGCTGATCGCTGCGAAGATCGAGCGCAACGATCTCGTCATCGCGCTCGGCGGCGGCGTGGTCGGCGATCTCGCCGGCTTTGCGGCGGCGATCCTGCGGCGCGGCGTCGATTTCGTGCAGGTGCCGACCTCGCTGCTGGCGCAGGTCGATTCATCGGTCGGCGGCAAGACCGGCATCAACTCGCCGCAGGGCAAGAATCTGCTCGGCGCCTTCCACCAGCCGGTGCTCGTCATTGCCGACACCGCCGTGCTCGACACGCTGTCGCCGCGGCAGTTCCGCGCCGGCTATGCCGAGGTCGCCAAATATGGCGTGCTCGGCGACGAGGCCTTCTTCGCCTGGCTGGAGAAGAACCACGCCGATATCTTCAAGGGCGGCTCGGCGCGCGAGCACGCGATCGCGACCTCCTGCCGCGCCAAGGCGGGCGTCGTGTCGCGTGACGAGCGCGAGACCGGCGAGCGGGCGCTGCTCAATCTCGGCCACACCTTTGGTCACGCGCTGGAAGCTGCCACCGGCTTCTCCGACCGGCTGTTCCACGGCGAGGGCGTGTCCATCGGGATGGTGCTGGCGGCGGAGTTTTCCGCAAAGCTCGGCATGATCGGTGCGGCGGACGCGGCGCGCGTCGAACGTCACCTTGCGGAAGCAGGGTTGCCGACGCGGCTCCAGGACATCGCCGGCTTCGCCCAGGAAGGGCTTGCCGACGCCGACGCGCTGCTGGGGCTGATGGCGCAGGACAAGAAGGTCAAGCGCGGCAAGCTCACCTTCATCCTGCTGGAGGCTGTCGGGCGCGCTGTGATCGCAAAAGACGTCGAGCCGTCGCTGGTACGCGATTTCCTCAACGACAAGCTCGCGCGCAAGGCGTGATGAGCGATTGATATCGGCGGTTGGGTCATGGATTGGCTCGGTTTTTCCATCGTCGTCTTCTGCCTTCTGGTCTCGGCGTTCTTCGCCGCGAGCGAGACCGCGCTGACCGGCGCCTCGCGCGCCAGCATGCTGCGGCTCTCCAAGCAGGGGCATCGCGAGGCCGACGTCGTCTCCCAGTTGCTCGACATGCGCCAGCGTCTGATCGGCGCGCTGCTGCTCGGCAACAACATCGCCAACATCGGGGCCTCGGCGATTGCGACCGGTATCTTCACCACCTGGTTCGGCGAGGTCGGCGTGCTCTATGCGACCGGCGTGATGACAGCACTGGTCGTGATCTTCGCGGAAGTCTTGCCAAAAACCATCGCCATCAACGCGCCCGACCGCGTCGCGCTCGCCGTGGCGCGGCCGATGCGGCTGACGATGTACGTGCTCGGGCCGCTCTTGACGGTGGTGGAAGTCATCGTGCGCCTGTTGATGCGGCTGTTTGGCCTCGCCGGCGAGCACCAGGCGATCCTGTCGCCGACCGAGCGCCTGCGCGGCGCGGTCGACCTCTTGCACCATGAAGGCAAGGTCGAGAAGCAGGACCGCGACATGCTCGGCGGCCTCCTCGACCTGCGCGAGCTCCAAGTTTCAGACGTCATGATCCATCGCACCGAGATGATGATGATCAATGCCGACCTGCCGCCGGAGGATCTGGTGCGCGAGGTGCTGGCGACCGAATACACCCGCATTCCGCTGTGGCGCGACAAGCCCGAAAACATCATCGGCGTGCTGCATGCCAAGGACCTGTTGCGCGCCATTCGCGCCTCCGAAGGCGACACCTCGCGCATCGACGCCTCGACCATCGCGCTGCCGCCCTGGTTCGTGCCGGAGATGCGCACCGTGTCCGAGCAGCTCAAGGCGTTTCGCCGCCGCAAGACCCATTTCGCGCTCGTCGTCGACGAGTACGGCGAAGTTGAAGGTCTTGTGACGCTGGAAGATATTTTGGAAGAGATCGTCGGCGATATCTCCGACGAGCACGACGTCGTGGTCGCGGGCGTGCGCGCCCAGCCAGACGGCTCGGTCGTGGTCGACGGCTCGGTGCCGATCCGCGATCTCAATCGTGCGATGGACTGGCGTCTGCCTGATGAAGAGGCAACCACGGTCGCAGGCCTCGTCATTCACGAGGCGCGCTCGATCCCCGACCGCGGCCAGAGTTTTACGTTCCACGGCTTCCGCTTCCGTGTGCTGCGCCGCGAGCGCAACCGCATCACCGCACTCCGTATTTCACCGGTGCCGCGCGAAGCGGAGGTGGAGGAAGCCAAGCCGAGGCGGGCCGGGACGTCGTTTTGATGCTTACCCTCCCCTGGAGGGGGAGGGTCGATCGCGCGTAGCGCGAGCGGGGTGGGGTGATCTCTCAGCACGGGCGGTGTTCGACGCGGAGAGACCGTCACCCCACCCCGCTACGCATTGCGCTTCGCTTCATGCGTAGCGACCCTCCCCCTCCAGGGGAGGGTAAGCGATTCAACCTTCCCCCGGCGCCTGCGCGTGGATGGCGAGGGCGTGCACGCCGCCGGAAAGTTCCGCGGCCAGCGTCGCATTAATCATGCGGTGACGCTCGACCCGGCTCTTCCCTTTGAAGGCATCAGACACGATATAAACCCGGAAATGCGTCTCGCCGCCGGCCCGGTGGCCCGCATGGCCTTCATGCAAATGTGATTCATCGACCACTTGCAGGCTGTCCGGCGAGAAAGCTTCGCGCAACTTGTTGCTGATAGTGTCTTGTGTAGCCATGTCGTTGCCGGTCCTGTGAGCCATTAAGTCGCGCGATCGCGTTACTTTAGTTCCCGTGCTTTTACGCTAATCGCAATGTCAAGACTTGAAGGTTTTCGCATTGCGTAGTCAAAGTCAGTCATGCCGATCGATTCATCAAAATTCTTCGACTCCATCCGCGTCAAGCCGAGAGGTGCGAAGCCGGAAGCGAAGCCGCGCGAGACCGTGGTCGCCTGCGAATGGACCGGTTGCCAGAACAAGGGCAGCCACCGCGCGCCGAAGGGCCGCGAGAATTCGCGCGAGTACTGGCACTTCTGCCTGGATCACGTGCGCGAGTACAACCAGAATTACAATTTCTTCTCCGGCATGAATGCCGACGCGGTCGCGCGCTACCAGAAGGATGCGCTCACCGGCCACCGTCCGACCTGGAAGATGGGCGCCAATGGCGGCGTCAAGAAGGGGGCGGAAGCCGAGATCGATGGCGCCTTCGATCCGTTCAGCATGTTCGGCGAGATCAATGGCCGCGCCAACTGGCGCCGCGGACCGGAAGCCCAGCCCAAGGCCGAAACGCGCAAGGTGATGAATGCCGAGCGCAAGGCGCTTCAGGTCATGGGCCTCGGCCCCAATGCCACGCTCGCCGACGTCAAGACGAAGTACAAGGCGCTGGTGAAGCAGCACCACCCTGATGCGAACGGCGGTGACCGCTCCACCGAAGACCGCCTGATCGAGATCATCAAGGCGTATAATTACCTGAAGACGGTGGTGAAGGAGGCGTAGGCTTCCTCTCGTCGTAGCTGTCGCCGCACTCTCTGGCGTCGTCCCGGACAAGCGTAGCGCAGATCCGGGACCCATAACCACAGGATGCAGTTTTGCGAAGACCCGTGGTTATCAGCTCGCGTCACAACCACTCCCTGGGGTAATGGGTCCCGGCTTTCGTCGGGACGACATTGTATTGCGCAGCCGCGTTTAGCTCGGCATCGCCCCCACATACGACGAGCTCGGCCGGATCAACCGTCCTGTCCGGCGATGCTCGAGCGCATGCGCGGTCCAGCCTGCAGCGCGCGCCACGGCGAAGATCGGCGTGAAGGCCTGGCGCGGGATCGCGAGGGCATCGAGCAGGATCGCGGTGAAGAACTCGACATTGGTCTCCAGCGGCCGCTCCGGATTCTTCTTGCGCAGCGCGGCGCGGATATAGGCCTCGACCTCGCCGGCAAAGGGCAGGTCGGCGCCATCGGCGGCGAGCCGCTCGATCGCGGCCTTCAGCACGTCGGCGCGCGGATCGCGCACGCGGTAGACACGATGGCCAAACCCCATCAGCCGCTCGCCGCGTGCGAGCGCTGCATCGACCCAGGGCTCGATCCGTTCGCTTGAGCCGATCGCATCCAGCATTTCCAGCACCGGCTCCGGCGCGCCGCCATGCAGCGGACCCGTCAGCGCGCAATAGCCGGCGGTGACGGCGGCGAACAGATCGGCCTGCGTCGAAGCCACCACGCGCGTGGCGAAGGTCGAGGCGTTCATGCCGTGATCGCAGACGGTGACGAAATAGGCATCCAGCGCCGCGACCTCGCGCGGCTCGGGCACAGCGCCACGCAGCATTTTGAGCGTGTCGGCGGCATGGCTCGCATTCGGATCCGGCGCCACCGGATCGAGCCCTTTCGCGCTCTGCACCAGTGCGCCAGCGATCACCGGAAACGCGCCGACAATGGTCGCCTCGTGCTCCAGCCCGTTCTCGGCGTGAAGGCCCGCGACCGCCGCGCGAAACCCGTCGATGATGCCCATGCCGCGGGTTGCCGGCAAAAGGTCCGGCAGCCGCGCAAAGGCGCGTTCGCGTGCAAGCCCGAGACTCGCCCGCACATTGGCTTCGCTGAGCGTGCTTCTGGATGCGCCGTTCCACAGCCGGGCGGTGACGCCCTCGAAACTCGACTGGCTTGCGAGCGTGCCGACACGCTCGCCGGCAATGATCAGCTCGCCGCGCTCGCCATCGACATGGCTGAGCACGGTTTCGGCGGCGGGAACCCCGTCCAGCCCGATCTGGCTTTTGGTGAGATGGATGTTCATGACCTGTCTCCTTTCACGATGAGAAAGGTCAGGCCTCTCGACAGATTGATCAATCTTGATTACATAAATCAATATGAAAAATTCCGAGGAGCTGTACCTCTCGGCACGTGAGGCCGCCGCCGAGCTCGCGATCTCACCGGCGACGCTCTACGCCTATGTCAGCCGCGGCCTGATCCGCTCGGAACCGACGGCGGATTCGCGCAAGAACCGCTACCGAGCCGAGGACGTCCGCAGCCTGAAGGAGCGCCGCGCCCCGTCGCCCGAGCCGCGCGGCCTGCGCAGCTTCGACGCCGACCTGCCTGTCATGGACACCGAGATCGCGACCATCACAGAGGAGGGTGCGATCTATCGCGGGGTCAACTGTGTCGATCTTGCCGAGAGGGACACCCTGGAGCATGCCGCGACGCTGCTCTGGGACGTCTCCGGTGTCGATCCCTTTGCATCGGACAATTGCCCGCACGTCTCCGGCGAGATGCGGGCGATCGCGGAGGCCGCGCGCCGCGCCGCGCCGATCGACCGCGCCATCGCGGTGCTGGCGCTTGCCTCCAGCGCCGATCCCCGCGCCTTCACCCGCGCGCCCGATGGCCGCGCGATGGTCGGGGCGCGCATGGTCCGGCTGCTGGTTGCGACCATGCTCAATGCCGAGCCGTCGGCCGCGCCGCTGCATCAGCAGATCGCGCTCGCCTGGGCCCCCGACAACAAGCATGCCGCCGATCTCATCCGCCGCGCGCTGGTGCTGCTTGCCGAGCACGAATTGAATGCCTCGACCTTCACCGCGCGCTGCGCCGCCTCGACCGGCCTCAATCTCTATGATGCCGTCATCGCCGGTCTCGCTGCGCTCAAGGGCCCGAAGCATGGCGGCGCCGGCGTACTGGCCTCGCAGCTCGTGAAGACGCTGGTCGATCGCGACGTCGAGCCGATGGTGCGCGAGCGCGTCGCGCTCGGTGAGCATTTTGCCGGCTTCGGTCACGGCGTCTACAAGCGCGGCGATCCGCGCGCGCAGTCGCTGCTCAACGCGCTGGCGCGCGCAGGAGCGCCGCGGAAGTTCACCCGCGAAGTGCCCGAGCGGATTGCGGAGGCGACCGGCGAGCTCGTCAACATCGACTATGCGCTGGCAGTGCTCGTGCACGCCCTGCGCCTGCCGGCCGGCAGCGAGCTCGCGCTGTTCGCGATGGCCCGCAGCGTCGGCTGGATCGCGCACGCCAGCGAGCAGTTACAGCACGGAAGGCTGATCCGTCCGCGGGCGCGTTATGTTGGGCCCGCGCCGGGACGGAGGGCGACGGTAGCGGGATCGAAGAGTTAACGTAGGAAGCGCGTTGGTTGGATCGATCGGGCCACAGGCTCGCTCAACCTCTCCCGCTTGCGGGGGAGGTCGGCGCGAAGCGCCGGGTGGGGGCTCTCTCCGCATTGGGAGTATCGATTGCGGAAACACCCTCTCCCCAGCCCTCTCCCGCAAGCGGGAGAGGGAGCGCAGCTCCTGCGTGGCGCAATCACCCTCCCGGTTTCGCGGGCGCCAGATTGCCGCCGTGCCTCCGGCGGACGAACCAGATCACGAGGCCCACAATGATCGCGACGCCGACGACAGCGAGCATCCAGATATGCTTGGCGGGATGCCCGTGGTGCGGCAGGCCGGCATAGCTATGCCAGGCCGAAATCGCGAGGTCGCCCGGCAGCACGTGCGCTGGCGCCCAGACCAGGATCGCAGGGATGTTGACCGCGTAGAAGCGCGAAGGCCTCATGCCGAGCGCGCCGGCGGTGACCGGCACGAAAGCCCGGACTGGTGGGACAAAGCGGGCGAAGAACACCGCCCAGGTGCCGAAGCGGCGGAAGAAGGCCTCGCTCTCCTCGATCACGCGGGGATAGTTGGTCAAAGGCCAGCTATTGAGGATCTCGCGCTGCTGCTTGTGTCCGATCCAATAGGCCGAGCCGTCACCCAGAACGGCGCCGAGGACGGCTGCCAGCAGCACCCATTGCAGTTTCAGATCGCCGCCCGGAATCAGGGCGCTCAGCGCCAGAATGATGGTCGAGCCGGGAACGACCGAACCCACCACCGGAACCGCCTCCAGCAGCGCCGCGAGGAACAGGGTCAGGTACGCCAGCCCCGCATGGGCCGAGACGAAGTCTATGAAGGGATCGAGGAAGGACGTCACATCGTCTCTGTGTCGGGGAGGGGCGTTGGGGTTCAGTCCTTACATAAGTAGGGAGCTGCAACCAAAGTGCCAAAGATCGCTGCAGGGCACCTGCCGGGCGCGAAATTCGAGCGTGATTCGCAGGGCAGCCTTCCCAAAATCGCGCTCCTTGCCTATCTAAATGAAAAGACAACGGAACTTTGATTGGGGCGCGGGCTTCTGCCGGCACGTGGTCTCTGATAGGTTCGCAACTGCACCCAGCCGCAGCCAAAGTGCAAATAACTGGTCTCGGGACCGCCCGGGGCCTCGGAGGATGAATGACGACCGCCGCCCTGTCCAAAGTTGAGGAAGTCAACGGTTTGCCCGACATGAAGGTGTCGGTGCGCCAGGTCTTCGGGATCGACAGCGATCTCGAGGTGCCGGCCTATTCCGAAGTCGATCCTCATGTGCCCGAAGTCGACGCCGATTACCGTTTCGACCGCGCCACCACGCTCGCGATCCTCGCAGGTTTCGCCAAGAACCGCCGCGTCATGGTGACGGGCTATCACGGCACCGGCAAATCCACCCACATCGAGCAGGTCGCCGCGCGCCTGAACTGGCCGTGCGTGCGCGTCAACCTCGACAGCCATATCAGCCGTATCGACCTCGTCGGCAAGGATTCGATCGTGGTCAAGGACGGCAAGCAGGTCACCGAATTCCGCGACGGCATTCTGCCTTGGGCGCTCCAGCATAACGTCGCGCTGGTGTTCGACGAATACGACGCCGGCCGCCCGGACGTGATGTTCGTGATCCAGCGCGTGCTGGAGGTCTCCGGCCGCCTGACGCTGCTCGATCAGAACAAGGTGATCAAGCCGCATCCGGCGTTCCGCTTGTTTTCGACTGCCAACACCGTCGGCCTCGGCGATACCTCGGGCCTCTATCACGGCACCCAGCAGATCAACCAGGGCCAGATGGACCGCTGGTCGATCGTCACCACGCTCAACTATCTCGGCCATGACGAGGAAGTGGAGATCGTGCTGGCGAAGGCCAAGCACTATCGCACCCAGGAAGGCCGCGACATCGTCAACAAGATGGTTCGCCTTGCCGATCTCACCCGCAATGCCTTCGCCAATGGCGATCTGTCGACGGTGATGAGCCCGCGCACGGTGATCACCTGGGCAGAGAACGCCGACATCTTCGGCGATATCGGCTTCGCCTTCCGCGTCACCTTCCTCAACAAGTGCGACGAGCTCGAGCGTCCCCTGGTCGCCGAGTTCTATCAGCGCTGCTTCAATGCGGAGCTGCCGGAATCGGCGGTCAACGTGGCGCTCAGCTGATCCATGTAGTTTGAGTCATGGCAACCATCACCGTCGAGCGCACCGTTGGGACGACCAAGAAGGCTGTGCTCGCCGGGCTCATTGCCTACAACAATGAGCGGATGGGGAAGCAGAAGTACAAGCGCCTCGCGATTTCCCTGAAAGCGCGCGGCAAGATCGTCGGCGGCATCGTCGGAGGGGTCTGGACGCAGGTTCTGTTCATCCAGCTGTTCTGGATCGACCAGAAATTCCGCGGCAAGGACCACGGCACCAAGCTGATTGCGGCGATCGAGGACGAGGCGAGAAAGATCGGGGCGACCCGGGCTTATCTCGACACGATGAGTTTCCAGGCGCCGGGCTTCTACCGCGCTAGCGGCTACGAAGAATTCGGCGCCATTGACGGCTATCCTGGCGGCGTGACGCGCCATTGGTTTACGAAGTCGCTATGAGCAGCACATCCAACTCGAAATTCCGCAGCACCAAGGAAGCGCCGACCGAGCCGTTCAAGCGCTCGGTGGCGTCATGCCTGAAGGCGATCGCCAAGACACCCGAGCTCGACGTCAGCTTCGCCGCCGAGCGCCCCGGCCTTGCGCCCGGCAAGGCGCGGCTGCCGGAGCCCGCTCGCAAAATGACCAAGCGCGATGCTGCGGTCGTGCGCGGCCACGCCGACTCGATTGCGCTCAAGCTCGCCTGTCATGATCCGAAGCTGCACCGCAAGCTGATGCCGGGCAATCCGCAGGCACGCGGCGTGTTCGAGGCGGTGGAGCAGGCTCGGGTCGAGGCGATCGGCGCGCGCCGCATGGCGGGTGTTGCGAAGAACCTCACCGCGATGCTCGATGATCATTTCCATCGCGGCAAGTTCGACGAGATCACCGACCGGGCCGATGCGCCGCTGGCGGATGCGCTCGCGATGCTGGTGCGTGAACGCCTGACCGGAATGGCGCCGCCGGCAGCGGCCAAGAAGATGGTCGATCTCTGGCGGCCGACGCTGGAGGACAAGATCGGCAGACGGCTCGATCGGCTCGACAGCCTGGTCGAGAACCAGACCAAGTTCGGCGACGCCATCCATGACCTGTTGTCGGCGCTCGAGCTGGGTGACGAGCGCAACGCCGATTCCGACGAGGACGACAACCAGGACGACAACCGCGACGGCGACAACGATCAGGCCGGCGCGGAAGGCTCGCCCGATTCCGACGCCGCGCAGGAGATGAGCGCCGACCAGGCGCAGGCGACCACGGAGGAGATGAGCGAGAGCGCGATGGAAAGCGCGCAGGCCTCGACATCAGACACCTTCGACGATGGCGAGCTCGGCGACGACGAGACGCCGGGGGAAGCGACGCGGCCGAATTCGCGCGGGGCCAACGAGCCGCGCGGGCCGGAATATCATGCCTTCGCGCCGAAGTTCGACGAGGTGATCGCCGCCGAAGACCTCTGCGACCATGACGAGCTGGAGCGCTTACGCTCCTACCTCGACAAGCAGCTCGCGCATCTGCAGGGCATCGTCGCACGCCTCGCCAACCGCTTGCAGCGGCGGCTGATGGCGCAGCAGAATCGCGCCTGGGAGTTCGATCTCGAAGAGGGCATCCTCGACCCCGCACGTCTGTCGCGCGTGGTGACGGACCCCTATCACCCGCTGTCCTTCATGCGCGAGAAGGAGGCGACGTTCCGCGACACCGTGGTGACGTTGCTGCTCGACAATTCCGGCTCGATGCGGGGACGTCCGATCACGGTGGCGGCGACCTGCGCCGACATCCTGGCGCGCACGCTGGAGCGTTGCGGCGTCAAGGTCGAGATTTTGGGCTTTACCACGCGCGCCTGGAAGGGCGGACAATCGCGTGAGGCCTGGCTCGCCGCCGGCAAGCCGGCCAATCCCGGCCGCCTCAACGACCTCCGCCACATCATCTACAAGTCGGCGGACGCGCCGTGGCGCCGTGCGCGGAAAAACCTTGGCCTGATGATGCGCGAGGGGCTGCTCAAGGAGAACATCGACGGCGAGGCGCTCGACTGGGCGCACAAGCGCCTCTTGGGGCGCACCGAGCAGCGCAAGATCCTGATGATGATCTCGGACGGCGCGCCGGTCGATGATTCCACGCTGTCGGTCAATGCCGGCAACTATCTCGAACGGCACCTGCGGTACATCATCGAGGAGATCGAGACGCGCTCGCCGGTGGAGCTGATCGCGATCGGCATCGGCCATGACGTCACGCGCTACTATCGCCGCGCGGTGACGATCGTGGACGCCGAGGAACTTGGCGGCGCCATCACCGAAAAGCTCGCCGAGCTCTTCAGCGAGACGCACTCAGCGCCTGCGCAACCTGCGAGCCGGCCGCGCCGCAAACTGCATTCGTGACCACAGGTTTCTCCCGCCGCCAACTTCTCGCCCATGCGGCGGGAGCTGCCATATCAGCGCTCCCTTCGCTTGCGCGCGCTCAGCGCGCGACGGAGCCGCCGCCGAAATCTGCCGGCCACGCCGAGCACACCGTCACCGAGCCGGTCGCCATCGAGGTCAATGCGCGGCAGATCCCTTCGTTCGAGCCGCGCGATCGCGCACGCACCCGCTTCGGCGCGTTGGAGTATCGCAGCGGCCTGGTGCTGACCTCGCCCTATCGCGGCTTCGGCGGCCTTTCCGGCATCCGCTTCCTTGATAACAAAGGCGAGCGCTTCATCGCGCTCTCCGACCAGGGCGCATGGTTCAGCGGGACCATCCGTTACGCGGGGCGCGACATGGCCGGGCTCGATAACGTCGAGGCCGCGCCGATGCTCAACGCCGAGGGGCGGCCGATCACCGAGAAGCGCTACTGGTACGACACGGAATCGATCGCGCTCGACGGCTCCCTCGTCTATGTCGGGCTCGAGCGCGTCAATGCGCTGATGCGCTTCGATTTCGCGAAAGGCTTTACCCGCGCCCGCGGCGAGGTGCTGCCGCTGCCGCCCGCGGCGCGGACTTTGCCGCGCAACAAGGGGCTGGAGGCGCTGGTATTCGTGCCCAAGGGGCAGCCGCTCGCCGGCACGCTGATCGCGCTCTCCGAGCGCGGACTCGACCGCGACGGCAACCTGATCGCCTTCCTGATCGGCGGTCCCTCGCCCGGCCAGTTCAGCGTGCGCCGCACCGGAAATTTCGACATCAGCGACGCCGTGCTGCTGCCCTCCGGCGAGCTTCTGATCCTGGAGCGCAAATTCTCCTGGTTCACCGGCGTCAACATCCGCATCCGTTCGCTGGCGTTGAAGTCGATCGCGCCCGGCGCGCTGGTCGACGGCCCCGAGCTGTTCGCCGCCGATCTCGGCCACGAGATCGACAACATGGAAGGCATCGACGCCCATGTCGGTGCGGATGGCGAGACTGTGCTGACGATGGTCTCGGACGATAATTTCTCGTTTCTGCAGCGCACGTTGCTGTTGCAGTTCACGCTGGTGGAGTAGCGCACCTTGTCGTCCCGGGGCTCGCGACTTCGTCCCGCCCCGGGACGACAGTGGTGTTGAACGCGCAGCCGGAGAGCCGCGACATACCGTCATGCACCTCCCTCGCACTTTCCTCGCCGCCCTCGCTCTTACCCTCACCGCACTGTCGCCGGCCCACGCCACGGCTGAGCACGACTATGCCAAGGGAGAGTACGCCATCGTCACGGGCGGCAAGGCGCCGAACGGAAAACTGTCGATCGCCGTGCATGGCAGCGGCGAAGGCGGCCACGACAATTTCCACGCCTATCTGATGGCTGAGCCGGGCCACCGCCGGCTCGCGGTGCTCGACAACGTCTCGTCGGACAACAATCTCGATACCGCGCCGGACGCCTATCACGCCACCTGGTCGCCGGACTCGCACCACGTCGCCATCTCTTTCCGCAGCGATCGGCACATCGTGACGCTGAACCTCTACGCCATCGAAGGCGGCCGCGCGCAGCTGATCGCCGCGCCGGACCTGTTCCGCGACGTGACGGGACGCAAGATCGACCGCAAGACCGACGGCGACATGCGCACCTTCGATCCGGGCATCGAATGGCTGGGCCCGCGCCGCTTTCGCTTGTCCGAGTATCGGCTCTTCGTGATGCAGGATGCCGGGCTTGCCGACAAGCTCGACGCGTTCGGCAAGTCGAGCAAGATGGATGACGGCCGCTACTCGATCGAGTTCTCGGCGAAGGCCGAAGTCGAGCTTGTCAGCGGCGACCGCTTCCGCATCGGCAAGCCGGAGCCGGGCGCGTTCTGGGAGTAACTCCTTGATGTCGTCCTGGCTTTCGCCAGGACGCCAGCGGTGAACGGGGCCGCGCCTTGCAATGCACCGCGCCGCTAGCCGCCATTCCTCCTGCGCGGCTAGCATTCCTGCGCCCGCCCACTACACTTCCCCTCATCGCCCTCCATCCGCCGGAACATCACGCATGAGCGCCCTGTTTTCCCCGATCGAGCTGCGCGGCCTCTCCTTGAAGAACCGCATCATGGTGTCGCCGATGTGCCAGTATTCGGCCGAGGACGGCGTCGCCACCGACTGGCACTTCACCCACGTCAATTCGCTCTCGCTGTCGGGCGCGTCGGTGTTCTGCATCGAGGCGACGCATGTCGAGGCGATCGGGCGCATCACGCCGGGATGCCTCGGGCTCTACAGCGATGCCTGCGAGGCCGCGCTGAAGCCGATCATCGCCTCCGTGCGCAAGCATTCCACCGCCGCCGTCGCGATGCAGCTCGCGCATGCCGGCCGCAAGGGCTCTTCCGCGCGGCCCTGGGATGGCGGGCAGTTGATCGCCGTGGAGCAGGGCGGCTGGCAGACGGTTGCCCCAAGTGCGTTGCCGCACAAGGAGGGCGAGGCGGCCCCCACCGCGCTCGACCGCGCCGGCATGATCCGCATCCGCGACGCCTTCGTCGACTGCGCGCGCCGCGCGGAGCGCCTCGGCATCGACGCGATCGAGCTGCACGGCGCGCACGGCTATCTCATGCATCAATTCCTCTCGCCGATCTCCAACCACCGCACCGACGCGTATGGCGGCTCGCTCGAAAATCGCATGCGCTTTCCGCTCGAGGTGTTCGACGCGGTGCGCGCGGCTTTCCCGCATGACAAGCCCATCGGCATGCGGGTGTCCTCGACCGACTGGCTCGAGGACGGCTGGGACCTGCCGCAGACCATCGAATTCGTCAAAGCGCTGAAGAGCCACGGCATCGACTGGATCGACGCCTCCTCCGGTGGCGTGTCGCCGCTGCAGAAGATTCCGCTCGGCCCCGGCTACCAGGTGCCGTTCGCGGAGGCCATCAAGCGCGAGACCGGCGTGACGACGATCGCGGTCGGCCTGATCACGGAAGCACGGCACGCCGAGGAGATCGTCGCCTCGGGGAAGGCCGACATGGTCGCGCTTGCGCGGGCCATGCTCTACGATCCTCGCTGGGGCTGGCACGCCGCCGCCGAGCTCGGCGGTACCGTCGATGCCCCGCCGCAATACTGGCGCTCGCAGCCCTCGACGCAGAAGGCGCTGTTCGGCAAGACGACGTTCGGGGCGAGGTGAGGAGGGCGGTGCGTGCGTACATGTTGTGCGCATGAGTTGGGACGCCGTCGCCACATTCACAGTGTCGTCCCGGGGCGCGCGAAGCGCGAGCCCGGGACTCAAACCGCGCGATCCATCCGTAGCGCGCGGTGATCGTTGCTCGGCAGCGCAACTAACAGTCTTCGCCAAACTTCTCCCTGGGGGTATGGGTCCCGGATCAGCGCTCCGCTGCGCTGCGCTTGTCCGGGACGACAGTGGCGTGTGTTGCCCGTTCCTCACGCATCCTCACCACCACCTCGCATCACCCCTCCGTGACTCGACCAACCTTCCGCCACTGCCGAAATTAGCCTAACCTCGCCATCGCGAACCCCGCGAGGCCTGCCATGCGCTATGGTGTCCGGAAGTCTGCCCACGTGCTGGAGC
>NZ_JBANBJ010000044.1:0-75119 GCF_059803515.1 Bradyrhizobium sp. UFLA05-125 | reverse complement strand
ACACCAAAGGGATTTGCCGAGGCCCAGACCCAAACCATTCGATCACCGAATTAGTGAACTTGCACAGCAATGACGAGCGTTGGGCCGGGGGGGACCACCACTGAAAGCGCCCCCCCCGAGATGATGATGGTCATATCATCATCGTCAGGGAATTATGCAATGACCTCGCGGGTAACCCAGATTTCGCGCTGCGGAAAAATCAGCCCGTCGCGCCGCGCTGATCCTCTGCTTCCTGAAAGGCGGGCGTCGTCGGATGCACCGGAACGTTCCAGATCTCCTCGGCATATTCGCGGATGGTGCGGTCGGAAGAGAACCATGCCATGCGCGCGACGTTGAGGATGGAGGCCCGTGTCCAGGCCGGCGCCATCTGCCAGCGCGCGTCGATGCTGCGTTGCGTCTCGTAGTAGGATTCGAAGTCGGCGCTGACCATGTAGTGGTCGAGATAGCGCAGCGCGTGCGCGATGGATTCGAAGCGGCTGGCCTCGCCGGGCGAAAACTCGCCGCCACCGATCGAATTGATGGCGCGCGAGAGCTGCGGGGATTTGCGGATCACGTCTGCGGCATCCAGGCCCTGCTTGCGCCGGATCATCACGTCGCCGGCCTCCATGCCGAAGATCGCGATGTTCTCCGCGCCGACCTGGTCGCGGATCTCGATATTGGCGCCGTCGAGGGTGCCGATCGTGATGGCTCCGTTCAGCGCCAGCTTCATGTTGCCGGTGCCGGAGGCTTCCATGCCGGCGGTCGAGATCTGCTCGGAGAGATCGGCCGCGGGAATGATCACCTCGGCGAGGCTGACATTATAGTCGGGCAGGAAGGCGACCTTGAGCTTGCCGCCGATCGCAGGATCGTTGTTGACGACCTCGGCGACGTCGTTGATCAGCTTGATGATCAGCTTGGCGTAGCGGTAGCTCGCCGCCGCCTTGCCGGCAAAAATCTTCACACGCGGCACCCAGTTGCCGTCGGGATTGTCCTTGATCGCCTGGTACAGCGCGACCGTCTCGATGATGTTGAGGAGCTGGCGCTTGTACTCGTGGATACGCTTGATCTGCACGTCAAACAGCGCGCTCGGGTCGACCTTGATGCCGAGTCGCTCGCCGATCACGCGCGCGAGCGCCGTCTTGTTGTGACGCTTGACGCTGCGGAATTTTTGCTGGAACGCGACGTCGCTGGCGCGCGCTTCCAGGAGCGTCAGTTGCGTGGGATCGTCGAGCACGGCCTCGCCGCAAGCCTCGCGCAAGAGATCCGTGAGCTTCGGGTTCGCCAGCATCAGCCAGCGGCGGAAGGTGATGCCGTTGGTCTTGTTGGTGATGCGGCCGGGATAGAGATGGTTGAGATCGTGAAACACGGTCTCGCGCATCAGGTCCGAATGCATCGCCGAGACGCCGTTGATGCGGTGCGAGCCGACGAAGGCGAGCTGGCCCATGCGCACGCGGCGGCCGCTCTTCTCGTCGATCAGCGAGACCGAGGCGCGGAAATCGATGTCGCCGGGGCAGCGCGCTTCGGCCAGCGCGAGGTGCTGGACGTTGATGCGGTAAATGATCTCGAGATGCCGCGGCAATAGCCGCTCGAACAGCTCGACGGGCCAGGTTTCCAGCGCTTCCGGCAGCAGCGTGTGGTTGGTGTAGGAGAGCGTGGCGACGGTGATCTTCCATGCCTCGTCCCAGCGGAAATTGTGCAGGTCTATCAGGATCCGCATCAACTCGGTCACGGCAAGGGACGGATGAGTGTCGTTGAGCTGCACCGCGACCTTCATGGACAGGCTGCGCAACTGTCCGTCTGCGGAGAGATGCCGCTTGACGAGATCCTGGAGCGAGGCCGAGACGAAGAAATATTCCTGGCGAAGGCGCAGCTCGCGGCCCGCCGGGCTCTCGTCATTCGGATAGAGGAACTTGCAGATCGCTTCCGCCCGCGCCTGCTCGGACGATGCGCTGACATAGTCACCCGAATTGAACACGTCGAGCTTCAGCGGATCGGGCGAGCGCGCCGACCATAGCCGTAGCGCGTTGACGTGCTGGCCCCGCCAGCCGACGATCGGCGTATCATAGGCGATCGCCTGCACGGTCTCGGCCGGATGCCAGATCGAGCGGTCGCGGCCCCTGTCGTCGACATGCTCGACTCCGCCGCCGAAATGGACGTGATAGACGACTTCCGGCCGTTGCAATTCCCAGGGGTTGCCGAAGCTCAGCCATTCGTCCGGATATTCCTGCTGCCAGCCCTGATTGATGATCTGGCGGAACAGGCCGTAATCGTAACGGATGCCGTAGCCGATCGCGGGGATCGACAGCGTCGCCATGCTCTCCATGAAGCAGGCCGCGAGCCGGCCCAAGCCGCCATTGCCGAGCGCGGCATCCGGCTCGCATTTGCGCAGCTCTGGGAGCGAGACGCCGAGATCGCCGAGTGCGACCTCGAAGATATTGAGCAATCCCATGTTGTTCAGCGCGTCGGTGAAGAGACGGCCGATCAGGAATTCGAGCGAGAGGTAGTAGACGCGCTTGCGGCCGGCATCGTAGCTGCGCTTTTCAGCGCTGAGCCAGCGATGCACGATGCGGTCGCGCAGCGCGAGAGCTGCGGCCTGGTACCAGTCGTGCCTGGTCGCCATGCCCGCGTCCTTGCCTATGGCAAGGCGCAGCTTTGCCAGGATCGCACCCTTGATCTCCGTCAGCGCCAGCTCGTCGATGGGCTGACCGGCTGCGGGAAAATTCGGCTGGAACGATTGCTCTTGCAAAACAGTCACTTCCTGGTCTCGGGACACACAACAAAGTTTACGCGCCAAATCGTGCGCGGCAAAACCTTACGCGGCTCGTCGCGGGAGCGGAACCGTGCCGCCGCAACCGTGCACTGCGCCGGCGTCAATTTATGCAAGGAATGGGCCGCTTTGGGAACCCGGTCGCGCACGGAGAGGCCCGGATTTTCGTGCTAGAGTGGTGAAGGATTCAGCCCTTGGTGTGGAGGGAGGATAGGTCCATGAGACTGCTGATCGAAATCGCCACGGCCGCCTTGCTCGTCATCTGCATCACCGCCTCCAGCGCTGCCTTTGCCGCCGACAGGATCGGCCGCAGCGCCGATGGCCTGAGCTGTGCGTTCTCCCTGCCGCAAAACGCCACGCCCGCCGCGCGCTGCGCCGCCATCAAGCATCAGTGCGGCGGCAGGTTCTACGCGAATTATTGCGGCGACAGGATGCTGTCGGCGGCGAATTGAGCGGTTGAAAAGGAAGAAGCCGCCGACAGGGGCGGCCTCTGGGTCCTTTCCTGACTTACAGTCTTTCCCGCCGGCTATTTTTTCTGCTGCGCCAGCGCCCGGGCGACGCAAGCGTTGTACGCCTGCGTACTGCCGCCGGCGCCGTTGCGGCCGTATTCCCAGTGTCCGCTAACGGGATCGCAACGGCCGCCAATCTCGATCGCGCATTTTGATGGAATGTCCTTGCAGCCCTTGTCGGCGAGGGCCGCAGTCGTCCCAAGCACCGAAACCGCAAGTGCGACCGCTATCGCGGTCATCAAATTCGAAGTCATGGCAATTCTCCCCCAATCTGACCATGCTTGGCCAGTGATCGGGAGTATGCCGAAAGTTCCCGCAAGCTCAACGCGGATGCATCGCAGCAACGAAGGCAGCGTGGGATCGATCCTCAGCCTTTCCGAGGGGATGGAGTTCGCGCTCGGTTCGTGCTCTCCACCCTACGAAGGCTCTCGCCAGAACGATGCCGTGGAAGAGCGGGAACGAATTAAGAACACTTTAGCAAGTCTTTGATATACCATTATGATTCGGTGTTCCGTCGACACAATATCTAGCGTCTGTCCGATTTCGCGAGGACTACATGTCCACCATTGCCTTTGATCAATTCGCCCTCACCCGAATTGGCGACTTCGCGCGCTCGCTGTCGCGGCTGCATCAGGCGGCGCGGCGCTACGCGGTCGATGACGATCAGATCGACCGCGAGTTCAACGCGGTGTGCCAGTCGATCTGGGGTTACACCATCGACGATATCAGCGATGACCTGTTCTCGGCCGAGGACCATCTGTTCCTCGACACGCTCGATGAGGCGCAGGCGCGCATTTTCGCGGCCGAGCAGGGTTATGACCTCGTCGACGATGCGGGCATGCTGACGGACTGGTGGGGCTTTTGCTGGATGATCCTCGCCGAGAAGCGCGGATTGCTCACGCCGGAAAACCGTGCCGCGGCGCGCGCGGCGATCGAGGAGAAATATCTGGCAGCGCCGAACGTGATCGGCGTGATCATCGGACGGTGATGCTCTCGCTCCTCGTCCTGAGGAACCTGCGAAGCAGGCGTCTCGAAGGATGAAGGCCGAGATGCAACAGCCGGGCTTTCATGGTTCGAGACGCGCGTTCCGCGCTCCTCACCATGAGGGTCTCAGTTCAGCCCCGCGCGCCTACCCGATTTCTGCGTCGGCGACGACTTCGGCACCGTCACATCCGGCGGCGTCTCGCGCACGATCTCCGGCGGTGGCGCGTCCGCCGCTACCGTCTCGGCGCGCACCGGCGCAACCTTCATCTCGCCGAGGCGGGAGCGGACCTGTGCGGTGAGGCCGGGATAAGAGGCGACCGGCGTGAAGTCGGCGGCCTGGTCGTTGCCGAGGCGAACGCCGGTATAGGCGACGAGACCGTCACTCGTCGCGATCACGTCGCCGGCCTTCAGGGACGTATCTAGCGCCAAATCAACCGGCGCAAGTCCGACCGGCTCGCGGCCATTGCATGTGCAGTCCGCGCGCAGCGCCTTGCGGAAGGCGAATGCGTTCTCGCTGTCGGCATAACGCTCGCCAGTCTGCGAAGTGGCGCCGTCGATGCTGGAGCCGAAATAGATCCTCGTCGTTGTGGCAGGACAGAACGCCTGACACATCTGCGCCGGCGAGGCCACGCCGCGCATCAGTGGAAAATACTTGCCGTCGCAGGTGCGCACGCAGAACGCCGGACCGGAACCGCCGGAGGCCGCACGCGTGGGCGAATCCTGGGCGGGCCCATTCGGCTGTGCTGCCGCGAAGGGATCGATATAGGAACTCGACTGCGGCGCGCTGCGCTGCGGACGCTGGAGTGCGTTGAAGAAGAAGTCGAACAGGCCCTCGGCGGACACGGGTGCTGGCGCCACGAGAAGCGGCGCGGCAACAGTTGTGGCCACAAGCATTGCGCGTTGCGGCCAACGCACATTGGAAAAATCTGTACGCAAGGCCCACTCCACCGGACGCAACGAACCCCACCGAGTGCAACGTGTCTCAGCGCTGATTCACCATAGTGCCGGATAGTAAATGAGCGGTGACCGTGGCGGTTGTTGGATCGAATCGCGTCAAGGCCGGGGTTAAGCCCAGGCGAGACAATGGATAGAGCCTTGCTGTGTCTCAGCTCTTCAAAAATTCCGATGCCTTGTAGAGCGAGCGGAATGGCAGGCCGGCTTGGCCGAAGGTATCGTTGGCGCCTTCCTCGCGGTCGACCATGGTCAGCACCAGCACCACATTGGCGCCGGCCTCGCGGACGGATTCCACGGCCTTCATCGCCGAGCCGCCGGTAGTGGTGACGTCCTCGACGATCACGACGCGCTTGCCGTCCAGCGTCTCGCCCTTGGCAAGACCTTCGACTGCCAGCTTCGCGCCGTGCTCCTTCGGCTTCTTGCGCACGAAGAAGGCCGCGATCGGATGACCCTTGATCCAGGAAATCTGCGCGAGCGCGCCCGCCAGCGGCACCGCGCCCATCTCCAGCCCGCCGATGAAATCGAGCTGGTCGTCCTTCAGCGCCTCATAGGTGAGCTCGGCAAGCAATGTCGCCCCTTCGGGGTCGAGCATGGTCGGCTTCAGGTTGAAATAGAAATCGCTCTTGCGGCCCGACGCGAGAGTCACCTCGCCGCGGCCGAAGGAGCGCCGGCGGATGATTTCGAACAAGCGGGCGCGGGAGGCTGATTTCGACACGACGGTCCCTCTGGGGCACTTTTGGAGGAGGCGGAATTTATCCGTCACAGGGCCGACATGCCAGAGGGGGATGGGCCCGCAAAACCACCGTCAACAGGGCATCGTCCGCGCCGTTTGGACAGCCACCATGCCGGACCGCTGGTTGTAAGGCCGCGACGTCCTGGAGTAGTGGGATGCCGGACAAAGCGGGAAGGAAAAGGCCAATGACCATCGAGCTCCACACCTGGAATACGCCGAACGGCCGGAAAATCTCGGTCGCGCTGGAGGAAATGGGGCTCCCTTACAAGGTCTTCCCGGTGAACATCACCAAGGGCGAACAGATGGCGCCCGAGTTCCTCAAGCTCAGCCCGAACAACAAGATTCCCGCGATCGTCGACCCCGAGGGGCCGGACGGCAAGCCCGTCAGCGTGTTCGAATCCGGTGCCATCCTGCTCTATCTCGGCGAGAAGACCGGCAAATTCCTGCCGAAGCCGCTGGCGGCCCGCATCCCCGTCTACGAATGGCTGATGTGGCAGATGGGCGGCTTCGGGCCGATGCCCGGCCAGGTGCACCATTTCATTGCGCTGGAGAACGAGCAGGACCGCGCCTACGGGTTGAAGCGCTACATGGCCGAGACGCGTCGTCTCTACGGCGTGCTGGATCGACGGCTCGAGGGCCGCGACTACGTCGCGGGCGATCTCTCGGTCGCCGATTTCGCCATCCTGGGCTGGGCGTGGCGCCACCCGCGCCACAAGGTGGAGCTCGCGGACTTCCCGAACGTGAAGCGCTGGTACGAGGCCTTGATGGCGCGCCCTGCGGTGAAGCGGGGGATGGAGGCGAAACTGGATTGAGGTTGCTTCTCACCCTCTCCCCTTGTGTGAGAGGGTGGATCGCCGCGAAGCGGCGAGACGGGTGAGGGGTCACTATCCTCACGAACGGTCTAGCGCATGGAGAGAACCCCTCATCCGGCGCTTCGCGCCACCTTCTCCCGCAAGGGGAGAAGGAAGAACGCCGTCAAACCCGCTTTGCCTCCACCGCCATCCGCACGGCAAGTCCGGCGAGCACCGTGCCCATCAGCCAGCGTTGCACCAGCATCCAGCTCGGGCGTGTCGCCAGGAACAGCGCGATCGAGCCGGCCGCGAGCGCGATCACGGCGTTGACGCTGACGCTGATCGCGATCTGGATTGCACCCAGTGCCAGCGACTGTGTTAGCACGGTGCCGGCGGCCGGGTCGATGAACTGCGGCAGCAGCGCCAGATACAGCATCGCGATCTTCGGATTGAGGAGGTTGGTCACGAACCCCATGGCGAACAACTTTCGCGGGCCGTCGACGGCGAGCTTCTCCACCTGGAACGGCGAGCGGCCGCCCGGCTTCACCGCTTGCCAGGCGAGCCAGAACAGATAGCCGGCGCCGGCGAGGCGCAGCGCGTCATAGGCGAAGGGAATGGCGAGCAGCAGCGCGGTGATGCCGAACGCCGCGCACAGCATGTAGAACACGAAGCCCAGTGCTACGCCGCCGAGCGAGACGATGCCGGCCGCCGGCCCCTGCGTGATCGAGCGCGAGATCAGATAAATCATGTTCGGCCCCGGTGTCAGTACGAGGCCGAGGCAAACGAGGGCAAAGCCGAGCAAGGCGGATGTGTGAGGCATCGATGAACTCGTGCGGGAGATGCACTATTCTAATATGCGAGGGCTCGCGCCGCCATTCCGCAATTGCACGGAGGACAATTCACTGATTAGGGCGCGTCGGCCTCAACGCTCCGGATGAACGCCGCAAAACACTCCATCGCCGAACGCAGCGGCTCCGCGACGGCAGGATCTGCGACGATGCGGTGCTCGTCCCAGGCGCCGCCGAGCAGGGGCAGCGTCACACAAGCTTCCCGTGCGATCCGGGCCGACATCGTCTCCAAGGTGAGCGTGAGGGCGGCGAGCGCGTGCGTGGCGCGCGGCGACGTGTTGATCAATGCGATCGGCTTGCCCGGAAATTCATGGCTTCCGACCAGCCAGTCGAGCGCATTCTTCAGGACGCCGGCGACACCGCGGGCATTTTCGGGGCTGGAGATCAGGAGGCCATCCACGCTTCCAATGAAGTTGCGCATTGCCCCGACTGGGGCGGGAACGTCATCGCCATCGAGGTCCGGATTGAAGAAGGGCAGGACCCCAATTCCTTCGAAGGCCACCACGTCGACACCAACAGGTGCGAGCCGAGCCGCTGCACGCAACGCAGCCGCATTGCTCGAACCGGCCCGCAAGCTGCCGGAGATCGTCGCGATCTTCATCAGGGTGTCCGTCGTCAGTGCGCCTCGTCCCAATTGGTCGCCGCGCGGGCATCGACATGCAGCGGCACCGAGAGCAGCACGGCCGGGAAGGGCGCGTCCTGCATTACGTGCTGCACGACCGGCAACGTCGCTTCGACCTCCGCGTCCGGCACCTCGAAGATCAATTCGTCATGCACCTGAAGCAGCATCTGCGCGGAGAGTTTTTTTGCCGCGAGCGCGTCTTCCGCCCGCGTCATGGCGCGGCGGATGATGTCGGCGGCTGTACCCTGCAAGCGCGCGTTGATCGCGGCGCGCTCGTTGAAGGCGCGCACCGAGGCGTTGGATGCCTTGATATCAGGGTAGTGACACTTGCGGCCGAACAGCGTCGTGACATAGCCGTGGCTCCGGCAGAAATCGCGCGTTTCGTCCATATAGGCGCGGATGCCGGGGAAGCGCTCGAAATACTTCTTGATGTAGGCGGAGGCCTCCTCGCGCGCGATGCCGAGCTGGTTGGCAAGGCCGAACGCGGAGATGCCGTAGATGATGCCGAAATTGATCGCCTTGGCGCGGCGCCGGATTTCGCTCGGCATGCCCTTGATCGGCACGCCGAACATTTCCGACGCGGTCATCGCGTGAATGTCGAGCCCGTCCTTGAACGCCTGCTTCAGCACGGGAATGTCGGCGATCTCGGCGAGCAGCCGCAGCTCGATCTGCGAATAGTCGGCCGAGACCAGCTTGTGCCCGGGCGTCGCGATGAAGGCGCGGCGGATCTTTCGCCCGTCCTCGGTGCGCACCGGGATGTTCTGCAAGTTCGGCTCGTTCGACGACAGCCGGCCCGTGGTGGTCGCTGCCAGCGCGTAGGTCGTGTGCACGCGGTGGGTCTGCGGATTGACGTAATTCGGCAGCGCGTCGGTATAGGTCGATTTCAGCTTCGAGACCTGGCGCCACTCCAGTATCTTCTTCGGGAAGTCGTGGCCCTGCTCGGCGAGATCATCCAGCACCTGCGCCGTCGTCGACCACGCGCCGGTCTTGGTCTTGGTGCCGCCCGGAAGTCCCATCTTGCCGAACAGGATGTCGCCAATCTGCTTCGGGCTGCCGACATTGACCGGCTCGCCGGCGATCTCCTGGATCTCGGCTTCCACCCGCGCCGCGGTCTGGGCGAAGTCGCCCGACAGCCGTGACAGCACCTGGCGGTCGATCGAGATGCCGCGGCGTTCCATGCGCGCAAGCACGCTGGTAAGCGGTCGCTCCAGCGTCTCGTAGACGGAGGTCATGTGCTCGGCGACAAGGCGCGGTGTCAGCACGCGCCACAAACGCAAGGTCACATCGGCGCGCTCGGCGGAATGCTCGGTTGCCTTGTCGATCGCGACCTGGTCGAAAGTGAGCTTGTTCTTGCCGCTGCCGATGAGCTCGCTTTCGCTGAGCACCGCGTGGCCGAGCCAGCGCTCGGCAAGCGATTCCAGCGCGTGCGAGCCCCGGCCGGCGTCGAGCACGTAGGATATCAATTCCGCGTCGTCGTGGTTACACAGCGTGATGCCGGCCTGCGCCAGCAGCACCGTGATGAACTTGGCATTGTATCCGATCTTCAGGATGCCCTTCGACTCGAGCACGGGCTTCAGTGCCGCAACCGCCGCTTCGAATTTCACCTGGTCGGGCGCGAGCCCGGCATCGAACAGGCCGGCGCCGCCGCCGGGCGGCTTGTGGGCCAGCGGTACATAGACGGCATCGTCCGCGCCAAGCGCCAGCGCGATGCCGCAGATGTCGGCCTGCATCGGGTCTTCCGAGTTCGCCTTCACCTCGAGCGCGACATGGCCGGCGTCGTGGATGCGCGCGATCAGCGCCTTGAGCTGATCGAGGGTCGTGATCGTCTGATATTTGGCGCGGTCGATCCTGGTCCTGCGCGCGGCTTCCGCGCGGGCCTCGGCGAGCGACACCGGCGTGCCCTTGGGGCTTGCAGCCTTGTCCTCCTTCCCCGCGGCCTTGTTGCGCTCCGTGGGTACGGCTTGCGTCGATGCGCCAGATCCCGGAGCAAGTCCCGGCGCCGGCACGACGTCCGAGGGCGGCAGCGGCGAGAACACGCTGGCGCCGGTCTTGTAGCCGGGATCGGCCTCCACGTCGGCGGGATCGATCTGGGCGTATTCGGCGACGCGACGTGTCAGCGTCGTGAACTCCATCGCCTTCAGGAAGGCGACCAGCTTGCGCGCGTCGGGCTCGTGGACGGCGAGATCGTCCAGCGGCACTTCGAGATCGACCTTGTCGTCGAGCAGCACGAGCTGGCGCGAGATCCGCGCCTTCTCGGCGTTCTCGATCAGCGCCTCGCGCCGCTTCGGCTGCTTGATTTCGGTCGCGCGAAACAGAAGCTGCTCCAGGTCGCCATATTCGACGATCAGTTGCGCCGCGGTCTTGATGCCGATGCCGGGCACGCCCGGCACGTTGTCGGTGGAATCGCCGGCCAGCGCCTGCACCTCGACCACCTTCTCCGGCGGCACGCCGAATTTCTCGATCACCTCGGGAATGCCGATACGGCGATCCTTCATGGTGTCGTACATGGTGATCTTGTCATTGACGAGCTGCATCAGGTCCTTGTCGGAGGACACGATGGTCGTGACGGCGCCACGCTCGTTTGCCTGCCGCGCATAGGTCGCGATCAGATCGTCAGCCTCGAAGCCGACCTGTTCCAGGCAGGGCAGGTCGAAGGCGCGCACGGCCTCGCGGATCAGCGCGAATTGCGGGATGAGATCGTCCGGCGCGGGCGGCCGGTGCGCCTTGTACTCGGGATAGATCTTGTTGCGGAAGGTGACCTCCGACTTGTCGAAAACGATCGCCAGATGCGTCGGCCGGTTGTCCGCGGGCATGTCGCGGAGCAGCTTCCACAGCATGTTGCAGAAGCCGAGCACGGCATTGACCTGCAAGCCGTCGGACTTGCGGTTGAGCGGCGGCAGCGCGTGATAGGCGCGGAAGATGTAGGAGGAACCGTCGACCAGGAACACATGGTCGCCCTTGCCCGCTGCCTTCGCCACCACGGCTTTGGCAGCAGGCTGGGCAGCAGCGGATTTGGTTTCTGCCTTTGTCTCGGAGTTGGTTGTCTCGGACTTGGTTGTCTCGGACTTGGCGGCGGTTTTCGGGGAGCTCTTGGGCATGGCCGCAATGTATGAATTTTTGCGGCATTTGACAGCCTTGGAAGGGGGATTTTTGGGCTGCTGGCGCCACTATCCCCACTGTCATTCCCCGCGAAAGCGGGGAATCCAGTACGCCGCGGCCTATCGGTAGATACCCGCCGTCTCTGGAATACTGGGTCGCCCGGTCAAGCCGGGCGACGACAGCGGAGCGAGCGCTACTCCGCCGCCTGCAAAACCGGCCCCGCCTTCTTCGGCGCTATCCAGAAGGCGTCCGGACGCTCGAACAGGAAGTGGGCGTGCATGCGCAGCGCGACCTGCCAGATTAGGAGCGCACCGGCGACGCCCGCAATGGTGACGATCAGCGACATCATGCCGATGTCGGGAACAACGCCAGTGCGCAGCAGCAGCGTTCGCGTCGCGGCCATCGGCAGGAAGAAGGCGAGATAGATCACGATCGAATGCTCGCCGCAGAACCGAAGGAAGTTGAGCCAGCGCGCATGCGCGAGCAGCGTGCCCATCGTCACGATGGCGCACGCGCCGCAGAGGCCGAGCAGAAGCGAGACCACCGGCCATTCGCTTGCGCCGTATGCAACGAGACCCGCATCGACGAGCGCCCACGCGCCAAGCGTGGCGAGGGCAACGGCTGGATGCCTGCGCGCGCGATCCGACAAGGCGAACACGTAATCCGCAAACAGGTAGCCCGAGTAGAAATAGACAAAGCGTGCGCAGAACTCGTCGATCGCGGTCCATCCCGTTGCGATGCGCGCCGTCTCCAGCAGTGCCGCGGCGAGCCAGATCGCGAGCGGCGGGATTCGCCGTGTCAGTTTTGTGACGACGAAGAAGATCGGTAGCAGGTAAATGAACCAGAGCGTGCCGAACGGCTCGATGAATGACTCGAGATACAGAAGGCCCGCATCACGCCAGCTCGTCTCGGCGGCGAAAGCCGGTGCCTTGAAGCCGAACTGGATTGTCACCCAGAGGACATAAAAATAGGCGAAATGCACGACCTTGCGGTCGAGATAGATTCGCCAGTCGCGGTCGATCACGAGCGGCAAGAATAGTCCCGAAATCAGGAAGAAATCCGGCATCCGGAACGGCTTTGCGAAGGCGACCAGACCATGCATGAACCCGGGTTCGCCGGCGGCGATCTCAACCCCCAGCACCGAGTGCATCATCACGACCATGACGATGCAGATTCCCTTGGCATAATCGACCCAATCGACGCGCGCTGGCGGCGAGGTCTTGGAACCTCCGCTTGCGGCGATTGTGCCTGATAGTGTCATGGTGTCCCTTTTCGAGGCGCTTACCGCCCAAGAGCGAGGCAGTATGCCGGCGCAGGGTTTCGGTCTCCTTTACTCTACAAATCACATGCCGGTTTTCTTGCCGTGTTTCTTGGGGCCAGCCTCTTCCCCGCGGACATGAAAATGCTCTAAGACCGCTGCAAAGCATCATCATGCGTTAACCAAGACAGGCAGGTTTTTCATGCGAATTGCCATGATCGGCACGGGCTATGTGGGGCTGGTTTCCGGTGCTTGCTTTGCGGATTTCGGCCATGACGTCACCTGCGTCGACAAGGACGAGCGCAAGATCGCCGCGCTCCACCGCGGTGAGATCCCGATCTACGAGCCGGGGCTCGACTCGCTGGTCGAGACCAATGTGAAGGCCAAGCGCCTGAGCTTCACGACCGATCTTTCCGGGCCGGTGGCGGAGGCGGATGCCGTGTTCATCGCGGTCGGCACGCCGTCGCGGCGCGGCGATGGTCATGCGGACCTGTCCTACGTCTACGCTGCCGCGCGCGAGATCGCTGGGTCGCTCTCCGGGTTCACGGTCGTGGTCACCAAGTCGACCGTTCCGGTCGGCACCGGCGATGAGGTCGAACGCATCATCCGCGAGACCAATTCGAAGGCCGATGTGGTGGTCGCGTCCAACCCCGAATTCCTGCGCGAGGGCGCCGCGATCCGCGATTTCAAATTCCCGGATCGCATCGTGGTCGGCACCAATGACGAGCGTGGCCGAAAAGTGATGGGCGACATCTACCGCCCGCTGTCGCTGAACCAGGCGCCGCTGATGTTCACCGCGCGCCGCACGGCGGAGATGATCAAATACGCCGCCAACGCGTTTCTGGCGACCAAGATCACCTTCATCAACGAGATCGCCGATTTGTCCGAGAAGGTCGGCGCCAACGTCCAGGAGGTCGCGCGCGGCATTGGCCTGGATAACCGCATCGGCACCAAGTTCCTGCACGCGGGCCCGGGCTTCGGCGGCTCCTGCTTCCCCAAGGACACCAAGGCCCTGATCAAGATCGCGCAGGACTATGACGTGAGCCTGCGCATCGTCGAGGCAGTGCTTGCCGTCAACGAGAACCGCAAGCGCGCGATGGCGCGCAAGGTCAGCCACGCGCTCGGCGGCGCGCTGCGCGGCAAGACCATCGGCGTGCTCGGTCTCACCTTCAAGCCCGACACCGACGACATGCGCGATGCGCCCTCGATCCCGCTCGTCACGGGTCTGCTCGACCAGGGCGCGAAGGTGCGGGCCTATGACCCGGTCGGTATGGAGCAGGCCAAGCAAGAGTTGCCGGCGATCGAGTATTGCGAGGATGCGTATGCCTGCGCCAAGGGCGCGGACGCGCTGGTCATCGTCACCGAATGGGTGCAGTTCCGCGCGCTCGATCTCGACCGGCTGAAGGAGATCATGGTGCAGCCCGTCGTGGTCGATCTGCGCAACATCTACCGTCCCGAAGACATGGAAGCCGCCGGCTTCGTCTATGAGAGCGTGGGACGGCCTGCCGGTCAGGTTTGATCGCCGCATCTTGTTGTCATACCCCGCGAAGGCGGGGTATCCAGTACGCTCGACCTTCGTCGGTGACGAGGGTCTTAGGTTGACTGGATCGCTCTCCTTAGCGCGCGATTGCGCACGAGGCGGGCGACGACGGATTAGCGGATATTGCCTCGCAGCTTCGACACGCCCCTTCCGATCGATGCGGTGCTCGACGACCTGTCGCGCACCCTGGAAGCGCACAACGCTGCCGTGCTGGTGGCGCCGCCCGGTGCTGGTAAGACCACGCGCGTGCCGCTGGCGCTGCTGGATGCGCCCTGGGCGAAAGCCAAGAAGATCATCGTGCTCGAGCCGCGGCGCATCGCGGCCCGCGCAAGCGCCGACCGCATGGCGAAGTCGCTCGGCGAGCGCGCCGGCGAGACGGTCGGCTATCGTGTCCGCTTCGGCTCGAAAATCTCGCGCGCGACCCGCATCGAGGTGGTGACGGAAGGCATCTTCACCCGCCAGATCCTCGACGATCCCGAGCTGACGGGCGTCGCCGCCGTCCTGTTCGACGAATTCCACGAGCGCTCGCTGGATGCCGACCTCGGCCTCGCGCTGGCGCGCGATGCGCAGTTGGGCCTGCGAGAGGATTTGCGCATCCTCGTGATGTCGGCGACGCTGGACGGCGCCCGGGTGGCGAGGCTCCTCGGGGAAGCGCCCGTCGTCGCGAGCGAGGGCCGCGCGTTCCCCGTCGAGACGCGTTATCTCGGCCGCAAGGCGGACGCGCCGCTGGAGCGGCAGATGGCGGATGCGATTGCCTCCGCGCTGCGCGCCGATGCCGGCTCGGTGCTGGCGTTCCTGCCCGGCGCGGCCGAGATCCGGCGCACGCAGAACTTTGTCGCCGAACGCGTCCATGACGCTGCCATCGAGATCGTGCCGCTGTTCGGCGCGCTGGATGCCGCCGTGCAGGATCGCGCCATTGCGCCTGCGCCCAAAGGCACGCGCAAGGTGGTGCTGGCGACCTCGATTGCGGAGACCTCGCTCACCATCGAGGGCGTGCGCATCGTCGTCGATTCCGGTCTTGCCCGCGTGCCGCGCTATGAGCCCGGCATCGCCTTGACGCGACTCGAGACCGTGCGCGCCTCGCGCGCTGCAGTCGATCAGCGCCGCGGTCGCGCCGGCCGCACCGAGCCCGGCGTGTGCTACCGGCTCTGGGACGAGCCGCAGACCGCCTCGCTCGTGCCCTACACCCAGCCCGAAATTCTGAGCGCGGACCTTTCCTCGCTCGTGCTCGATCTTGCGCAATGGGGCGTGAGCGATCCTACCGCGTTGTCCTTTCTCGATCCGCCGCCTGCGCCCGCCTGGAAAGAGGCGAAGAGCCTGCTCGCCGAGCTCAACGCGCTCGATGGCGACGGTCGAATCACGATGGAAGGCAAGAGCCTGCGCGCGCTGGCGCTGCCGCCGCGGCTCGCGCGCATGATCGTGGATTCGCATCGCGCTGGCAGCGGCGAGGCCGCCGCCGAAATCGCCGCCATTCTCACCGAGCGCGGGCTCGGCGGCGACAGCGTCGATCTCGACCACCGTCTCGATCAATTCCGCCGCGACCGCTCACCTCGTGCCACCAGCGCCCGTGACCTCGCACGGCGCTGGGCCTCGCAAGTCGCGAACGCCGAGAGCCGCGCAACCGCCGCCTCTTCTCCCTCCCCCCTTGCGGGGGAGGGGCGGGGAGGGGGCCCCACGGCCGCAACTGCATCCGTTGACCTCTCCACCGGCATCATGCTCGCCTACGCCTTCCCCGACCGCGTTGCGCGCAACCGCGGCAACGGCAGCTTCGTGCTGGCCAACGGCCGCGGCGCGGCCGTCGAGCAGTCGTCTTCGCTTGCGCGTGCGCCCTACATAGCGGTGGCCGAGATGACAGGCACGGCGGCGAGCGGGCGCATCCTGCTTGCAGCGCCGATCAGCGAGGGCGACATTGAAGGTCATTTCGCCGAGCACATCGAAACCTCGGACGAGATTTCCTTTGATCGTGGCGCGATGGCGCTGCGCGCACGCCGCAAACGCGCGCTGCACGCCATCACATTGTCCGAGTCTCCGCTCACGCTTACGCCGTCCGAGACAACGGCCCGTATCCTCGCCGAAGGCCTGATCGCGGCCGGCCTCGACCGGCTGCCCTGGTCGAAAGCCGCCATCCAGTGGCGCGACCGCGTGATGTTCCTGCGCAAGGCCGAAGGCGAAAGCTGGCCCGATCTGTCCGACGGCGCCCTGGTTGCGCGGCGCGATGACTGGCTGGTGCCCGCGCTCTATGACAAGACGGCGCTGAAGGACGTCTCCGCCGGCGACCTCTCCGAGGCGCTGATGGCGCTGTTGCCATGGGACCTGCGCGCGCGGCTCGAACGCGAGGCGCCCACCCATTTCGAGGCGCCGACAGGGACGATGCTCGCGATCGACTACGAGGCCGAGCAGGGGCCGACCATCGCGGTGCGGCTCCAGGAATTGTTCGGGCTCAACACTCATCCATCGATTGCGGGCGGTAAGGTGCCGCTCGTTCTGGAGCTGCTGTCGCCGGCACAGCGGCCGGTGCAGGTGACGCGCGACCTGCCCGGTTTTTGGCGCGGCAGTTACGTAGCGGTCCGCTCCGATCTGCGCGGGCGATATCCGCGCCATCCCTGGCCCGACGATCCCGCGAGCGCACTGCCCACCCGGCGCGCCAAGCCGCGCGGGACGTAAACCGACGGCAGACCCTCATGGTGAGGAGCGCGGAACGCGCGTCTCGAACCATGCAGGCCCCGCTCGTACCCGTGGCCATCCTTCGAGACGCCCGCTTCGCGGGCTCCTCAGGATGAGGGCTTGTGGTGTTGCGATACGGTCGCATTAACCCTTCCGTCACGCTTTTCGCCAAAATGGCGGCCTCCCGTCCGCAAGCCCGCTCGCGGGCGGGCGCGTAGCGTGATGAAATCGTGTTTTCGGCTCCGAGTGGTGTCATGCGTAACATTATGATCTTCGCGGCCATCATGATTGGGCTGGGCACATTCATGGCGCAGATGGCCGACAAGATGAGCTCGGCGTCCGCCACATCGGCCCCGCGCCAGATGGCCGCCGTTCAGCCGCCGGCGCCGCAAGGGAGCAACCGCAGCGTCAGCATCCCCCGCGACGCCCGCGGCCATTTTCAGACAGAAGGACGGATCGATGGCCAGCGCATCGGCTTCATGGTCGACACCGGTGCTTCCGTAGTGGCGCTGAACGAGACCTCGGCTGCCCGCTTCGGCCTGCGTCCCTCGCACGGCGATTACAACGCGAACGTCACCACCGCCAACGGCACCATCAAGGCCGCCCGCACCCGCATCGCGATGCTCGACGTCGGCGGTCTCATCGTTCGCGACGTCGATGCCATGGTGCTGCCGGACGAGGCGCTGTCGGAGAATTTGCTCGGGCTCTCCTTCCTGTCCAAGCTGAGGCGCTTCGAATACGCCAACGGCCAGATGGTGCTGGAACAGTAGGCGAGCGCTTCGGTCGACGGCCTGACGGCGAAGCTCTATACGCTACGCGGCGCGACGACGTTCCAATATCGTGGGTTGCTCGGCGATTGAATTCGAAGCCAGCGATAGGGTGCGCGTGGCCACGGTCTGATCTGCGCCGTCAAATTATCCAGTACCAGATCACCACTCTTCGCTCGGACCAGCAGAACCAGATGGCGCTTGCCCCAGGCGGTCACGACCTCGGCGAGCAGAAGCGCCCGCTGCGGCCATCCAAGGCTCAGAAGCCTGTGTCGTTTGCTGACGGCATAATCGTTGCAGTCGCCGCGTTTCGGATCAATCAGCCAATCTTCCACCCCCAGGACCGGCTCGTTCGGTTCCGGGATAATGGCTCTGTTCACGGTCTCATTGACCTCACTTAAATCTGTCCATCGTGCCTCCGTAAGGGAGATCGGCCCGCCACGGAACAGCTGGTGGGCCTGGCATTCGTCCCGGTAGTGCAGGCAAAACATCGTGTATGCCATCGGCGGAAGCGTCGGATCGCCGAGCTTGAGGTGCAGGGGCGCCGACGGAGGAGCAGTCGGCATACCCCACACTCTCTTATCGGCCGATTGAGCGGCCATCATTTGGCAGATCAACAAGATCAAGCCGGCCACGATCGCGGCCGGGACCGACGCCATGCGCATGCTTTGTCTCCTACGCGTTACGTCGTGGAGAAAGCTCGTGACGAGGCTTGAGTTAATGCTCTAATTAATCGGGTCAGGCCGCGTCCTGCGCCAAATCGATCGCGCAGCGTCCATCGGGCGAGACGGAGTAATGCTGAGCGGGATATGCGCGGTCGGGCCAGTTAGTTTCAACACGATTTCGCGATCTGAGGTTGTTAGGCACAAAGTGCACATCCGCGATGGAACGGATCGATCATGGCCGAGATCTTTGGCCGGGCGCTTTGCCCAACCTTGCGCGCTCCGAGCAGCGCTTGAAGCAACGTCTCTCCGTTACCAAACTGCCGCAATTATCGGCCATAAGCCAACAATCCCGCCCTTCCGCTCGGCCTGAGCATTCGCTATGCCTGCGGTATATTCCTCCTGCCTGCTAACGAGATTGTCTCGATGTTTCCCAAGCCGAAATCCTCGCTGCTGCCCAACACCTATGCCTTCGAATCCGAACCCATGGTGAAGGCTACCGGCTTTCGCGAATACGACGCGCGCTGGCTGTTCAACAAGGAAATCAACCTGATGGGGGTGCAGGCGCTCGGCATGGGGCTGGGCGCGCTGATCGCCGAGCTCGGCGTCCGCCAGGAGATCGTCACCGGGCACGACTTCCGCGGCTATTCGGCCTCGATCAAATATGCGCTGATCTCCGGCCTGATGGCGGCGGGCTGCAAGGTGCATGACATTGGCCTTGCCGTGACGCCGATGGCCTATTTTGCGCAGTTCGACCTGGATGTGCCCTGCGTTGCCATGGTCACGGCCTCGCATAACGACAATGGCTGGACCGGCGTGAAGATGGGTGCCAACCGTCCGCTGACCTTCGGCCCCGACGAGATGACGCGGCTGAAGGAGATCGTGCTCAACGCCGATTTCAGGAACAAGGCCGGCGGCTCCTATCAGTTCCACGAAAATTATCCGGCGCGGTATATCGCCGATCTCACCAACCGCCCGAAGCTGAAGCGCAAACTCAAGGTCGTTGCGGCTTGCGGCAACGGCACCGCCGGCGCATTCGCCCCGCAGGTGCTGGAGGCGATCGGCTGCGAGGTGATCCCGCTCGACACCGAGCTCGACCACACCTTCCCGAAATACAATCCGAATCCCGAAGACATGGAGATGCTGCACGCGATCCGTGATGCGGTGCTGCATCACAAGGCCGACGTCGGTCTCGGCTTCGACGGTGACGGCGACCGCTGCGGCGTCGTCGACAACACGGGCGAGGAGATCTTCGCCGACAAGGTCGGCGTGATGCTGGCGCGTGACATGTCGGCGATCCACAAGGACGCGCAGTTCGTCGTCGACGTGAAGTCGACCGGCCTGTTCATCACCGATCCCGTGCTGCAGAAGCAGGGTGCGAAAACCGCCTATTGGAAGACTGGCCATTCCTACATGAAGCGCCGCACCAACGAGATGGGCGCGCTTGCCGGCTTCGAGAAGTCGGGCCATTTCTTCTTCAACAAGCCGTTCGGGCGCGGCTATGACGACGGCCTCGTCTCTGCGATCGCGATCTGCGACATGCTCGACCGCGCACCGGGCAAGTCGATGGCCGACCTGAAGAACGCGCTGCCAAAGACCTGGTCGTCGCCGACCATGTCGCCGCATTGCGCGGACGAGGTCAAATATGGCGTCATCGATGCCGTGGTGAAGCATTTCGAAGGCTTGCACGAGAAGGGCGCCAAGATCGGGGGGCAATCGATCCGCGACCTCGTCACCGTCAACGGCGTGCGCGTCACGGTTGAGGACGGAAGCTGGGGCCTGGTGCGAGCGTCCTCCAACAAGCCCGAGCTCGTCGTCGTTGTCGAAAGCCCCGTCTCCGAGCAGCGCAT
Source organism: Bradyrhizobium sp. UFLA05-125 (assembly GCF_059803515.1). Taxonomy (NCBI): domain Bacteria; kingdom Pseudomonadati; phylum Pseudomonadota; class Alphaproteobacteria; order Hyphomicrobiales; family Nitrobacteraceae; genus Bradyrhizobium; species Bradyrhizobium sp. UFLA05-125. Next base: position 55,092 of record NZ_JBANBJ010000044.1, on the reverse strand, counting down.
GCGCGACATGTTCGAGATGGTGGACGGCGTGCTGCGCACGCATCCGGAAGTCGGCGAGTACAATCAGAAGATTTGAGCGGCGCGAGGGAGGCATGATCCATGCCTTCCTCTCCGCTGTCATGCCCCGGCTCGACCGGGGCATCCAGTACACCGCCGTATTCAATCGCCGTCTCTGGAATACTGGATCGCCCGGTCGAGCCGGGCGATGACAGTTCCCTTGTGGCGAGATTCGAAGTCTAAGCCGTCACTACCACCGGGATCGGCAGTGCGGTGACCGACTTGATCTTCTCCATGGCGAAGCGCGAGGTCACGTTCTTGAGCGGCACGGCGCTGATCAGCTTCTTGTAGAAGACGTCATAGGCCTGCATGTCGGCGACCACGACGCGCAGCATGTAATCGACATCGCCGGCCATGCGGTAGAACTCCATCACCTCAGGCATGGCGCTGACGGCCTCGGCGAATTTCTTCAGCCAGGCCTCCGAATGGTCGGCGCTCTCCACCGACACGAACACGGATATGCCGAGCCCGATCTTGTTCTGGTCGACCAGCGCCACTCGCTTGAGGATCACGCCATCGGCCTCCAGGCGCTGGATGCGCTTCCAGCAAGGCGTGGACGAGAGCCCGACCCGGTCGCCGATCTCGGCGACGGACAGGGAAGCGTCTTCCTGAAGTACCATCAGAATCTTGCGGTCGATGGCGTCGAGGCGGCGATTGGTCTCTGGCAGTTGGACGGCGAGGTCGCTCATTTGAGGAACTTTTTTCCATTTCAGGGGTCGAAATCCCTCATATATAGAAAAATCTTCTAGAGCAAGCCCATATTGCGGACACCCGGGTGCCGCGCTGGTCAGCCTTCGTGCAAAAGCTCTTCAACTTCAATGCGTTGCGGGGCGGCCAGACCGCCACCAAAGCGGGTGCATTTCAGCGCGGCAGCGGCCGCGGCGAATCGCAGCGCCTCCCGCCTATCCCGGCCTTCGGCGAGGTGAAGTGCAAAAGCACCATGGAAGACGTCGCCTGCGCCGAGCGTATCCACGGCGTGGACCGGAAAGGCCGGCGTCTCCTCCAGCTCGCCCCACTCATTGAGCCAGATCGTGCCGCGCGGGCCGCGGGTGCCGGCGAGGAATGCGGGCGTCAGCCTCGCCAGCGTCTTCAGCGCCCCACCGTCGTCGGCGACACCGGCCGTTTCCCGCAACTGCTCGCTGGCGAACAGGATGTGCGAGGCGGCCGCGAAAAGGCCATCGCCTGGCGACATTGCGCGGTCGACGCCGACGATGACGGGAATGCCGCGGCGTCGCGCCTCGGCGCAGAGGGGAAGGGCGAATTCGGCGCAGCGGCTCTCGACCAGAATGGCGTCGCAATCGCCGAGCAGCGCGTCGGCATCAGGCAGCTTCACCGTCCACAGCTTGGGATCACGATAGATGACGAGGGTGCGTTCGCCGCTCGCGTCGATCATGATCGTCGAGACCGGCGTCGTCAGGCCCGGCATTCGCGCGATGTGCCCGACGTCGATGCCCTCGCGCGCCATGCGTTCGAGGATGAAGCCGCTCGAGGTCTCCCGCGCATCGCCCATCGGCCCGACCAGCGCAGCGCGGCCGCCGAGGCGCGCGATGGCGATCGCGGCGTTGAGAGCGTTGCCGCCGCAGATCTCCTCCAGATGCGTGGCGTTCGCCTTGCTGCCGTGCTCGGGGACGCTGTCCACGCGGAAGGTCAGGTCGCGCACGGGAATGCCGATGCAGAGGATGCGCGGCGCGATTGTTCTGGCGGACATCGGCCGTCGTCGCTATGCGCCGTCCTTGCCCTGCAACCAGCGGCCGACCAGATGATGGGCGATGGCGAAGGGGTGCGGACCGGCAAGCCCGTCCGGATGCGTTCGCGTCAGCATGAGCCGCGCTTCGTCGCGGCTGAACCAGCGCGCGTCTTCCAGCTCCGAGTGGTCGACAGTGATCTCATCCGTCAGTGCCCGCGCGCTGCAACCGATCATCAGTGACGACGGATATGGCCAGGGCTGCGTCATGTAATACGCGACGTCCGTGCAGCGAATGCCGGATTCCTCGAAGATCTCACGGCGCACAGCGTCCTCGATGGTCTCGGCGGCTTCGACGAAGCCGGCAAGGCAGGAATACATGCCCGGCGGAAACTGCTTCTGGCGGCCGAGCAGGCACTTGTCGCCGGCGGCGACCAGCATGATCACGACCGGGTCGGTGCGCGGAAAATGCTCGGCCTTGCAAGCAGGACATTCGCGCTTCCAGCCGCCTTCCTTCATCGCGCTGCGCGTGCCGCAATTGGCACAATAGCCGTGGCGCTGATGCCAGGTGACCATCGACTTCGCCATCGCGATCGCGGATAGCTCGTCGGGGTGGATTGCGCCCTGCATGGCCATGCCGCGCAATTCGGTCACGGTATAATCCTCGCGGCCGATCAGCTTTTCGGCCGCGGCCTGCGGCATGCCCATGCCGAACACCGCTGCGCCATCGCGCAGCCCCAAGAAGATCGTGCCGGGATTGGCGCCGCATTTGGTGGCTTCGTCGATCGAGAGCAGAGCGCGCACGCCCTCGCCCTCGCGCTTCACCAGCAGCGAGTCGCGGTAGATCACATAAGCGCGCGACGACGGCTTCTGTTCGATCGCGAAGAGTTTTTCGTCATTGAGGCGCAGATGCGCGGCGCGATCCAGGACGTTGGTGACGAAGGCCGGCCGTCCCAGCGGAAACGAGTCGAATGCTGACATTATTGTTCTTTCAACCCAATCGTTCTTTCAACCCAACCAGATCTTGCGGCGAAGCGCGCTGATGAAATTCTGCACCTCTTCGGCATCATGCGCCAACGGCGGCATCACGCCCCAGACCGGGCGCGGCCACGCCGCATCGCTGGTGCGGCGCGCGATGATGTGCACGTGAAGCTGCGGCACGAGGTTGCCGAGCGCGGCGACATTGAGCTTGTCGCATTTGGTGATCTCCTTCAGCGCGCGGGAGACGCGCGTGATCTCGGTCATCAATTGCGCCTGCTGGACCTCGTCGAGATCGATGATCTCGACCGCATCCGCGCGCCGCGGCACAAGCAACAGCCAGGGGTAATGCGCGTCCTTGATGACCAGCACTTTCGACAACGGCAGATCGCCGATATCGATGGTGTCCTCTTTCAGGCGGGAATGCAGCGACCAGGCAGGATCAGGCATGAAGATTGTCCGGATGGCCCGACAGGCTCGGGCGGCGAGGGCAGGAACCCAAAGTGTTCGGCTTCGACCATACGCCACCGATTCCCGTAGGGGAAGGATCGCACTCCGCAGGAGCGATATGCTCCATCGTCGTCCCGGCGAAGGCCGGGACCCATAACCACAGGGAGAAGTTGTTGTGCGAGATCGTGGTTGCGAGCTCGCACGAGCAACAGAAGCCTGCGGCTATGGATTCCGGGCTCGCGCGTTGCGCGCCCCGGAATGACGGAATTACGCTTCCGCCAGCACGCGCGCGTTGGCGCGGACCGAGGCTTCGCTGACGCGGATGCCGAGGCCCGGACCATCGGGCACCACGACATGGCCGGCGCGGTTGGGGATGCGCTCCTCCAGCACGTCCTCGGTCAGCACATGGTGCGGCATGTAGAACTCGCAGCCAAGCGAGATGCCGGGCGTCGCCGCGATCAACTGCGTGCCGGCGGCGAGCCCGATGCCGCCTTCCCATAGCGTGCCGCCATAGCCGGGCAGGCCGGCGACGTCGGCGATCGCCATGATGGCTTGTGACTCGAACAGGCCGCCGGCCTTCATCAGCTTGATGGACACCGCGTCAGCGGCTTGCCGGCGCACCACCTCCATCATGTCGCGGCGATCGAAACAGCTCTCATCGGCGAGAACAGGTGTTTCCAGCGCTGACGTCAGCTGTGCCATGACGTCGAGATATTTGCGCGGCACCGGCTGCTCGATGAAGGTCGGCGAAAACTGCTCGACGTCGCGCAGGATCTTGATGGCGCCAAATGGCGCCAGCGCCTGGTTGTAATCGACCCGTAGATCGACGGTATCGCCGAATTCTTTCCGGATCGCCGCGAGATGATCGAGGTCCTCGCGGTGCGGCTTCACACCGGTCTTGACCTTGTAGATGACGTTGCCGTCCGGAACCATTTTGCGCATGCGCTCGAGGTCGGCGGCGAAATCCGGATCGGCAATCGAAAAGGAGAGGGGGATCGTGTCGCGCACGCGGCCGCCGAGCAGGTCGGCGGCCGAAAGTCCCGCCGTTTTGCCGACGATGTCGAGCAGCGCCATCTCGATCGCGACTTTTGCTTCGGCATGTCCAACCAGCGCGCGGTCGAGCTCCGCCATCAGCGCGCGGATGCGGCGCACCGGCTTACCGAGCAGGATCGGACGCAAGTAGATGTCGAGCGCGGAGAACGCCGCCTCCGGCGTTCCCGTAAACACCTCCCATGGTGCCGCCTCGCCCCAGCCGACTACGCCGTCGCTCGCAGTGAGTTCGAGTAGCACGCGCTTCACCGTGCCCTTGACGTTGCCGACGCCCTGAAGGCGGGCCATCTTGATCGGGCTTTCGATCAGGAACAGGCGAAGCCGCTCGATCCTCGCTTCGGTCATGCCAGGCCTCCATTGACGTGCCAGATCTGGCCGGTGACGTAGGATGCCTTCGGCGACGCCAGGAAGGCGATGATCTCGGCCACCTCCTCCGGGCGCCCGCGACGGCGCATCGGGATCAGCGCTTCCGTTGCGGCGATCTGCTCGGGCGAAAGCCTGCTCTCGCTCGGCTTGTCCTTGAGGATGAGACCGGGCGCAACTGCGTTGACGGTGATGCCGTCGCCGGCGAGCTCGACCGCGGTGAGCCGCACCAAAGCTTCCAGCGCGGAGCGGCTCGCGGCGGTTGCCGCGAAGGGCGCGAAATCGGGGCGGATCGCATGCGCAACGAACGACGACACCGCGATGATCCGCGCATCGTGCCCGGCACGCAATAGCGGAAGGGCGGCCGCGACCAGCCGCGTGAAGGCCAGCGCGGACTCCTCCATCGCGCGGCGGAATTGATCTGCCGGCGTGCCGATCGCGCTGCCGCGGCGGGCATGGCCGCCGACCAGGACGAGCGCATCGAGCCGGCCGAAGGCGGCTTGCGCGGTCGCGACAGCGTCGGTTGCGGCGCTCTCCTCGGCGAAGTCGCCGAGGCATTTCGCGATCGTCGCTCCGCGCGCTTCGGCCTCAGCGGCCGTGGCATCGAGGCCGGCACTGTTCGAGCGTGTGTGCAGCAGGAGTGCGGTACCGGGAGCGGCCAGGAGCTTTGCCGTGGCGCGGCCAATGCCGCTGGCGGCGCCGGTGACGAGATAAGCGCGATTGATATCGGACATCACGATGTCGCATTGGCTGGCGGCAATGCGCCGGTGCGGTGGAAATGGCTCAGGAAGGCGCGCGTCGCAGCTTCCCGCGGGGCATCGATCACCTGCCGCGCCGGGCCGTCCTCGACAACGACGCCATCGCGCATGAACACGACGCGATCAGCGACTTCGCGGGCGAAGGCGATTTCGTGAGTCACGATCACCATGGTCATGCCTTCGGAGGCGAGCTGCTGCATCACGTTGAGCACCTCGCCGACGAGCTCGGGATCGAGCGCGGAGGTCGCTTCATCGAACAGCATCACGTCCGGCTCCATGGCGAGTGCCCGCGCGATCGCCACGCGCTGCTTCTGTCCGCCGGAAAGCGTCGCCGGATATTGATCGGCCTTTTCCAGGAGCCCGACTTTTGCCAATTGCGCGCGCGCCAGTTTTTCGGCGGCTGCCTTCGGCATGCGGCGCACCGTGACGGGGCCTTCCATGACGTTTTGGAGCGTCGTCATGTGCGGGAACAGGTTGAAGTGCTGGAACACCATACCGGTGGTGGCGCGGAATCTTGCCAGCGTCTTCACATCGGGCAGCTTCGCGCCTTCCCCGAACGCGAAGCGCGTCTCGCCGACGCGGACGCTGCCGCCGTTCGGCACGACCAGCAGGTTGATGCAGCGGAGCAGCGTCGACTTGCCGGAGCCCGACGGCCCGATCAGCGCGACCACGCCGCCCTTGGCGACGTCGAGGTTGATGTTCTTCAGCACCTCGTTGCTGCCGAAGCTTTTGCGCAAGCCGCGGATTTCGATCTTGCGACTATCTCTAGACGTATCGCTCATTCGCTGACCGCCAGACGCTTCTCGCCCCGCCGCACGATGATGGTCAGGGGAATCAGGATCGCGGCATAGGCGAGCGCCACCGCGGTGTAGGTCTCGAGCGGCCGGTAGCTGTCATGCGCCGCGACCTGGCTCTGATAGACGAGGTCGGGCACGGCGAGAACCGAGACCAGCGAGGTGTTCTTGAACTGGATGATCGACTGGTTCATCAGCGCCGGAATCATGCGCTTGATCGCCTGCGGCAGGACGATGCGCATCATGGCCTGGCGCGGCGTCATGCCGAGCGCGGCGCCCGCTTCCGACTGACCGCTGTCGATCGAGACGATGCCGCCGCGAATGATCTCCGAATAAAACGAGCCGCCATAGAGCGACAGCGCGAGCGCCGAGGCCGTGATCGGCGTCATCTCGACGCCGGCAAGGATCGGCAGCGCGTAATAGAACCAGATCAGTTGCACCAGGATCGGCGTGCAGCGGAACGCCTCGACGAAGGTCAGTGCAATGCCGCGCAGCCAGCCAAAGCGCGACAGCATCGCGAGCGCGGCGATGAGGCCAAACAGCAGTCCGAGCAGCACGATGACCACGGTGAAGCCGACGGTGACGCCGAGCCCGTTCAGGAAGAGCCAGCGATAGCTCCAGAGGATGCCGAAGTCCCACTGATACATACGTGCCTTTCGGAACTCAGACTGACGCGAGATTAAAGCGGTGGTGCCGCATTCTCACTGCACCTCTCCCGCTTGCGGGAGAGGTCGGCGCGCGTCAGCGCGCCGGGTGAGGGCTCTCCCCATCTTGGGGTTATCGATTGCGGAGGCACCCTCACCCCAACCCTCTCCCGCAAGCGGGAGAGGGGGCGCGGTGCCAATCACGGATCGAGCTTGCCTCAAACTCATCCTACTTACAGCGTCACGCCCGGCGGAATGTCCGCCTCCGTCACGCCCACGAGCTCCATGTTTGTGAGGATCGCGGTGCGGATGAAGCCGAGGCCCTTGTTGAAGTCGATCCAGGTGTTGACGTAGTCGCGCCAGGTCTTGTCGGTCTCGCGGCGGAAGCCGGCGTTCGAGGTGGTGGCGAAGATCGGCGTCGGCAGCACGAACTGGCCGAGCGAAGGATTCTTCTTCAGCACCGTGAGCGAGAGCATGGTGATCAGGCACTGCGCGTCCACGCGACCGGTCTGCAGCGCGGCGGTGGCATCATCCGCCGTCTTCAGGCGCGAGATCTGCGCCTTCGGGATCAGGCGGCTGACGACCTGGTCGTGCGAGGAGCCCTGGTCGACGGCGATCTTGATGTCGGGCGAGTTCAGCTCGGCCCAGGTCTTCGGCTTGAACTCCTTCTTGGCGAGGAAGCCGAAGGCGTTGTTGAAGACGGGAATCGAGAAGTCGACCACGAGCGCGCGCTTCGGAGTTGGGTTGAGGCCGAAGAAGATGTCGATCTTGTTGGACTGGAGATCGAGCACCGAATTGCCCCAGGTCGTCTCGGTGATCTCGAGCTCGGCCTCCATGTCGTCGGCGAGCGCCTTGGCGATGTCGATGTAAAAGCCCTTCCACTGCCCGCTGGCGAGGTCCTTCATGTAATAGGGCGCACCGCCATTGACCGCGCCGATCCGCATCTTCTTGGTACGGCGGATGCGCGCGAAGGTGGATTCGTTGGCATCGGGGGCCGTCTGCGGCGCCGCCGGGGATGCGACCGCGCCTGCCGCCATTGCCGCGCCGACTGCGCCAAGCCCGACAATCGATGCAACATCACGACGTGTAACCATTTTGGTTTCGCTTTTCTGATTGGGTGAAGTTCCGGCAGCGTTCATACCAAGGCAGCACCAACAGCGAAAGCACAGCCTCTTGGCGCTTTAGGCGGGGATTTGCCCGGATGCTGGGCAGGCTGATACCCGACCCGATACCCGCTTGCTTTCCGACCCTTTTGGCCCCAAATAGAGACCGGGAGATTGGCGGTGGACGAGCCACTCGCCAACCGGGTCAGGTCCGGAAGGAAGCAGCCCTAACGAGGTCCGGATCGGGTCGCTCGTCAGTCTCCTACCTGTTTTTTCGAGCGAATTGCGCCGGCGGGCTCCCCGCCAGCGCGCTCCTTTCCGCAAAAGCCGGCCGAGAGACATTTCATTGCGGATCGACCGATGACCGACGCTGGCGCCCCCACAGACCCTGACAGCGCCAGCCAGCCTGGCTTTGCGCTCGGCGCCCAGCCGGGAACGCCGTATCGGGTGCTGGCGCGCAAATACCGCCCCTGCAGTTTCGACGATCTGATCGGCCAGGAGGCCGTGGTCCGCACCGTCTCCAATGCGTTCGAGACCGGGCGTATCCCGCAGGCCTGGATCCTCACCGGCGTCCGCGGCGTCGGCAAGACCACCACCGCGCGCATCCTCGCCCGCGCGCTCAACTACGAGATGCCGGACGGCTCGGTAAAGGGCCCGACCATCCACATGCCGACGCTCGGCGTGCATTGCCAGGCGATCATGGAAAGCCGGCACATGGACGTGCTGGAGATGGACGCGGCATCGCACACCGGCGTTGATGACGTCCGCCAGATCAACGACAGCGTGCGTTATGCGCCAGCCAGCGCCCGCTACAAGGTCTACATCATCGACGAAGTCCACATGCTGTCGACGGCGGCGTTCAACGCCTTCCTGAAGACGCTGGAGGAGCCGCCGGAACACGCAAAATTCGTGTTCGCGACCACCGAGATTCGCAAGGTTCCGGTCACGGTGCTGTCGCGCTGCCAGCGCTTCGACCTGCGCCGGGTCGAGGCTGACGTGCTGATGAATCACCTTGCCAATATCGCTGCGAAGGAAAGCGTCGAGATCGAGCCGGAGGCGCTCGGCATCATTGCTCGCGCTGCGGAAGGTTCGGTACGCGACTCGCTGTCGCTGCTCGACCAGGCGATCGCCCATGCGGCCGGCCAGGTGAAGGCCGATGCCGTCAGGCAGATGCTGGGGCTCGCCGACCGCACCCGCGTCATCGATCTCTTCGATTCGCTGGTGCGCGGCGACATCGCGTCGGCGTTCAAGGAGTTCCGCGACCAGTACGATACCGGCGCCGATCCGATCGTCGTGCTCTCGGACCTTGCTGAGTTCGTCAACTTCGTTACCCGCGTCAAGATCGTGCCGGCTACGGCGGATAATGTCGCCTATGGCGAGACCGAACGGCTGCGTGCGCGCGAATTCGCGTCGAAGATCTCGATGCGCGTCTTGTCGCGGATGTGGCAGATGCTGCTCAAGGGCATCACCGAGGTGCAGGCCGCGACGCGCCCGGCGGCCGCCGCGGAGATGGTGCTGGTCCGCATCGCCTATGTCGCCGACCTGCCGACGCCGGACGAAGCGATCAGGATGCTGGAGCAGAACGGCGGCGCGTCGCCGGTCGTGAGCGGCGGCGGCGCTGCGCGCAGTACGCCGACCGCGCCGGTTGCCTCCGCGGCGCCGGTGCGCGCGCCGTCCTCGCTACCCTCATTCGGCGGTGGTGCGCGGCCGCAAATGGCAGCGCCTGCGCCCGAGATCCAGGGCTCGGCGCCCGCGCTGCGCATCACGAGCTTCACCCAGCTCGTCGCGCTCGCCGGTCAGAAGCGCGACCTCATGACCAAGGGCGCGCTCGAAGGCGATATGCGCCTCGTCCGTTTCGAGGAGGGCCGGCTGGAAGTCGCACTCGAGCCCAACGCCTCCAAGACCATGATTTCCGAGCTCGCGCGCAAATTCGAGCTCTGGACCGGTCGCCGCTGGACGGTGATCGTGTCCAACGAGCAGGGCCAGCCGACGCTGCGCTCGCTCAACCAGGCCGCCAAGCAGGAGCACGCGCGGACCGCGGAGGCCGATCCACGGGTGCAGGAGGTGCTGTCGCGCTTCCCCGGCGCCAAGGTCGTCGAAGTCCGCAGGCTTGCCCCCGAGACGCCGGAATCCAATATTAACGCCGACTATGGCAGTGACGATCCGCCCGACGGTTCCGACGGCGACGACGATCTCTGAGCCTATCTTTCCAAGGACGAACAACCATGGCTGATTTTCTCGGCATGATGAAGCAGGCGGCGCAGCTGCAATCCAAGATGCAGGCGATGCAGGACGAACTCGGCAATGTCGAGGTCGAGGGCATCTCCGGCGGTGGCCTGGTGGCGGTGCGCATGACTGCGAAGATGGACGTCAAGGGCATCAGGATCGATCCCTCGCTGATGAAGGCGGAGGAGCGCGAGGTGCTGGAGGATCTGCTCGTCACCGCGCTCGGTGATGCACGCCGCAAGGCGGAAGCCGCCATGCAGGAGAAGATGCAGGCGCTCACCGGCGGTCTCGGCCTGCCGCCGGGCCTGTTTGGCCAGTGATATGGGAGCGGTTGCCGGTCCCGAGATCGAACGCCTGATCCAGCTTCTGGCGCGGCTGCCCGGCTTGGGGCCGCGTTCGGCGCGGCGGGCCGCGCTGCACCTGATCAAGAAGCGCGAAGCGCTGATGATGCCGCTCTCCGCCGCCTTGCAGGTCGCGCTCGATAAGGTCCAGGTGTGCAAGACCTGCGGCAATATCGATACGCAAAGTCCCTGCACGGTCTGCACCGACCCGCGCCGCGATCCGGCCATCATCGTCGTGGTCGCCGATGTCGCCGATCTCTGGGCGCTGGAGCGGGCCAACGCGACGCAAGGGCGCTATCACGTGCTTGGCGCGACATTGTCGCCGCTCGACGGCGTCGGCCCGCAGGATCTCACCATCGACGCGCTGGTCGCCCGCGCACATGATCCCCAGGTGCACGAGATCATCTTGGCGCTGAACGCAACGGTAGACGGCCAGACCACGGCGCATTACATCACCGACCTGCTCCAGGATGCCAACGTCAAGGTAACCCGGCTCGCCCATGGCGTTCCGGTCGGCGGAGAACTTGATTATCTCGATGAAGGTACGCTATCGGCAGCAATGCGGCAGCGGACCCTGTTCTAGCTTTTCCCTTAAGACGACGGAACGGACGACATGACGAAACGATTCGCCAAACGGCTGGCTTTGGTCGCGACGATGATGACGCTGGTGACGCCGGCCATCTCGGCGCAGCAGGACGATGGTGCTCCGCCGCCGTCAAAGCCCGGCAAGCCGATCAACACCGGAGAGGTCCTGTCGGGCGAGCTCAACAGCATGCGCGTACGTGACGTCAAGAACGGCAAGAAGGTTGCAACCTATCAGATCACGTCCGAGCCGCGGCGCCTGCCGCCGCCGAACGGGCTGTGCAATCTGGAGACCGGCCCCGAGACATTCCAGCTCGTCACAAGCAGCGACGCGCAGGCCACGCAGTTGAAATCGTTCGTCGGCAAGGAGATCTCCGTCAAGGTCGACGAGGTCGCCTGCGCCAGCGATCCCGGCCAGATGAGCGAGGCCGTGATCACGAAGTGGAGCCTGGTGAAGAAGCAGTAGGGGTTCGATTGTAGGGTGGGTTAGCCGAAGGCGTAACCCACCACTGTCTATGTCCGCGGAGGCAGAAGAGGTGGGTTACGCTTCGCTGACCCACCCTACGGCAGCCCTACACCCGCACCGGGCCCAGCGTTTCGAAATGTCCGCGCTTCTGCAACCAGGTGAGCAGGATCAGGCTCGGCACCGCGACCACCACGCAGATCATGAAGAACAGCGGCCAGCCCGTCATCTTCGCGACGAAGCCGGCGCCTGACGAGAGATAGGTGCGCCCGACCGCGGCCAGCGCGGTGAGCAGCGCATATTGCGTCGCCGTGTGCAGCGGGTTCTGGCATAGCGCGGAGAGATAGGCGACGAAGATCACCGTGCCGATGGCGCTGGTGAAATTCTCGCAAGTGATGGCGAAGGCGAGCGCCCACTGGCTGGCGCCTGCCAGCGCGAGCCACGAGAACGACAGGTTCGCAAGCGCCTGCACGACGCCGCCGATCCACAGGCTGGCTGCCAGCGAAAAGCGCCGTGCGACGAAGCCGCCGGCGAAGCCGCCGATCAGGGTTGCGGCAAGGCCGACACCCTTCACGATCGCCGCATAGTCGTTGCGGGAGAACCCGAGGTCGATCACGAACGGCGCCGTCATGGTGCCGGAAAACGCGTCGGTGAACTTGAACAGCACCACGAAAGCGAGCGCGGCGAGCGCATCCTTGCGCGACAGGAATTCCGAGAAGGCGCCGATCGCGGCGTGCAGGACGCGCGCGAACGCCGTCTCGGTCTGTGTTGCCGCTTCCGCCTTTGCGGATTGTGCAGGCTCGGTGGCGAGAAGCGCAGTGATCGTGCCGATCAGCACCATGGCCGCCATCACCACATAGCCCCACATCCACGCGGACGGCTTCGGAATGCCGGTGCTTTCGAAGCCGGATACGATGAACAGCGCGCCCGCGGTCGAGACCAGCATGCCGATGCGGTAGGCTGCGACATAGGAAGCCATGCCGGCGGCCTGCTCGCTTTCGGGCAGGCTCTCAACGCGGAAGGCGTCGACCACGATGTCCTGCGTCGAGGAGGTCGTCGCCACCAGCAGCGCACCAAGTGCGACGAAGAACGGCGAGCGCGCAGGATCGGTCAGCGCCAGGAGCAGGATCGAGATGATCAGCAGGAGCTGCGAGAACAGCAGCCAGCCGCGGCGGCGCCCGAAGGCGCGGGTGAACAGCGGCACATGCAACGCATCAACCAGCGGCGCCCACAGGAACTTCAGCGTGTAAGGCGTGCCGACCAGCGCGAACAGCCCGATGGTGCCGAGATCAACGCCGGATTCCCGCATCCAAACCAGCAACGTCGAGCCCGACAGCGCCAGCGGCAGACCGGAGGAGAAGCCGAGAAACAGCACGATCAGCACCCGCGGCTGCAGATACACGGCAAGGCTCTCGCGCCAGGAGGCAGCGGGAGCGTCGGCGGTCGTGGGAGCGGTTCCGGAAGTCGCGTCGGGTGCGGTCATGGAGGGGTGTTAGCAGATTCTGGCGGCCACAAGTGAGGTGTCGTCGCCCGGCTTGACCGGGCGACCCAGTATTCCAGAGACCGGAGTTATGGGGGACCTGCAATCCCCGGGTAAAGATCGTTCCAATCGGGGATTGTCCTTCTCGATCAGCGCGATCTTCCACGCGCGCTTCCATTTCTTGAGGCGCTTCTCGCGCTTGATCGCATTCTCGGGATCATCGAACTGCTCGAAATAAACCAGCTTCACGATCGCGTATTCTTTCGTAAAGCTCTCGACCAGCTTCAGCTTGTGCTCGGCCACCCGGCGGATCAGATCATTTGTCACGCCAATGTACAGTGTACCGCCGATCTTGCTGGCGAGAATGTAGACGTAGTAACAGCGTGCACCCATCTGCCGCCTCTGGGATACTGGGTCGCCCGGTCAAGCCGGGCGACGACAGCGATATTGGGGCGACAGGTTGCTTCATCTTTGAAGATGGTCACTCCCCCGCTTGCAGCTTGCGCGGGAACAGTTCTGGCGTGCTGGCGACCAGGCGCGGGCCTTCCGGTGCGTCGGTTTTGCTGAAGTCGAGCTCCTCGATGCGGCCGGCGCGCTTCTCGATCTTGTCGGCGGAGATCAGTACCTGGCGCACGTCCTCGTTCACGTCGGCAAAATGCTTCTGCAGTTTCAGCACGCGATCGCGCAGGCGGCCGAGATCGTCGCCGAGCTTGATCACCTCGGTGCGGATCTGGTCGGCGGCGTCGCGCATGCGCGCGTCCTTCATGATCTGCTGCATGACCTGGATCGCGAGCATCAGCAGCGAGGGCGACACCAGCACGACGCGGGCGCGATAGGCCTTCTGGATCACGTCATCGAAGCCGTCGTGGATCTCGGCATAGACCGACTCCGACGGCACGAACATCAGCGCCATCTCCTGGGTCTCGCCGGCGACGAGATATTTTTCGGCGATGTCGCTGACATGCTTCATCACGTCGCCGCGCAGGCGCTGCGTGGCGACCCTGCGCTCCTCATCGGTGCGTGCGTCGTGCAGCGCCGTCATCGCCTCCAGCGGAAATTTGGCGTCGATGCAGAGCGGGCGCTGGTCGGGCAGGAACACCACGCAGTCCGGCCGTTTGCCGGTCGAGAGCGTGAACTGGAACTCGTAGGCGCCCTTCGGCAGACCGTCCTGGACGATCGCCTCCATCCGCGCCTGGCCGAACGCGCCGCGCGATTGCTTGTTGGCGAGGACGTCGCGCAGGGTGGTCACCTGCGTGGTCAGGTCGGTGAGGTTCTTGTGCGCGCTGTCGATGATGCCGAGCCGCTCGTGCAGTGCACGCAGGCTCTCCATGGTGTTGCGTGTCGTATGCTCCATGGACTGGCCGACGCGATGGGTGACCGAATCCAGCCGCTCGTTGACCGCGCGTGCCATCTCGGCCTGGCGGCCGGCGAGCGCCTGCGCCATGGCGTCGACGCGGCCCGACGCCTCGCTCTGGGCGCGCAGCATCTGGCTCAGGCGCTCCTCCAGTTCGTCGGCCCGGATGGTCTGGGCCATGGCGAGTTCCGCGCCACGCCGCGAGCCGCGCGCGATCACGATGGCAATCACCAGGAGCAGGATGAGGGCCAGCACACCGAAGCCGATCAGGGCGTCGACGGTGCGCACCGGCCAGTCGCCAGCGGTAAAAATGATCTCGTTCATGTCAACCCTTCTAGCCGATTCGCGAGCAGGCGCGAACGAAGAGGGAACATTTATGGTTAACCGGCAGTGAATTTTTATGGTTAACGAAAGCCTGGTTTTTATGGTTAGCGAACCGTTAACGGCGTTCCCGGCAACATTGACCGCATCCGGCGCGCGGCTTAAATCGCCGCCATGGCCTTAAGAGAAATCATCATCCTGCCCGACAAGCAGTTGCGTCTGGTCTCCAAGCCGATCGAGAAGGTCACGGCCGAGATCCGCAAGCTTGCCGACGACATGTTCGAGACCATGTACGATGCGCCCGGCATTGGCTTAGCGGCGATCCAGATCGCGCAACCCCTGCGTCTGATCACGATGGATCTCGCCAAGCGCGACGAGAACGGCGAGACCGCGCGAGAGCCGCGCGTCTTCATCAATCCGGAGATCGTCGCCTCGTCCGAGGAAGTGTCGGTCTACGAGGAGGGCTGTCTCTCGATCCCGGAATATTACGAGGAGGTCGAAAGGCCTGCGAAGGTGCGCGTGCGCTTCACCGATCTCGACGGCAAGTTGCACGAGGAGGATGCCGAAGGGCTCTACGCCACCTGTATCCAGCACGAGATCGATCATCTCAACGGCGTGCTGTTCGTCGACTACCTGTCGAAGCTCAAGCGCGACCGCGTGTTCAAGAAGTTCGAGAAAGCCGCCAAGCGCGCGGAGTGAGCGAACCATCCTCCGCCGTCATGCCCGGCCTTGTGCCGGGCATCCACGTTCTTCGCGCTACGAGCAAGAAGGGCGTGGATGGCCGGGACAAGCCCGGCCATGACGAGTACCTTGCTCGTTTTGAGGATTGTCTCGCCCTATGCCTCTCCGCCTCATCTTCATGGGCACGCCCGATTTCTCCGTGCCGACGCTGCTGGAGCTCGTCGCGCATGGCCATGAGATCGTGGCCGTCTACACCCGCGCGCCGAAGCCGGGCGGGCGGCGCGGGTTGCAGTTGCAGCCGACACCGGTTGAAGACGCTGCGCGAAAGCTCGGTATTCCCGCGTTGACGCCGAAGACCTTGAAGACGCCGGAAGCGCTCGACGAGTTCCGCGCGTTCGATGCCGATGCGGCTGTCGTCGTCGCCTACGGCATGATCCTGCCGCAGGCGATCCTCGATGCACCAAAGCTCGGCTGCTACAATCTGCACGCCTCACTGCTGCCGCGCTGGCGCGGTGCCGCGCCCATCAACCGGGCGATCATGGCCGGTGATGCCGAGAGCGGCGTCATGGTGATGAAGATGGACGTGGGGCTGGACACCGGCGACGTCGCGATGGCCGAGCGTCTTGCGATCTCGGACACCATGACCGCAGCCGATCTGCACGATCGCCTCGCCCGGCTCGGCGCCGACTTGATGGTCCGCGCGATGGCGGCGCTCGAACGCGGCGGACTTCAGCTCAAAAAGCAGAGCGAGGACGGCGTCACCTACGCCGCCAAGATCGACAAGGCCGAGGCACGGATCGACTGGACCAAGCCTGCGCGCGACGTGCTGCGCCACATCCACGGCCTGTCGCCGTTTCCCGGCGCCTGGGGCGAGCTCGCCGGGGTGAGTGAAAATGCGCGCGTAAAGATTTTGCGCTGTGAGCTTGCAAGAGGCTCGGGTGCGCCGGGCGACGTGCTCGACGACCAGCTCACCATCGCCTGTGGCGAGGGCGCCATCCGCATCATCGAGCTGCAGCGCGAGGGCAAGGCGCGGATGCAGGCCGCGGACTTCTTGCGCGGCGTACCGTTGAGGGCGGGAGCTCGATTTACGTAACACTGTCATACCCCGCGAAGGCGGGGTATCCAGTACGCCGCGGCTTCTCGGTTGAACGGAGATGCTGAGGCGTACTGGATCGCCCGGTCAAGCCGGGCGATGGCAGCGAAACTGGACAAGATGCCCCGTTACAAGCTCACCATCGAATATGACGGCGCGCCGTTCTGCGGCTGGCAGGTGCAGGAGACGCTGCCCTCGGTGCAGGGCGCGCTCGAGACGGCCGTGAAGGCGATGTGCGGCACGGACGTGCGCGTGCATGGCGCGGGCCGCACCGATGCCGGCGTGCACGCGCTCGGCCAGGTCGCGCATGTCGATATTGAAAAGCCCTTTGCGCCGGATCGCCTTCGCGACGGCCTCAACGCGCATCTGCGTCCCCATCCGGTCGCGGTGCTCGAAGCCGAGATCGTGCCTGAAACATTTGAAGCGCGCTTCTCGGCCATCAAGCGCCACTACCGCTATCGGATCGTCAACACTCGCGCCAATCTCGCGCTCGACGTCGGCCATGCCTGGCGCGTGCCGCGCAGGCTCGACACCGACGCCATGCATGCTGCCGCGCAGCGCCTGATCGGCAAGCACGATTTCACGACCTTTCGCGATACCGAATGCCAGGCCAAGTCGCCGGAGAAGACGCTCGATCAGCTCGACGTCTTGCGCGAAGGGCGCGAGGTGACGATCCTGACCTCGGCGCGCTCCTTCCTGCACAGCCAGGTCCGCTCCATGGTGGGTTCGCTGGTCTGGGTCGGCGAAGGCCGCTGGACCGCCGATGATCTCGCCGCAGCCCTGGCTGCCCGCAACCGCGCCGCCTGCGGCATCGTCGCCCCGTCGCAGGGACTGTATCTGGTGAAGGTGGATTATTAGTTGGCTAATCGCTTTTGCGCCCCGACGTCATGGCCGGGCTTGTCCCGGCCATCCACGACCTTTCTTGCCTGAGGCGCCAAAGAACGTGGATGCCCGGGACAAGCCCGGGCATGACGGTTGAGTGAGCGGCAAAAGCAGAGCAAAAAGTCGGACGCTACCCAAAATACCGCGCCAAAATTCCGCGATAGACCTTCGTCAGCTTCTCCAGATCCGCCACCGGCACGCGTTCGTCGACCTGGTGCATGGTCTGGCCAACGAGGCCGAACTCGATCACCGGGCAATAGTTGGAGATGAAGCGCGCATCGGAGGTGCCGCCTGACGTTGACAGCTCGGGCTTGCGTCCCGTGACCTCCTCGATCGCGGAGACCGCGAGATCGGTGAACGGGCCAGGCTTGGTGACGAACACGTTGGAGTTCGACGGCTCCCAGACGATATGGGCGCGGATGCGGTTGCCGCAGGCTTTGGCCAGACGTGTCTCGACCAGCTCACGCAGGCTCGCTTGCGTGTGGTTGTCGTTGTAGCGGATGTTGAACTTCGCGCGCGCCTGGCCGGGAATCACATTGTAGGTGGTGTTGCCGACGTCGACGGAGGTGAATTCGAGGTTGGAGGCCTGGAATTGCGCGCTGCCGTGGTCGAGCGGCTCGTCGGAGATCGCCACGATCAGGCGGGAGATATCGGGCACGGGATTGGAGGCGCGGTGCGGATAGGCGACGTGGCCCTGCCGTCCTTCGACATGGAGCGTGCCGGATTGCGAGCCGCGGCGGCCGACCTTGATGGTGTCGCCGAGCGTCTCGACATTGGATGGCTCGCCGAGCACGCAATGATCGAACTTCTCGCCGCGCGCCGCGGCCCATTGCAGCAGCTTGATCGTGCCGTTGATCGAGACGTCTTCCTCGTCGCCGGTGATCAGGAAGGAGATTGATCCCTTACCATCGCCCCGCGGCTGGGCACCGTTGGCCGCGAGATGCTCCAGCACCGCGGCCACGGAACAGGCGATGCCGCCTTTCATGTCGACCGCGCCGCGCCCATGCAGAACGCCGTCCTTCACTTCGCCGGAGAACGCGCCGACGCTCCAGGCACTTTCATCGCCGGGTGGCACCACGTCGGTATGGCCGGCAAAGGTGATGTGCGGTCCGTCGCTGCCGATCCGCGCGTAGAGGTTATCGACGTCGGCAAAGCCTGCCTCGGAGAAGGTCACGCGGTGGCAGGTGAAGCCGGCTGCGGTGAGCGCCTTTTCGAGCACCCCCAACGCACCGGCATCGGCCGGGGTTACCGAGGGGCAGCGGATGAGATCGCGGGCAATGGAGAGAGCATCGGTCATGCCCCCCGCTTAACATGCATGCCGCCGGGCGGGCTAGCACTGTGCGCGACGAATTCGAGCTCGCTCTGCTGGTGCCAACCGCTCCCGCGCGGCAGGGCCGACGCGCCGCTGTGGCGTGTCCGGGTCTGGATTTTGGGCAGCGGATTGGGACCGAAGAGATTCGTGTGCGGTGTGCCGCGCAGGCAGCCTATCTCGACGAAACCCCAGATGCTCAGTGCCAGCGCGGCCAGGGCAAGCGGCAGTTCGATTGGCGCAGCGGGGAGTTGCGCGGCAACATGCGGATAGAGAGCGGGAAAGACGATGAAGGCAAGCGACCACCATCCGCTCTTGTCACGGTCATGCAGTCGCTTGATCGAGGTCGCGAGGTAGACCCACAGCAAGAGACCGCTCAAAAGCAATCTCGTGAGCAAGAGGGGCAGGCCGGCCATTGTCAGCGACCGGTAGGTTGCCGGATCGAGGAATTCGAGCGCATCGAGCTTGAAACTCCAGGGGCCGCCGAAAAGTCCGCGGATGCCCGCGACGATGGTGATCAGAAGCAGCATCCCGCAGATGATGACCAGCATCGCCAGCCAGAACCTGGCGCGGTTGATACGGCCTTCGATTCGGAACAGAAGCCAGATCCAATCCATGGCAAATCTCCGGGCGGCAGGGTCGCCCGGTTGTTGGTCGCGATGGAGGGAGGGTGGGTTCGATCGGCTATCCGACCCGTCATCCTGAGGTGCTCGCGGCACGCGAGCCCCTCAGGGTGACGGTGAGGGATTGCAGTTCGGGGACTGAACTCAGTCCCGCAGCAGCTCGTTGATGCTGGTCTTCGACCGCGTGCGCTCGTCGACGCGCTTCATGATCACGGCGCAGGCGGTGCTCGGGCCGATCTGGCCGTTCTTCATCGGCCTACCGGGCAGCGCACCGGGCACCACCACCGAATATTCCGGCACCTCGCCGACGAAGACTTCGCCGGTCTCGCGGTCGATGATCTTGGTCGAAGCGCCCAGAAACACGCCCATCGCAAGCACCGCGCCCTTGCGCACGATCACGCCCTCGGCGACTTCCGAGCGCGCGCCGATGAAGCAGTCGTCCTCGACGATCACGGGCTCGGCCTGGAGCGGCTCGAGCACGCCGCCAATGCCGACGCCGCCGGAGATGTGCACGCGCTTGCCGATCTGCGCGCAGGAGCCGACGGTCGACCAGGTGTCGATCATGGTGGACTCATCGACATAGGCGCCGAGATTGACGAAGGACGGCATCAGCACGACGTTGCGCGCGATGAAGGCCGAGCGGCGCACGATCGCGCCGGGCACGGCACGGAAACCGGCGTCGCGAAACCGGTTCTCGCTCCAGCCGTCGAACTTCGAGGGCACCTTGTCCCACCACGAGGCCTTGCCGGGGCCGCCGGGAATGGCGCTCATGTCGTTGAGGCGGAAGGATAGCAGCACCGCCTTCTTCAGCCACTGATTGACCTTCCACTTGCCGCTCGCCTCGCGCTCGGCGACGCGCGCTTCGCCCTTGTCCAGGATCTCCAGCGCATGATCCACGGCTTCGCGCACCTCGCCCTTGGTCGAGGTCGAGATGCTGTCACGCGCATCGAAGGCGCCGTTGATGGTGGATTCGAGGGCTTGGAGGGACATCGGGATTTCCTCAAGGCGGGAAGGATTTGTGACGGATTGGGGGGCTTTTTCGGGATTTGGGCGGGCGGAGTCAAGCTTGGTTCGCCGTCATCACCCGCGAAAGCGGGTGATCCAGTACGCCGCGGCGGATGTGATGAATCGAGATAGCAGTGATTACTGGATACCCCGCTTTCGGCTTTCGCGGGGTATGACGCCTCATCGGGGCTTCACAGTCGCAACGGCCTCAGCGCGACAGGCTCGCCAGAAACCCGGCGAGATCATCCGTGACATGGTCGACATGGGCCGCATCGCGGCCTTCCAGTTCCCAGTCCTCGCGGACCACTTCCTTGGTGCCGTCGGGCACCACCAGCACCGTGGTCATGCCGAGCTCGTGCGGAACGGTGAGGTTGCGGGCGAGGTCCTCGAACATTACGGCCCGGGTCGGATCGACCGCGTGCAGGTCAAGGAATTTCTGGTAGGTCTGCCGCGCCGGCTTCGGCTCGAACTCGGCCGCGATGATGTCGAACACGGCATCGAAATGCGTGGCGAGTCCAAGCCGCGACAGCACGGCATCGACATGATCGACCGAGCCGTTGGTCAGGATCAGCTTGCGCCCCGGAAGTTTCGCGATCGCCTCGCCGAGCGCCGGGTTCGGCTCCAGCGGCGAGTGGTCGATTTTGTGCACATAGGCGAGGTAGTCGTCGGCGCGCACGCCGTGCAGGGTCATCATGCCGCGCATGGTGGTGCCGAAGCGGCGGTAATAATCCTTCTGGATATTCCGCGCTTCCTCAGCCGTCACGTTCAGCCAGCGGCAAACGAACTCCCCGATCCGCGCATCGACCTGCTGCCACAGGTTGACGTGATGCGGATAGAGGGTGTTGTCGAGGTCGAACACCCAGGTGTCGATGTGGGTGAAGGGGCGGGGTGGAGTCATCTCAGCATTCTCGTCTCGTCGTCCCGGGGCGCGCGAAGCGCGAGCCCGGGACCCATAACCACAGGGAGCAGTCGTATGCGTGATCGTCGTTACGCCTCGCCGCCAAACTCAATCCTGTGGTTATGGGTCCCTTCGCCGGGACGACAGTGGGGTTTGTGGCACCTGCGTTCTGATCACGGCGCAATTTCTCACGGCATCGCAAAGCGCAGCGTCTTGCCGCCGCTACTCATGTCGACCGTGCCGAATCCCGTCGCTGCGAATCCCCGTGCGCCGCAATCGGTCTGCTCGTTGGTCTCGAACTTGGTCTCGCGCGTGCAAAGCTGCTTCTCGCCGCCCCAGTTCAGTGGCTTGTCCATCAGCTTGATGGTGCGGTTGTCGGCATCGACGGCTTCCGCAAAGCTGAAAATCTGTTTCGGCTGGCCCGCCACGTCGGGGTGCAGGCACTTGCCGGGATCGATACGGTACCAGCCGCGGCTCGTCACTGCCTTGCCGTCGTCGGTCGCGACCGCCGCCATCACCCTGTGCGGGGTATCGTTGCACCAGGTCAGGCCGCTCGTTGACGGCGTCTGCACCGCGTCGACCATGGTCTTGAAGAGGTTTGGCGACTGCATGACGTCGGACGGCAGCCCGCGGCTCTTCAGGAAGGCGGCGAGGGCTGATTGCGTCTTCGGACCGTCGACGCCGTCGATTGCGCCCGCGTCATATCCGGCGATCGCCAGCAGGCGCTGAATGCCGGCGAGCCGGGCCTGCTCGTCGTCATACTCCGAGTCCTCGGCGAGATAGGCGACGAGGTTGCCGTCGTCGCCTTGCGTCGGCGTCACCTGGGTGAAGGCGGCTTGCGTCTGCCCGCTACGGCATTGGCGCGCGGCCGCGATGACGAAATTCTCCTGCGCGATGCACAGCATGTCGCTGCCGTTCTGCGGGATCGGCGAGGCGCCATAGACGCCGAGCGCGCGGGCATGGAGCAGGATGCGGTCGGCGGTCAGCGTGCCCTGCACCACCACGCGGCAGGTGGCGGGATCGATCCGAAACCAGCCGCGCGTCGCGGTCGCCGCCTTGTCGTCGATGCCGATCGCGGCTTCCACGACGTAGGACATGCGATTGCAGATCTTGAGGTCGGCGAGAGCCGGGGCGGCGGAGAAGATGAAAGACACCGCCGCTGCCGGCAGTGACGTCAGGAAGCTTGCCAAGGCTGAGCGACGGTGTCGCCTCGTTCTCTGCTCGTCATGCTCGGGCTTGTCCCGGGCATCCACGTTCTTTGTGCGGGCCGAAACGTCGTGGATGGCCGGGACATTTTCGCGAAGACGCGCTTCGCGCTCTTGCCCGGCCATGACGACTCGCTTTTGCCCTTCGTCCGTCACTTGTGGATCAGCGTTCCCGTGCCCTGGTTGGTGAACAGCTCGAGCAGCACCGCGTGCTGCATCTTGCCGTCGATGATGACGACGCCCTGCACGCCCTGTTCGAGCGCATAGATGCAAGTCTCGACCTTCGGGATCATGCCGCCCGAAATGGTGCCGTCGGCGATCAGCTTTCGCGCATCCTTGATCGACATCTCGGGGATGAGTTTCTTCGACTTGTCGAGCACGCCCGGCACGTCGGTGAGCAGCAGCAGGCGTTTTGCCTTCAGTGCGCCCGCGATCGCGCCGGCAAAGGTGTCGCCGTTGACGTTCAGCGTTTGGCCGTCATGCGATGTGGCAAGCGGCGCCAGCACCGGAATCAGCTCATAGCCGATCAATTGGTTGAGCAGCGTGAGGTCGACCTTTTCGGGGTCGCCGACGAAGCCGAGATCGACCACCTTCTCGATGTGCGAATCCGGATCCACCATGGTGCGCGTCGTCTTGGACGCCTTCACCATGTTGCCGTCCTTGCCACAGAGCCCCACCGCCTTGCCGCCGGCATCATTGATGTAGCCGACGATCTGCTTGTTGACCGAGCCGGCGAGCACCATCTCGACGACCTCGATGGTCGCGGCATCGGTGATGCGCAGGCCGGCGGCGAATTCGGAGACGATGCCGAGGCGCTTGAGCATGGTCGCGATCTGCGGCCCGCCGCCATGCACGACCACCGGGTTGATGGCGGTCTGCTCCAAGAGCACGATGTCGCGGGCAAAATTCTTCGCAGTCTCCTCGTCGCCCATGGCATGGCCGCCATATTTGATGACGATGGTTTCTTCGTCGTACTGCTGCATATGCGGCAGCGCTTCGGACAGGATGCGGGCCTGGTCGAGCGGGGAGATTTCGGTCATGGGGGCGGATCTCGCTGGCGGGACTAACGCGGGTTCGCGTTCTATCCGATTGGCGGGCGAGGCGCAAAGCGTGCGTTGTTACCCTCTCCCCTTGCGGGAGAGGGTGCCGAGCGAAGCGAGGCGGGTGAGGGGTCTCTATCCGCGAATGACCCTAACGAGAGTGAGCGCCGATAGAACCCCTCATCCGGCGCTTCGCGCCACCTTCTCCCGCAAGGGGAGAAGGAAGAGGGCACTATTTCCGCGCCACCACCGCCGCCACGCTCACCGCCAGCCAGCTCAAAATCATCAGCGTTCCGCCGGTCGGCGCCGCATATGGAAACAGCGAATGGCCGGCATATTGGCGCAGCGTCAGGTCGCCTGCGAACAATACCGCCGCAATCACGAAGCCGAAGGCGGCGACGAGGCCAATTCCGCCGTGCAGAAGGCCGCGCGCGAGCAGCGCCGTCGTCGCCAATATGGCAGTTGCGTGAAACAGCAGCATCGAGCTTGCGGTGGCGAGCCGGCTTGCCTCCGTGCCGTGGGCGGAGGCGGCGGCCATTGCCACGCCGGCGGCGCCCATCAAGCCGGCAAGTCCGATCAACAGGCGCAATGCAGGCATCACGACGCCCGCTCTTCCAGGAGCCGCGCCATCGCGGCGCGCAAGCTCTCCATGCCGGTCGAGCTGCGCGATGAGGTCGCGAGCACGTTCGGAAACGCGGCCGGGTGCTTTGCCAGCGCCGCTTCCGTTTCAGTGATGCGGCTGGCGAGCTCCGAAGCCTTCACCTGGTCGGCCTTGGTCAGCACGATCTGGTAGCTGACGGCCGAGCGGTCGAGCGTCTTGAGGATTTCGAGATCGACGTCCTTGAGGCCGTGCCGCGCGTCGATCAGCACATAGACACGCGCCAGCGACGCGCGGCCGAGCAGGAATTTGTGGATCAGCTCGGTCCAGGATGCGACCTGCGTCTTCGGCGCCTTGGCATAGCCATAGCCGGGCATGTCGACGAGCCGCAGGCCGGTGTTGTCGGGGCCCTCGAAGAAGATCAGCTCTTGCGTCCGCCCCGGCGTGTGCGAGGTGCGCGCGAGATTGTTGCGGCCGGTCAGCGCGTTGATCAGGCTCGACTTGCCGACATTGGAGCGCCCGGCAAAGGCGACCTCCAGCCCCGCCATCGGCGGCAGCGTTTGAATCGAGGGCGACGCCCACACGAACCGCCACTCGCGCGCGAACAGCTTTCGCCCGGCTTCGATCAGCCTCGCATCATTGTCGTCATTCATGCGAAGCTCATTGTTTCGCTGTCATTCCGGGGCGATGCGACGGGACCGCGGAGCGCGGCCCGGAGCATCGAACCCGGAATCTCGAGATTCCGGGTCTGGTGCTTCGCACCATCCCGGAATGACTGAGTGAGACGCTACGTCGCCTTCTTCGCGAACGTCGCCTTGAGATTGTCGAACAACTCCACCTTCACGCCGTTGCGGCGCATGATGAAGCTCTGCTGGATCACCGAGAGTGTGTTGTTCCAGGCCCAGTAGATCACGAGACCCGCCGGGAAGCCCGCCAGCATGAAGGTGAAGATCAGCGGCATCCAGTCGAAGATGATCTTCTGCGTCGGATCCGGCGGCGTCGGGTTCAGCTTCATCTGGAACCACATCGTGATGCCCATGATGATCGGCCAGATGCCGAGCGCGAGATAGTGGCCGAACACCGGGATCGCGGTCGGATCGAACGGGATCAAGCCGAACAGCGTGAACAGGTTGGTCGGATCCGGCGCCGAGAGGTCCTTGATCCAGCCAATGAAATGCGCGTGCCGCATCTCGATGGTGACGAACAGCACCTTGTAGAGCGAGAAGAACACCGGGATCTGGATCACCACGGGAAGACAGCCGGCGACCGGATTGATCTTCTCCTTGCGATAGATCTCCATCATCTCCTGCTGCTGCTTCACCTTGTCGTCGGGATAGCGTTCGCGGAGCGCCTGAAGCTGCGGCTGGATCGACTTCATCTTCGCCATCGAGGCGTAGGACTTGTTCGCCAGCGGGAAGAACAGCAGCTTCACGATCACGGTCACGAGCAGGATCGAGATGCCGAAATTGCCGAAGAAGCGGTAGAAGAAGTCGAGCCCGAGGAACATCGGCTTGGTGATGAAGTAGAACCAGCCCCAGTCGATCAAGAGATCGAAATGGTTCAGCCCCAGCTCCTTGTTGTAGCCGCCGAGCCCGGCGAACGGGAACACGCCGACGACGCCGGCTTCCTTGGCACCAGCAAACAGCCGCGCATTCGCCGTCGCGGTGCCGCCGATCGCAACCGTCACGGCATCGAGCAGATAGTCGGTCTGGTAGGTGTGCAGGTTGCCGGTGGGGTTCGACGAGAAGCGGGCCTGGAGCTGGGCGTTGGTGTCGGGCAACAGCGCCGAGGCCCAGTACTTGTCGGTCATGCCGAGCCAGCCGTTGGTGGCCTTGAAGTTCACCTGCTTGGCTTCGTCGATCTTCTTGTAGGCGTATTCCTGCAGGCCGTGGTCGCCGAGATAGCCGATCAGGCCTTCATGCAGGATGTAATAGCCGGAGACCTGCGGCGTGCCGTGGCGCGAGATCAGAGCGAAAGGATAGAGCGTGACCGGCGCGTTGCCGACATTGCTCACCTCGTCCTTGATGGTGAAGAGATAATGGTCGTCGACCGAGATGGTGCGGCGGAAGCTGAGGCCCTCGCCATTGTCCCATTTCAGCACCACCGGCGTCGACGGCGTCAGGCTGCCGCTGCCGTCCTGCTGCCAGACGGTTTGGGCGTCCGGCAGCTTGGCCGTAACGCCGGTCGCCGGCACCCAGCCGAACTCGGCGTAATAGGGTTCCGCCGTGCCCGAGGGCGAATAGAGGATGATCGGCGGCGAATTCGGATTGACGGTTTCGCGGTATTGCACCAGCGCAAGATCGTCGATGCGTCCGCCCTTCAGAGAAACGCTGCCGGCAAGCCTCGGTGTGTCGATCTTCACGCGCGGGGATGCGGCAATCGCGGTGTCGCGGGAAACCGCCGGCTGGGCCTGCTGGTTCGTGGTCGGCGTCGCTGACGGCTGGGCCGCGTTGCCGGATTGCGGCGTGGCGCCCGGCGTCGCCGTGGCCGTGGGCTGCGGCGTGCTCTTCTGAAGCTCGGCCTGCGCCTGCTGCTGCGCGCGCTGCTTCTCCATCTGCGGCACGTTGTAGAAATACTGCCACGCGATCAGCACCAGGCCGGACAGAATGACGGCGAGGATGGTGTTGCGATTGTCGGTCATCTCTGGATTCTCGTCATCAGTCCGGTTTGCGGCCCGCGGCTGCGGGCGTCTGCCCACGTCCCTTCGTCGCCGGCCGCTGCGATTGGGCGAACGCCGCGCGGAGGTCGTCGAGCATGACCGCGAAGTCGCGCGTGAGCGCGTCCCTGCGGCCGACTAGCACATAATCATGGTGGGGGTGCATTGACACCGGGTCGCAGCGCTTCACCAGTTCGCGAAGCCTGCGCCGGATGCGATTGCGCTCGGTTGCGGTGCCGTTTTTCTTGGTAACGGTAAAGCCGACCCGGATCGGGCCGGCATCATCGCGGCGACGGCTTTGCAGGACGAACGCGGGCCTGTTCACCCGCGCGCCATTGGCAACGGCGAGGAAATCCGCCCGCTGCCTCAGCCGATCCATGATGAAATCCCAAAAAGGGCCAGTCCGGCTCAGGCGCTCAGACGCTTGCGGCCGCGGGCGCGGCGGGCGGCGAGGACCTTGCGGCCGCCGGCGGTGGCGAGGCGGGCACGGAAGCCGTGACGGCGCTTGCGCACCAGTTTGCTGGGTTGATAAGTCCGCTTCACGGGTTGTTCTCCGCTGACCGGGCAATTTGCCTTTGGAATTGATGGATACGTCCGAAAGATGCGGCCCAAAACGGGCCCTTTCCGGCCCAAAAAGAGCCGCTCCCGGTGTCACACCGGGTCATCGCGGACAATTCGGCGCGGCTTATAAGGGAGCGTCCCCTTTTCGTCAACGCCGCGGGAGAGGTCCAATTGGTGAATATCGCTGTTTCCGCGGGGTTTTTCCCAGTGGAGGTAGCGACTCGCTGTTTCCACGCTTACATCCTACCTCGGCAGATTAGCGATCGGTAATTTGACCGACCGGTGCTAGGGGCCGCATCCTCCGCAAGTCGAGGCCAACGAAGGCGATATTCGTGTCAGCGACAGACCTTCAGCCCGCCCAAAGGGGCTTGGAGCGCCAAGACCTAGAGCGCCAAGACCTGGGGCCCATGGGGCCTCCGGAGCCGGCGAAAGTGCGGCTGCGCGCTCCGCACCGGCTCGGCCTGTCCGGCAAGCTCCTGCTGCTGACCGTCCCCCTCGTGATGATCGCGGCGAGCATGCTCTATGTGCCGGCGATCGCGAACTTCTGGGTCAACCGGCTGAACGACCGCGTCGCCGCGGCGAACACCGCGGCGCTGGTGCTCGACGCCGCGCCGCTCGGCATGGTCCCTGACTCGCTGTCGCGGCAGATCCTCAGGAGCATCAATGCACGCGCGGTGGCGATCAAGATGGGCCAGCAGCGGCGCCTGCTCGCCAGCGCCGACCTGCCGGCCGCAATCGAGCACGACATCGACCTGCGCGAGATGACGGTGTGGCAGGCGATCACCGGCTCCTTCCAGATGATGCTGGAGACCGGCAACCAGGCCATCCGCATCGTCGGCCCGGCCAGCGGCAATGCGCAGTTCATCGAGGTCGTTACCGACGAATTGCCGCTGCGGCAGGCGATGTACCGCTTCTCCCGCAACGTCGTGGTGGTCGCCCTGTTCATCGCGGTGTTGACCGCCGGCCTCGTCTATCTCGCGCTCCATTATCTGTTCGTGCGGCCGATGCGGCGGCTGACCGCGAGCCTGGTCGGCTTCCATGAAAACCCGGAGAGCTCCGCGGGAATCATCGTGCCGAGCCAGCGCGGCGACGAGATCGGGGTGGCCGAGCGCGAGCTGTCGGACATGCAGCGCGACCTGATGTCGATGCTGCATCAGAAGAGCCGGCTCGCAGCCCTTGGGCTTGCCGTATCAAAGATCAACCACGATTTGCGCAACCTGCTCGCGTCGGCGCAGCTCCTGTCCGACCAGCTTGCCAGCGTCCCCGATCCGCGGGTGCAGCGCTTTGCGCCAAAGCTCGTGCGATCGCTCGAGCGCGCCATCGCGTTCTGCCAGTCGACCCTGTCCTACGGACGCGCCCAGGAGGCCGCGCCCGATCGCCGCCTGATCCTGATCGAGCCGGTGGTCATAGAGGTGCGCGAGACCGCGGGCCTCGCCTCCGATGCCTCGATCACCTGGGTCGCTGCGATCGAGCGCGGGCTGTCGATCGATGCCGATCCCGACCAGCTGTTCCGCGTGCTGCTCAACCTCGTCCGCAACGCGGCGCAGGCGCTGGAAACGCACGCCGCGAGCGCGACCGCTCCGCAGCAGATCCGGATCACCGGCAAGCGCGAGGGCGCGGTCGCGATTCTCGAAGTCTCCGACACCGGCCCCGGCGTGCCGGCAAAGACCCGGGAGCACCTGTTCGAGGCGTTCCAGACCTCGGGCCGTCCCGGCGGCAGCGGGCTTGGGCTGGCGATCGCCGCCGAGCTCGTCCGCGCCCATGGCGGCGACATTCACCTCGTCGAAGGCACCATCGGCGCGACCTTCCGAATCGTGATCCCCGACCGCCCCGTGGAACTCCTCTCCATCCGCAACGAGCGGGCGAGGGCGTAAGGTCGGCCAGAGGCCGACCTCCCGCGTCATTCATGGCGTGAGGGCCCTCGGCCCTCGGTCGTTCCAGGGTGGCGCTCCGTCTCCTCGTTATTCCGGGGCTCGCGAAGCGAGAACCCGGAATCTCGCGCCAAAACCGCTGGATTCCGGGTTCGGTGCTGCGCACCGCCCCGGAATGGCTCAAAGGGGGCCCCAAATACCGCCCTCCCAGACCTTGCCAACCGGGGCAAGAGCGGTTAGTCAGAGCGCTCTTTCGCACCCCCTCCGGCTCCGTCCGGAGGCTGCGTGTGGGCCTCGCCCGCATAGCTGTTTGCGAAACACGCGCCCGTAGCTCAGCTGGATAGAGCATCAGACTACGAATCTGAGGGTCGGACGTTCGAATCGTTCCGGGCGCGCCATTCATGTCATTGATCGGCATCGCTTTTGCCTTTTCGGCTCGACCCGGTCGCCGCGCTGGTTTGCAATTGGTTTGCAAACTTTGTTCGGGGGCTGTTCTCGAAATTGAAGATCGCCTGCTCGGCAAGCCCACGCGTCCGGGCGAGATAACGTTCCAAGATCCTGTGCACCGTCTTCAGCGAGTGACCCGTGATGGTCGCGATCTGCTGCGGCGTGCAGCCGGCTTCGGACAAGAGCGTCACGGCGGTGCCGCGCAGATCGTGGAAGTGAAGCTCGACCGGCTCGTCTAGTCCCGGCAGGGTCACGGTCTGCAAGCCGGCCTTCGTCATGGTCCGGTCCCAGAGCGTGTTGAAGTAACGTGCCTTCAGTGATTGGCCGGTCTTCGTCGTCAAGACCAAGGTCGAGACCTGCGCCATGCCGTCCAGCATGCGGCGCAGTGCCGTCGTGCAGGGGATCTGGATCAGCGGCGCCGTACTGCCGTGCCGACGGGCCTTACCCTGGCGGAGCTCGATGTGAGTACCCTTGTAAGCTGACCACGGCAGGCGCAAGAGGTCGCCCTCGCGTTGGCCGGTATGTAGCGCCAGGATCAGCGCGCGCTGCATCTCGATCGGCGCGACCTTCATGAAGGCGGCGATGTGCTCGGGCAACCAGATGATTTCGGAGCGGTCGACGTGGTAGAGCCGCTTGAAGCCGCGGAGATGGTTGGCAGTCAGCGTCCCGCGGTCGACAGCCCAGGTGATCATGGCGGATATCGCAGAGAGTCGATTGTCCGCCTCGCGCCGCCCGGGTGATTACGCAAAAATCTATGGGTGGCTGCAGTTCGTTCTTCAGCATCAGCCTCCCCCGGGATTTGCGAACCAGCTCGAGGCTAGACTGAGATATTGCCGTGCACCTTATCGCGTGGTGGGCGGCGACGTTCTCGTTCCGATCGGCAACAACCTGGACGCAGCTGTCGTTGGGCAGGCGTTGAACGATCTCAGCGGAGCCTCACTCGCTGGAGGACATGAGCACCTAAAAGCAGCGGCGGCGGAGCTCACGTCAGGTCATTTCGCAGACAGTGTCCGCGAAAGCATTCATGCTGTCGAATCTGTCGTTCGAGTGCTTGAACCCGACGGTGAGTTTAGTCGCGCATTAGCGAAGCTCGAACAGAGGACCAATATCCACAGTGCATTGAAGCATGGCTTCACAAAAATCTATGGCTTCACCAGCGATCAAGAGGGTATTCGGCATTCGCTCCTCGAAAAGGATGCACCCGATGTCGACGAAGCGGATGCCCTGTTTATGATCGGTGCATGCTCGGCCTTTGTGTCGTACTTGATCAACAAGGCGCGGCTGGTTGGTTTGCTGCACTGATCTAGCGCGGAGACCGAAGACCCTGCACTTCTGTTTCGTGGATCAGCGCGCGGCGGCGACGCGCTCGGTGTCGATCTCGGAGCCATCTTGGACTACGTCCATGTAGCAGGCTGCCGCTTCGGCTCGGTCCTCATAGGGATAGAAAGTGGAGTAGTTGTCGGTGGAGTTGATGACCACGGCATAGCCGATGGTGACGATCCAGCTCTTGCCGAGGGCGTCGGTGACTTCCCTGGTCCGCCTCACCAGCTTGACGGTGGCGGTGCCGGCGGCGTTGACGAATTGCTGCAGGGTCATGATGCTCCCGGAAGATTCCATCATCGCAGTATTCCTTAAACGACGGCCAACGTTTTGCTCCCGCGCGCCGGCCGGGACGCGGTGAATCGTTGGTCTCCTTGGGAATGTCGGCCCTGCGAAAGCCGCCGCGCCACTCGACGAGCGGCGACGCGAGCATCGGCTCGCGCGTCTCTGGTGTCAACGCAACGGGAGGCTGGAGCGATTCCGATTCCTTAATGGAAACAGCCTAGAAAAGCACGCAAGTCGTGGTGCATCTGGCCTGCCGAGATCGGCGCTGATAGGACCCTTAGGCCGCTTTCAACGTTTACGGGTGGGGTGGTCCCGGAAGGATCGCAGATGGATCTTGTGGAACGCTGCTTTATCGCTTTAGCCGTCTCGGGCTTCTGCGCCGCCGTCCTTCTCCTGGGCGGCTAGATCATCCGAGCCCGTACAGCGCTGCCGACGCGCGCCAACGCATGGTGCGCGATTCGCGCGCCCCTCAGGTTCTCGGCCGCGAGGGCTGCGGGGATCAAACCCGCCGATGCGATGCTGATTGTCAGTGGCTCGCCAGACGATGTTGTTTGCTGCGGCGCATGACTTCAGCGAGGATGCTCAACGACTATAAAAGCTCTGACAACGCATCGCGTACGCTCGCCGTCTTCCACTTCAATGGCGACATATGTTCCGGCGTGATCATCGCCACGGCCGATCCGCCCGATGATTGCAGCAACCTCACGCAACGCATGGCGACACGCAGCTTTTTCGTCAGGAAACGAACGCCCTTTGTGGTCTTCGATCAGTTTCCCATCTTGGTGCTTGTGAAAGTGAAACCGAGCCATCTATTTCAGTTTCCCCAGAAAATGGTTCGCTTATCGCAAGTTCGGCCGGTAAGTCTTGTGATTGCGAGCCAAGAATTTGGGATTTCGCGTCAGCCCACGCGGCCCGCGCGGGCGCGGCTCCTGGGTTCTTTGAGATGGATCAAGAGTCCTCGGTGAGCGCTGGGCCGTGCTGCGGGCATGAAGCGCGACCACTACTCATCATGGATGCTGCAGACGCTCTCCTGGTCGTTGGCGGCTATCGGCCTCCTCACGATCGCGGCGGTGCTTTGCTAAGGCCCACCTCGCGCCAGCGCACGGCGCGGGGCAAGCAAAAGCCCCACCCAGCGGTATGCAGGACGGGGCTCGGTGCGTCGTGGGCAGGGTGTGCGCGCGCTAGGCAGCCTTCTGAGCGCGCTTCGCGATCTTGGCGACAGTTGCACGCGAGCAGCCGGTGGCCTCCTGGACGGAATCCCTTCCGAGGCAGCACAACGATAGGCTCGCCGCGTGTGACAGTTATTATCACAGCCAGAGCGCGCATTGCTGCCTAGAAGTTGATTCTCAACACCATGAGGAAGCCATGACGAACACGACCGACCATCAGAGAGTGACTAACGCCACGACAGACCTGCTACGCGACGATCAGCTCGATCAAGTGACCGGCGGCGGAAATTCTTCGCAATTCTACCAGTGGGGCGACGGTGGGCCGCCATTCCACTTCGTGACCAGACTAACTACAAACAGGCCGGCCTCATGGTCGTGGCTTTTCGGGTAAATGGGCAGGGCGGTCTCTCTGCGCGTTTTTGCGCGGAGAGACCATTGCTCCATTTGGCGACGATGTCGCATGAGCGTTCGAATGACTCGCGCTCTGCATCGGCCCCGAGAGGTCGGGAGTGATGGCCATCACTGATGGCGGGCGCTTCGAGAGCGATAAGGGGGTGTCAGCTCGTGACGGCGAAGATGATCTGCTGGGACGGACCAGCGCGTGGAGGGAATGGAGATTGAGCATGGCTTCTCGGGTTGGGATTGCTTCCGAGGATTTTCGGAAACAAGTGATGGGATACGGGCTGACGACGGCACGGATCCTCTATCGGATGCCGGATCATCGCTCGCTGCTGCAGACCTATGTCTGGCAGAATTACGATCTGTTTCCGAAATTCCCGGCGCTGCAGGATTTTCTCGCCTTCTGGCGGGAGAAGCTCGACGGCCCCTTGTTCTCGGTCACCGTGGCGCATTCCAGGCTGATCAAGCCGGCTGAACTGCGCGCCGTCGATGGCGTGTTCAGGTTGCATTGAGCAAATGGTGGCCGCCGCCTCGTTTTAGGATTGGCTACCGCTAGCGCACACACGATCGCCAAAGGAGAAATGACATGACGGATGTGAGGAAGCCGACCAATACAGAGCGAAAAGTCTGGTTCGAAGGCCGCGTCTTGACGAGCGATCAGCTGGACGCAGTTTCCGGCGGTCTCAGCAGCATGGTGTCAGAGGTCCTCAAGAACTTCGGCGGAGCCCTAAACACGTCAGCGCGCGGTTCATAAGCGCGCTCAGTCCCACCGCTGGCTCTGGCATGCGCTGAAGGGTTTGGATAGACAGGAGCGCCGTTCCGCTGGAGGCGTTTCGGCGGGAGACCGCTGAATTCTTGAGGCCGAAATCTCCCGCCCATTAGCGCGTGCGATGATTGTCAGCGTTCGCTCGTGATATCTGTCACGAAATTGGCGATGTCCGGTCGTGGGAATGATCTGATATTTCACGCTTGGCCCGGGCAATCCCTTCCTCGCAGCGTTTCTGAATCAGCCCCCGTTCGAACTCGGCAGTGCCGCCCATGATGGTAAGCACCAGCCGGCCCACGTCGGTCGTGGTGTCGCACCAAGCTTCGCCCAGCGAGACGAAGGCGCAATCGCGCGAGGCGATCTCGTGAAGGATGTTGTGTAGGTCGCGGCTGCTACGTGCCAGCCGGTCTAGCTTGGTGACCGTGACCACATCGTCCGGGGCAAGGCCCGCACCAGCCGATCAAACTCCGGCCGGCCGCTGATCGATTTGCCGGATGCCTTCTCGCTGAAGATGCGCTCACACACTGCGGCCTTCAACGCTTCCACTTGTCCCGCGTAGTCCTGGCCGTTTGAGCTGACCGTGCATAGCCGTAACGCATCGCCGATCGCCCCTTTTGAAAGTAAGACTTTCGGAATCTAAATCGACCGATGAATCAGCGTCGATCCGCTTCTTTCAAAACCTGTACTTTTTGAAAGTCGATCGACTTCGCGCAGGTTCTCGTGTGGCCTCTAGCCGGGCCCGAACCAGCGCTGACGGGCAGAGATGATAGATCAGTGCCGGCTTGTGATCTGATCGCGAAACAGAAAGCCAGTTAGGCCGTACAGTGATGCGCCTGCTGCGACGAAAAGCACTACTTCAATCATGTTGAGATCCCCGTGCCCAACCGGAGCTTATCAGCATGGTGATGGCCCGGGACTTAATGGCGCGTTAATCCACAGGCAGCGGGGCGAGAGCCCATTTTGCAACATTGGGAACACGGGCGCACCGCGAGCTAGTCCGCGCTCTCGGTAGGGCTCGGAATCTGATCACCCGAGCCGAGCGGGCGCGTGCTGCTTCTAAGCGCGCGGCACAGCCCTCAGTGTTCACAACGGCGATGACGGCAAGCTTCGGATGTTCGAATGGAGTCGCCGCAATCGCGGCGCGCAGTCGCATTGAGATCGGCTGTGCCGAGTCCGCATCGACAGCGCGGAGCAAATCGAGCGAATTCACCGCCGTCTACCTTCGTCGAGTGTTGGCAGCGATTGCCATTCGCTGACGTTCCGGCGCCATTGCCAGCGGCCGCCGTTGCGCCGTTCCCATGTCTTGCGGCAGGCATTCATCGCCGGCGAGCCGGCCTTTCGATTTCGGCCCGGGACGAAGCCCTTTCACGGCCAGGCGAAGCCGGCCGGAAACAAATCAGGCCTAACTTCCCTGAGCTGCCCCGTCCAATCCAATTCAAAAGGGGAGGATCAGATGAAAGCAGCGCTGTTGGCATTATCGCTTCTTGGTCAGCCCACGGTAGCGATTTCAGACCGCGTGCCCATCCTGAACGTGGAAGCTCTTTGCAGGGACGTTTCTGCTGACGACAAGGCGTCGGGACTCGCTCTCGCGCAGGACGCCGGCGAATGCATGCGTGACGAGAGGATTGCGCAGCAACAGC
This sequence comes from Bradyrhizobium sp. UFLA05-125, assembly GCF_059803515.1. Classification (NCBI taxonomy): domain Bacteria; kingdom Pseudomonadati; phylum Pseudomonadota; class Alphaproteobacteria; order Hyphomicrobiales; family Nitrobacteraceae; genus Bradyrhizobium; species Bradyrhizobium sp. UFLA05-125. Next base: position 19,996 of record NZ_JBANBJ010000044.1, on the reverse strand, counting down.
TAAGTTCGACCTGGCTGACCGTTCCTGCTCCGATGCGTGAAACTTGCGAAGGCGAGGCTACGGCTGGGGGCATACAAAGCTATGTCGATCTGCTCACCTGTCTGCAGATGGCAGGCTGGGACAATCCGGCTCCATCACCCGCGGCCCCGCTCAGGGGAGCGAGCAAGACGCGGAACGCCAAGAATTAGTTGCGCCAAGAATTAGTTGCGTGAAGACCTCGCTAAGCTGCTGATTGCAGTTTCTTGGCGATCGAGACGCTTTTTGCCGGATAAGCCTATCTTGCCGTCCAGATTTCTGCCGCGTCCGAGCGACTACGGACTCGCATCAGGACCAAAGTACGATCAGGGCCTAAGTAGGATGACGCGTCGGTAGCGCTCGGTAAGATCGGACCCGCTGAAGGGCGAGGACGCTGCAATCGTGCACGCTGCTCGCCCCTCGAAACCGGAAGGGATGCGATGCATGTTCGTGACCGTCGTTGCAATTCTCTGTCACCTCAGCGGCGCCGCCGCGGGTAGCTGCGTCGAGGAGATCGTGACCAACAGCAGCATGACGCCCGACATCACGTTTCAAGACTGCATGAAGGGGGCGCAGGCGCCGCTTGCGAAGTGGATGGGTGAACATCCGCTGTATCATTCAAACTGGCGGATCGAGCGCTACAAATGCGTGCCGGGCCACTATGAGATCAAGGGCCGCGCATAGCGTATGACGTGATCCGGCATCGTCGTGCGGCGGTGCGCTTTTCCGTCTTGCGATTTCTTTCTCAGGTTCGCAACGGCGCCCGATACTCGGTCGCGAGAGTCTCATCGGCCGAAGTGCGGCTGACGAGATTGAACAGCGGCGTGAGGACGAGTGTCAGAATGAGGTTGAGGACCACGGCGTACAGCGCCGAATAGCCGGGAAAGGTGAAGTCGCCCACCGCAAGAGCATAGGTCGGGGTAAGGTTCGCCGCGACGAACATTGCGGTTCCCGCAACAATTCCCGCGGCCCATCCGATGAGCAGCGCCCAATCGTTGAACCATCGCGTGTAGACGCCGAGCATCACGGCCGGCAGCGTCTGGATGATCCAGATTCCGCCGAGGAGCTGCAGGTAGATCGCGAATTTCGATGGCACGAACACGATGAAGGCCAGCGCGCCGAACTTGACGATGAGCGACACCATCTTTGCCATCTGCGCTTCCTGCTTGTCGGTGGGCGCGCCGTTGATGAATTCGCGGTGAATGTTGCGTGTGTAGAGATTGGCGGCAGCGATCGACATGATCGCAGCCGGCACGAGCGCTCCGATGCCGATGGCGGCAAAGGCGATGCCGACGAACCATGACGGGAAGGTGTGGAGGAACAGGGCCGGCACCGCAAAATTGTTGCCGAACTGTTTGAAGCCGGTCGCGTATTCGGGAAGCGTGCCGACGCCTGCGGCAATGGCGAAGAAGCCGACGAGCGCAAGCAGGCCAAGCATGAATGAATAGGCAGGCAGAAGTGCCGCATTGCGCCTGACGGCGCGTCCGCTGCTGGCGCTCAGGATGCCCGTGATTGAATGCGGGTAAAGGAAGAGCGCCAGCGCCGACCCGAGCGCCAGCGTCGCGTAGGCGCCGTACGCGCCGGTCGTGTTGGCGCCGGGCGTCGCCAGCAGGAGCTTCGAGTCCGGTACGGCTGCGAAGATCTTCTCAAAGCCGCCAAGCTGTATGGGAACGAGGATGATGGTGGCGAACGCCGTGATGTAGATCAGGATGTCCTTGACGATTGCGATCGACGCGGGGGCCCGCAGTCCGCTCGAATAGGTGAAGGCGGCGAGGATGATGAACGCAAACAGCAACGGCAAGTCGCCACTATAGCCCTCGCCGGAAACGCCCATCCCTCCGATCACGACCTGAAGCCCGACCAGCTGGAGCGCAATATAAGGCAACGTCGCGACGATGCCGGTGACCGCCATCGCCAGTGCGAGCCAGCGATTGCCGAAGCGCCCGCGGACGAAGTCGGCGGCCGTGATGTAGTTGTGCCGGTGGCAGACGTACCAAAGCCGCGGAAAAACCAGGAAGAGGATGGGATAAGCGATGATCGTATACGGGACAGCGAAGAAGGCGACCGCGCCGGCCCCGAAAGCCAGCGCCGGAACCGCAATGAAGGTGTAGGCCGTGTAGAGGTCGCCGCCGATCAGGAACCAGGTGACGATCGTACCGAAGCGGCGTCCGCCAAGTCCCCATTCGTGCAGCTGGTCGAGGTCGCCCTTGCGCCAATGCGCGGCTGCAAAGCCGAGCCACGTGATCAGCCCAAACAGCACCAGGAAGATGATCAAGGCAGTCCAGTTGACGTCCTGCACGGCACTCCTCCCGATTGGCCCTCCTCGGTATCGTTTCCCCTTGCGTGACTGCACCCGCGACCGGGCTATTCCTCCGTCGCGAAATAGACCATTGCGGTCAGGATGGCTCCAATGATGACCCAGAGAAGCTGGTACCAGTAGAAGAATGGGATGCCGATGAGCTCGGGCTCGGCCATGTTGTAGAACGGCGGCCAGAGAACGGCGACGAATTGAATGAGGAGGAGCAGGTACCACCAGCTCCATCCGGCGCGCTTTTCGTCCTGCCGGCCGGCGGCTGCTTCCTGGATATGTCTCGAACCGACGCCGTTTGACATGCAGCCCTCCTTCACCGAGGTGCGCCAATGCCGGTCAATGATGCGGAAGGTGGTGGAGCTGTCTCGGTCATCCCGGCCGCGAAAGCTGGGGCTCGTCAACTTCGCAACGCGGCTTACTCATCCGCGCCGTCGTAACGCATCACCTGTTCCCGAGTTCCAATCCCGTTTCCGCTATGGCGGGCCTTCAGCGCGCGGGAAAATTGCGCGATTCGTATGATATTTCAATATCTTGTCCGGTATGCATAAGCCTCGCGGCGGCAAATCGCCGGCTACTTTGCATGGGGTTGTTTTCGACCCTTTTGTCTTTGCGGCAGTTCCCCCTCAACTGCACCCGCCGCATCCGCCGCCACCTCCGCCGCCCCCACCGCAACCGCCACCACCATCGCCACCACCACCGCTGCTCATCGTTTGTGATGCGGCATAGACCGGGGCGTGGGGAGTCCCCGACAGGACGACGGCACCGGAGAGCGCCACGGCGAGAAGCAGCTCGTGGTCGCGCGGCGCGCGCGAGGCCCGCGCGTTGGAGGCCTGATAGCTCTCGAGGGCCTCTTTGCCTGCGCGCGTTCGCGCGGGTCGCTGCGCCAGCAGGATGCCCCCGATGACGGTGACGACGAGCAGGACAATCAGGATGCCGACCGGGTGGTGCCGCTCCGCGCCGACGACGGCCTTGATGGCTCCGAGACCCAGGAGGAGCGCGACGAAAGGGAGGACCGTCAGATGGAAGGACGTCATCTGCGCGTCGGACGGGGCATAGCCGAGCTGCTGCAGGCGCCCCTGGATCTGCTGGACGATCGGCTTGACCGCCGTCTGGAATTGCTGGCGCGTCATGTCCGACTGGACCGCGAGCGATGCCGGCTTGCGCATGATGGTGGTCAGCGGCGTCTGGTCGGTGACGGTGATGGTGCGGCCGTTCTGTGCGATGGTGGCACCATTCCCCGACGTCAGGCTGAGCAGGATCACATCGCCGAGGCGCCGTGCGCCGCCGCCGAGATAGGCCAATTCCAGCGCGTTCAACTGGCGCGTCGCGTTGGCAGGGGGGCCGATCGTCGACCTGAAATGGTAACCCAGCAGGAAGATGATGGCTGCGCTGGTCAGATAGAGAGTCAGGAAGGGACCAGCCGTCCAGTCCAACGGATTCCATGTCATCGGTTCGTCCTCATCAATCGATCGCGAATCCATGCGATGGGTCTGGGGATGATAAGCCAGCGGCGGCGGTCCGTCACATGATAGCGTTGGCGCCCGAAGCGCAGATGTGTCGCCGGCCACAGCGCCGCGCTTGGCGGCCCGAACATGCGCTCATGCAGCGCGAGCGTCTCGGCATATTGCCGGCGATAGGTCGCCTGGGCCTCGGGCCCGCCGGGAGTGGGATCATGGTGCAGCGGGGCCTGTAACCTCTCGCCGCACCAGATCGTCCAGTAGTCGCGTGAATAGATCAGATGCTGGTGCCAGACCTCGTCGACGATCTCGCTCGGCGTGACCGGCGTCGGCGAGACGACGGCGAGAAAGCAGAAGCGGCGATAGGCCTCGACGGCCGCACGGGCCTCGTCGAGGCTCCAGCCGTGGTCGCGCGCGAGGCGTCGGGTGAAGTTCAGCGGCGTGTCGGGCTCGAAATTATGCTGCTCAATGCGTCGCCACAGCGCCGCGCGCGCCGGCGTCCAGACCGGCTCGTCGGACTGGATGTCGATCTTGAACTGCTGGCGCTGCAACCGAGGCTCCCGGTGATCGTCCACGCATCATAATAGCATGGGATCGCGCGGCAAAGGCGGAGGAGCCGGCGCCCTTTTACGTGGTCGTGCCGTCGATCGAGCGGCGGATCACCCGCTGCACCTCGGCGTTCGACAGAAACAGGTCGTGGTTGATGATGCCCCAGCCGGCGTCGGAGGCGTCGATCACGCGCACGCCGAGCCGCTCGATGGTGGCCTTCTCGGCAGCGCCGACCCGTGTCATTCCGCCGGCGAGTTGCCCCGAGAGCGCCAGTGCGCGATCGTTCGTCGCGGCAATCACGGTGATCTTGCCGGCGAGCGGGCCGATGCGGTGGATCGCCGACGAGAACACGTCCATGTCGATATCAGGCGCCGCAAAAACCACCGCGCCGATTTTGCCCGTAACGGTGTCGCCGTATCGCGCATAGAGCTGACGCAGGCTTTCGAGCGTCAGCATGGTTCCCATGCTGTGCGCAACGATGTGCACGCGGCCGCTACCCGGAGCCGACACGAGGGAGGAGAGCACGCGCTCGAAATCGTCGCGGGACCACATCGCGCTGTCGCGGTCATAGGCATAGTCGAACAGTCCTGCCTTTGAGGGCCAGGAGAACACCATGGTCCGGCCGCGGAACTTGATCCCATCGGAGAGATGGGCGGCATCGAGCGCTGCGGTCTCGAAGGTCTGCTTGAAGCCGTGCACGTAGATCAGCACGTCTCCCCCACCGCTGGCTTGCGCCAGGAGATCGCCAGCGTCGGCCGATACCGGTTCGACCCGGTCAAGGCGCCAATCGCCAAGTCCGACCGCGGCGAGCGAAAGACGGCTCTCGTCCGGCGCCACCAGCTTGGCCCGCGCGACCGTCATCGTGGTCGCGCGCTCCGGCCCGAACCAGGGTTTCGTGCGACCGCCGTTCACGGGCTTGCGCGTCGTGGTGACGAGCAATGTGGGGTCAACCGAGAGGGACGACGCGTCGAAGCGCGCGCCTGTTGCGCCCAGGCCTGCGCATCCGCCAAGCGCGAGCGCGCCGAAGGACGCGAGCCCGCGCACGAGCGCGCGTCGCGATACCTGAGTTTCATGTTGCAGAAGATGTCGGACGATCACACGGAACCTTCGGGAACGCTGCCCACCGTTGCCCCGCCCTGCCAGCTCCGTGAATGATGATGGCGGCGAGAAAAGGGCGAGCCCGGTTCCGCTTCGATCAGAGCCGATAAACCCTAGCGCTCACGCCGGCTGGCTTGGAATCCGTGCCACAATTTCAGGCCGGTTCTTCGCGAGCCAGGCCATGGCTTCCGGCCCGTCGACGATACACTCGAAGGTTTCCCAGGTCGGATCCTCCAAGGAGTCCTCCTGAAGTCGCTTCGCCGCATATTCCATGAGGTTATGCAGGCGTTCGTATCCTCGCCGGCGCTCGAGCGACTCAGCAATTGCGGCACTCGTCCATTCGCGCTGGGCCAGATCGATGATGCTCGGAGCGTCAGCCTCGCTGAACCAGGGCGTGGCATCGAACTCGAGGCAGACGACGTTGTCGGCGGTATGGCAGGTCGCATGGATCATGGGGTCCCTCCGTTTGCGGGCGCGTCAGCCCTTGACCAGATCCCCCAGCAAGTTCGCCGCCACCGTCAGCTTGGCGAGCGTCAGGCCGCTGGCGGCAATCTCCTCGACCGAGCGGCGGATGCGCGTCGCTTCGGGGTGAGCCGTGAGCCAGATCTCGACGGCTTGCTGGCCGGACTGGCCGGTCGCCAGCATATCCGCGGCCAGTCGTCTTTCGGCCGCTGCGATCTGGTCGACGGCGCGGTCGATGGCGAGGCGTTCGAAATAATCGTTGGCCGGGACGCTGCGCGCGGCGGCGATGATGCGATCGAGACGGAAATTGGCTTCCGCAGCGAAGAAGGTCGCGGCGGCATCGCCGATGGCGCGGTTGGTGCGTTCGGCGACCGTCACGATATCGGGTGCCGCGATCAGGGCGTCGAGGTCGGCGAGCTCGCCGGCAAGGCCGGCCGGGACGCCGGCCTCGGTGAGGTCCTGCCGACGCTTGCTGCGCACGGCCTGCAAGTCCGGCGGCAAGGAGTTGTCGAGGGAGGCCGTGATCTCGCGGATGCCCGGGCCGAAACGTGCAATCACCGTCTCCAGGCCATCCCTGAAATCGACATTGCGCACGTACCAGACCATCCGGGACAGCAGAAGATCCTGGATCGTCGCGTAGAGCGACAGCTGCAGCTGCCCGTCGATGCAGGCGTCAAGCTTGTCGATCGCGTCATTCAGCCCTTGGAGCCCGTAGGACTCATCCACCGCCACATAGGCCATGACGATGGTGGGAATATCGGCATCGGTCTCGTCGATCAGGCGCACGATGCATGCCGGGCCGCCACGGTTGATGACGGCATTGGCGAGACTGGTCGCGATGATCTCCCGTCGCAGGCGATGGAATTCGACCGCGGTCGGGAATTTGTCCTGGACCTCGCGCGGAAAATACTGGGACAGCTCGCGGGCAAGATATGGATCATCAGGCACGTTGGTCACGAGCAGGTCATCGTACAGCGTCAGCTTGGCGTAGGCGAGCAACACGGCGAGTTCGGGCCGTGTCAGGGACTGCCCGCGCCTCGCGCGTTCGGTGATCGCCGCATCGTCCGGCAAGAACTCCACGGCGCGGCTGAGCAGACCGCGCTGCTCGAGCGATTGCATGAGGCGGGTAAGGAAGCCGCTCTCGGCCACGCCCTTGCGTTCGGCGAGTGAGAGCGCCAGCGTCTGCAGATAGTTGTTGCGCAGCACCAGCGTGCCGACCTCGTCGGTCATCGCGGCGAGCAGGCTGTTGCGGTCGGCGGGGCTGAGGCGCCCCTCGCGCTCGGGGCGCGCCAGCGCAATCTTGATATTGACCTCGACGTCGGAGGTGTTCACGCCGGCCGAATTGTCGATGGCGTCGGTGTTGAGCTTGATGCCCTTCTGCGCCGCTTCGATGCGTCCGCGCTGGGTGACGCCGAGATTGGCGCCTTCGCCGATCACCCGGGCGCGGACCTCGGTGCCGGTGATGCGGATCGGATCATTGGCGCGGTCGCCGGCCTGATCGTCGCTTTCCGAGGACGAGCGGATATAGGTGCCGATGCCGCCAAACCACAGGAGGTCCGTGCGCGCTTTCAGGATGGCGATCATCACCTCGAACGGCGTGGCCTGCGGCTTGTCGAGATCGAGCAGGGCGCGCACTTCCGGCGCGAGCGGGATCGCCTTGAGCGAGCGCGGGAACACACCGCCGCCTTGCGAGATCAGCGACTTGTTGTAGTCCTGCCAGCTCGATCGCGGCAGGTCGAACAGGCGCTTGCGCTCGGCGAAGCTGGTCGCCGGATCGGGCGAAGGATCGATGAAGATGTCGCGGTGATCGAAAGCCGCGACGAGCTTCGTCGCCGGCGAGAGCAGCATGCCGTTGCCGAAGACGTCGCCGGACATGTCGCCGACGCCGGCAACGGTAAACGGCATGGTCTGAATGTCGGTGCCGAGCTCGCGGAAGTGCCGCTTGACCGCCTCCCAGGCGCCGCGCGCCGTGATTCCCATCTTCTTGTGGTCATAGCCCTGGCTGCCGCCGGAGGCAAAGGCATCGCCGAGCCAATGGTTCTTCTCGGTTGAGATCGCGTTGGCGACGTCGGAGAAGGTAGCGGTGCCCTTGTCGGCGGCGACAACGAGGTACGGATCGTCGCCGTCATGCCGCACGGTGGAGTCGGGCGGCACGATGTCGTCGCCGTCGAGATTGTCCGTGAGTTCGAGCAGCGAGCGAACGAAGATGCGATAGGCCTCGGTGCCTTCGGCCAGCCACACCTCGCGATTGGAGGGCGGCGGCAGGCGCTTGGGCACGAAGCCGCCCTTGGCGCCGACCGGCACGATCACCGCGTTCTTGACCTGCTGCGCCTTCACGAGGCCCAGGATCTCGGTGCGGAAATCCTGCGGCCGGTCGGACCAGCGCAGTCCCCCGCGCGCAACCTTGCCGAAGCGCAAGTGAATGCCTTCGACCCGCGGTGAATAGACGAAAATCTCGTATAGCGGTCGCGGCGCCGGCAGGTCTTCGATCCCGCGCGCGTTGAACTTGATTGAGATCACCGGGCGCGGATGTCCGTCCTGGCCGACCTGCCACAAATTGGTGCGGATGGTCGACTGCACCAGATTGGTGAAACGGCGCAGGATGCGGTCTTCATCGAGCGAGGCGACGGATTTGAGCTGCTCCTCGATCTCAGCAAGCAGGGTCGTCTCGCGCGCCGCACGCTCAGCCTCCGTCTGGGCGAGGCGCGGATCGAGGCGGGCCTGGAACAACGCGACGAGGTTGGCGGTGATCGCGGCGTTCTTGCGCAAGGTCTGCCACATATAGTCCTGGCTGAATGGAGCGCGGATCTGGTGCAGATAGCGGGACAACGCCCGGATGCTCGAGACTTCCCGCCAGCCCAGGGCCGTGCGCAGAATCAGGGCATTGTATCCGTCGGATTCGGCGCGATCGGCGACGACCGCCATGATCGAGGCTTCCAGGCGATGGCTCAATTCCGGACTGATCTCGATCGGCTGACCGTCGCTGGTCTCGATCGTCATGTCGTGCAGCCAGACCGGCTCAGGCCTGTTACCGGGGACGATCTGATAGGTGCGCTCGTTGACCACGCGCAGGCCATGATTTTCGATCACCGGCACCCGATAGGACAGCGACAGCGGCGCGGCGTCCGAGAACACCTTCAGGCCGAAGCGCCTGGGATCGTCCTTGCCCTCGAAGCGGTGAACCGAAATCGTCACCGGGCGGGCCGCCGTCAGCTTTTCGATGGTCGCAATGTCGGCGACCGACTGTTCCGCCGTGAAAACCTCAGTATAGCCGCCGCTAAAGGCCTGGGCATAGCGATTGGCGAGCATGCGCGCCCGCATGCCGTCGGTTGACGCAGTCAGCGCGGCCTTCAGCTTGTCAGCCCATGTTGCGGCAATGGCGCTGATCCCGGCCTCCAGCGTGGCGCGCTCGACGGCGGGAGTCTTACCTTCATAGCGCCCGATGATGTAGTGGACGCGCGCCAACGCGCCTTCGGGGAAGGACACGTAGGAGGCCGACACCGTCCCCCGGAAGGCCTGCGCCAGGAAGTTGGCGACGCGCGTGCGCACGTCGGTGTCGTATTTGTCGCGCGGAATGAAGGCGAGGATCGAGACGAATCGATCGAACTTGTCGACCCGCGCCAGCGCCCGGACGCGGGGGCGCTCATAGAGGATCAGGATCTGCATAACGAAATCGTAGAGAGTGTCGACGTCGATCTGGAACAGCTCGTCGCGCGGATACTCTTCGAGAATATGCATGAACGCCTTGCCCGAATGGCCGCTCGGGTCGAAGCCGGCGCGTTGGAGCACCCGCGACACCTTGTGGCGAACATAAGGGATCTGCCGGACCGAGCGCGTATAGGCGCCCGAGGTGAACAGGCCGACGACGCGCAACTCGCCCTCGAGCCGCCCGTCGGGCGTGTAGAGCTTGATCCCGACATAGTCCATCCGGATGCGGCGATGGACGCGGCTGCTGACATTGGCCTTGATGACGATGAGCAGGGTAGGCTCGTGCATGAACTCGCGAATCTCCGACGTCATCACAACCATTTCGTTGCCGCGGCGCAGGACCTTCGCATCGGGGTCGCTCAGGATGCCGAGGCCTTCGCCGGTCGTGATGTCGTCCGAGGCATCGCTGTCGGGCGAGAAGCGATATTCGCGCACGCCCAGAAAGGTGAAATTGTCTGCACACAGCCATTGCAGGAACTGGTTGGCCTCGGCGACCTCGTCGATCGGGAGCGGCGGCGGATTGGACGTGAACGTCTTGATCGCCTGCTCGACGCGGTCCCTCATGGCTCGCCAGTCGGTGACGCAGGCGCGCACGTCGTTCAGCGTCCTGGTGAGGCCGACGACCAGCTTCTGCTGGTCGGCCTCGGCATCCAGGCGGGTGATGTGGAGGTGAATTAGGCTCTCTCGCGCGCCCCTTGCCCCTTCCGGCAATGCTTCGCCATGGAAACGCAGCAGCTTGCCCTGGTCATCGCGCTCCACCGCGATGATCGGGTGAGCGACGAGGGTGACCTCGATGCCCTGCTCGGTGAGTTCCGCCATGGTGGAGTCGAACAGGAAGGGCATGTTGTCGTTGAGAATTTCGAGCACGGAAATCTCGCGCCCGTCCGGCATCGCCGGATTGACGACGCGGATATCGGCATTGCCCGCCGTGCGTCGCTGCACATGCTCCCAGGATTGCTCGGCGAGGAGGGCCAGTGAGGAGGCGTCGTAATTGGCGAGGTCCTCGAGATTGGTGTAGCCGAACAGAAGCTCGGCAAAGGTCCGAGGGCTCTTGCCTGGCTGAACGCTTCCTGTCGCATCATGGATCAGGGTTGCCCGGGCCTTGTCGTCGCGCCACGCCATCATGTCCTCCCTTGCCCGCGCCGCCTTGGCACGGAGCCATTGACGTCCCTCGCGTCGAGCCGGCGCTGCCTCAATGGTGATGGGCCGAAACGCCCTTGACGCATTGGGTCAACAGATCGGTGGTGGCGGATTGGCCGACATCACCCAGGCTGATCATGCCGACCATCCGCTTGCTCTTGTTGATGACGGGCAGCCTCCGGATCTTCAGCGTCTCCATGTGATGCACGGCTTTCGCCAGATCGTCGTCTTCCCGGCAGCAATGGATGCCCTCGGTCATCACGTCCCGCGCCGTCATGCGAGCGGCGTTGAAGTCCTTGGCTGCAAGGCCTTTGCAGACGATGTCGCGATCCGTCACCATCCCGATCAAATGGTCGTCTTCACCGATCGGAATGCAGCCGACGTCGTGCCCCTGCATCAACTTCGCGATCTCGGTGATCGGGGTGTCAGGGCTGACCCAATCGACGCCCTTGTGCATCACGTCCTTGACCTTCATGAGGACCTCCGTTGTGAACGCAGCCCCCGCCACGTGACTATACAACGAACCGGGTGCGACCGCACGCGTCGCCGCGACCGGAAACCTACTGGTGGATCATCTCGCCGTCGTGCCGCGTCAATCGTGTATGCTGAAGCGTCCATGCGGCGCATTGGCCGTCAGGCGCGTGAACTGCGCATGCGTCAGCTGGAGCAGCGTCTCGTGATCGCCGGCTTCGATATAGACTTCGGGCTGGGCCTGGATGGTGTCGTCGACGATGAGATCGAGCCCGTAGCACCTGCCGACGGCCGGCACGGCTCCGTGCGCGCAGTCGGCGAAGATTCGATTGATCTCGGTTTCGTTGGCCATCACGAGATCCTCGCCGAGCCTGTGCTTCAGATCGGGCAGGTTGAGATGGTGCGATGCCGGCACGATCGCGAGCATATAGCCGCCGTCATGCCGCAACACGACGGCCTTGGCGAGACGATCGCCCGAGACGTGGCAGGCCTCCGCCGTGCGCGTCGATGACATGGTGAGATCGTGCGGGATCTCGGCATACTGGATTTTTTCGGCAGCGAGATATCGGTGCAGCGTCGGAGCAATGGACATGGCGTGCCCTCCGATGGGTATGCAAGCCGTCCGCCGTGAGCCCACGCCGCACGATAGGCGGCCGCGTGATTGTCTGGTCTCAAGATAGGCCCTGCAATCGAATGCCGCAATTCGTCACTGCATCGCGACGCGACTCTGCCACTGCGCGGTTAGACAGTATTGCCGACCTATCTGCGAACCGCGGGGTGCCGCCTCTGCGGTCAACCCATTCCGCCCGTGGAGGGTCGTGTGCCATGTGCACGCCGATCAAGCCAATACGTCGCGACGGCAAGTACAACCCAGCAGAGATTGTAGAGAAGGCCGCAGCAAATCACCACCCAGCCCGGGATCGGGCCGATTGCGGCGCGATCGATGAGCTCATCAAGGTGAGCCGCCATTTGCGGATGAATCGCGAGTTTGCCGACATAGGCGGATGTCTGGATCACGATGATCCAGATGTATGTGCGGCGAATGCGACGCCCGGCGGCGCGAACGAAACTGATATGATGGCGCGGATGCAGGTAGTCTTCCGCTAGGATGTTCCGCCAGCCGGCATCGTCCTCTCCGCGCTTGCCGCTCAAGATCGGAACGTACCAGTGTGTTTCGAGAAAGCGCGCCCGCGCGCGCCAAACGTTGAAATAGCGATAACGGCGCGCCTCGAGTCCGAGAAACACCGCGAGCAGCATGCCTATCAGAATGAGCGGCAGCGCTGATGCCTCTTTAGACGAGAATGTCGACGACAGGGCGATGCCCAAGGTCACGATCGACCAGTTGGTCGTATTGTCGAGACGTGTGCGCCAGATGGTGCTGCGATAGATCTCGCCGCGATACAGGTGGGCGATCGCACCCAGTTCAGCCGGGTTCAGCTCTTGGATTTCACGTGTGTCTTCTGTAGGCCTGAGCATGGCGCGAACCACCCAAGACCAGTGAAATGTTCAGGTCGTGCTTTCGGCAGCGACCCGATGATACTACCACGATTCCGCTTCGTCTGGACAACGCCGCGATCGATGTTCACTTCATCACGCGCACGCCCTTCGTAGTAAAGCGCTGCGTCCGGTCGCCCGGGCGCAACGGTCGTCGCGTGCCGGCGGCCTTGCCGGTGCCCGGCGGCTGGTGTGCGGGCACGAGCTGGTCGGGGCGGGAGCCGATCAAGTCGGCGCGGCCCATCTCCTTCAGCGCCTCACGCAGCACTGGCCAGTTGTCGGGGTCGTGATAGCGCAGGAACGCCTTGTGCAACCGGCGCTGCCGCAGGCCCTTGATCGCCTCGACCTTGTCGCTGCCGCCGCGGCGCACGCCGCGCAGCGGATTGACGCCGGTGTGGTACATCGCCGTGGCGGTTGCCATTGGCGAGGGCAGGAAGGTCTGCACCTGGTCGGCGCGATAGCGGTTCTTCTTGAGCCAGAGCGCGAGGTTCATCATGTCCTCGTCGGTCGTGCCCGGATGCGCCGCGATGAAATAGGGGATCAGGTAATATTTCTTGCCGGCCTGCTCTGCTGCGGCATCGAACATCCGCTTGAAGCGGTTATAGGCGCCGATTCCCGGCTTCATCATCTTGTCGAGCGGGCCGCGCTCGGTGTGCTCGGGCGCGATCTTCAAGTAGCCGCCGACGTGATGGGTGACGAGCTCCTTGACATATTCCGGGCTCTCCACCGCGAGGTCGTAGCGCACGCCGGAAGCGACCATCACCTTCTTGATGCCCTTGGTCTCGCGTACCTTCCGATACAGCCGGATCAGGTCGTCGTGCGAGGTGTTGAGGTTCGGGCAGATCTCGGGGAAGACGCAGGACGGCCGCCGGCACGCCGCTTCAACCTTCGGATCCTTGCACGCCATCCGGTACATGTTGGCGGTGGGACCGCCGATGTCGGAGATCACGCCGGTGAAGCCCGGTGTCTTGTCGCGGATGCGCTCGATCTCGCGCAGGATCGAGCCTTCCGAGCGGTTCTGGATGATGCGGCCCTCGTGCTCGGTGATCGAACAGAAGGTGCAGCCGCCGAAGCAGCCGCGCATGATCGTCACCGAGAATTTGATCATCTCCCAGGCCGGGATCCTTGCATCTCCGTAGGCTGGATGCGGCGCGCGGGCGTAGGGCAGATCGTAGACGGCGTCCATCTCCTCGGTGGTCAGCGGGATCGGCGGCGGGTTCAGCCAGAGGTCGCGATCGCCATGGCGCTGGACCAGCGGCCGCGCATTGCCGGGATTGCTCTCCCGGTGCAGCACGCGTGACGCGCGCGCATAGGCCTCGCGGTCCTGCTCGACCTGCTCGCAGGCCGGCAGCCGGATCACGGTGTTGCCGGGGTGGCGAGCCGCGCCTTCGTCGGCGGAGTCGAGATCGTCCGCGTGAAGCTCGGTGTAATCCCCGGGCGCGCGGCGAAACAGTGCGGTGCCCCGGATGGAATCGAGCTCGCGCGGCGCCGTGCCATCGGCGAGCCGGTGCGCCACCTCGACGACGGCACGTTCCGCGTTGCCGTAGAGCAGGAGATCCGCCTTGGCGTCGGCCAGCACTGAGCGGCGCACCTTGTCGGACCAGTAGTCGTAATGCGCGATCCGGCGCAGCGAGGCCTCGATGCCGCCGAGAACGATCGGCACGTCCTTGAACGCCTCGCGGCAACGCTGGGCGTAGACGATCGTGCAGCGATCCGGGCGCCGGCCGCCTTCGCCGCCCGGCGTATAGGCGTCGTCGTGGCGCAAGCGCCGGTCGGCCGTGTAGCGGTTGACCATCGAGTCCATGTTGCCGCCGGTGACGCCGAAGAAGACCTTCGGCTTTCCCAGCGTCTTGAACGGCTCGGCCGAATGCCAGTCGGGCTGGGCGATGATGCCAACCCGGAAGCCCTGGGCCTCCAGCAGCCGGCCGATGATCGCCATGCCAAAGCTCGGATGGTCGACATAGGCGTCACCCGTCACCAGCACGATGTCGCAGGCATCCCAGCCGAGCGCCGTCATCTCGGCGCGGCTCATGGGGAGGAACGGCGCGGCCTTGCCGGGATGGGCCCGGTGGCGGGGCCAGGAACTCAAGGGTTTTGCGGCGTTGGCGATGGTATCCATGGCGCCCACGCATAAGCCGGGTGTGCCGCAAATTCAATCGATCGGCCCATCAATTTCTGCCTGTTGCCGTGGCGAGTATGGCCAGGCTCGGGCGAGACAAGCCGCGAGAACGCTAAGCCGCATCGGACGCGGATGTGACAAGCAGCCCCCCTTGTCTGATCCGTGGCCGAATGGTTCCATCGGCTCTATACACGCTGGGGTGGCAGGGGGCGATGATGGCCAGATCTGAACGAGATGCGCTTGCGGAATCAGCGCTCCCTGCGGCGCTCGTCACACGCAGCGATCTGCCTGTGCCGCTCGCTCACCCCGCGCGAAGCTTCTTCGGCGGCCTCCCCAAGCTGCCTCCGGCGTTCGAATGGCCGAGAGCAGACGTCAGGGCGAATGAGAAGTTGGAGACCGTCGCGCTTAGCTTCGTTGCACAGATCGACCTGGCAGACCTGCCGCGCTCCATACCGTCGCCACTCCCAAAGGTTGGTACCCTCTATTTCTTCTGTAGTTCGGTGTTTGTCGGTGAAGACCTGCCTCCATGCCGCGTGCTCTATTCCCCCGCACATGGTGGCGCGTATGCCGAACGGTCGCCGCCACCTGATCTTATGCCGCTCGGCGGCAGCGACGGCGACGCCCAGGTCAAATGGCTCGACCCGGCCGTCGATTTTCATTCCAGGGTCGAGTTCAAATACCCTCTTTCCTTTCAGCCGTTCACCGACTTCTACTTCCACGAGGACCCGGTGGGAGGCGAGCTCTTCGTCGAGTCATTGTGTCGGGCGTTGGGCCCGGGCGAGCCAAAGCAAGCGGACCTGCTCCAGTTTCGTGCGATGGATGCATATGCCAAGGATGAGGATTGGCCGTTCAACTGGTTGCTTATGACGTATGTCGTTCGCTCGGTGTTGTCGCTCATCCAGGATGACTTCAGACCGCGATCCTACAAGCCCCTCGGCGACCAGGCGGCTACGGAGTTGCGCCGTCTTCGTGCCGGTGCCATCGGATGGCTTGAGCGCTGCCGGACATTGACCTCACTGGATCGCCTCGAGGCCGATGCAAAAGCGGGCTTTCGCAGTTGGTGGTTCGACGTTGCGCAGACATACGAGAGGTTGGACGAGCAAGTATTCACCTATCCTCACAAAATCCCGGCCAACCTCGGTTATGCCATTAATCACACCGTCCGTTGCATGGCGACCCAGGATCCCGAGGCGTGCGACGATGTCCCTCACGAGTACATCGCAAATCTCGCCCGGCAAAATCATTGGAAAACGCCGACGGTGAAGGACGGGCAATACCGCCATTTCAGCACCGCGCTTCATCAGATGCTGGGCTATGGCAGCGGTCCACAGGATGCAACGGAGGAGCACCTTGAGGACATCCTGTTGCTCCAGATTGGGGGAGACCTCGCGTTCTTCGACTGGCACGCCAACATCGGCTGCGTGCTGCATTTCTGGATTGATCCCGATGCGCTCGCAAGGCTCGATTTCTCGAACGTCGTGGCCACCTACGAATGCGACTAGCATGCTGTGACACGCAGCCGCGCCGCGCTTGCGTTCCAAAAGACGGCGCGCAATCAGTATCAATCATGGCGGACATCTACGCGAACAGGACGCTCGGCGAGCGTCCTGCTTTATCTGTCGCGACGCAGGCACCGGCGCCTGGCGCGGGCGCATGAGCGAGATGAACCCACTTGCAGCGCCCGCGCTTGAGGTGAGGCCTCAGTTGCCGGCCACTTCCTTGATCCGCGCGATCATCTGATCGACGGCCTGCTCGACCGGCACCTTGTTGGTGACGATGGCGTTCACGGCCTTGATCCAGACGTTCTCGTTGTTGAGCGCCGTGAACTTGTAGTTCTTGCTCATCTCATAACCGCCGACGCCGGCGGCGAACTGATCGCGCTCGGCACGGCGATGCACGTCGCTATCCCAGAACGCGGACTTCTGGGCGGCGGTCTTGACCGGGAACCAGCGGCCGAGGGCGCCCTCGACATAGGGCTGCAGGTTCTCGTCGCGCAGCAGGAATGAGACGAACTCCTTGGCCCGCTCCTTGTTTTTGGTCTGCTCGAAGATCATGCCGACGGTCACCGACGCACGGGTGTGGACTGGCGTGCCGTCCGGTTTGTCTGGCCAGACGATGGTGCGGATGCGGTCATAGTAATTCTTCTTTGCCTCCTCGCGTTGCTCGGCGGTCAGCGTCTCGTTGCTGGCATCGTCCAGCCATTTGCCGGGAACGGAGATCGTCGAATTGTGCGTCATGATCGTCGTCTTGTTGTGGAAGGCGACGTTGTTGTCGGGATCCTTCCAGCTCGTGGCCGATTGCGGCGTGCATCCCTTGGCGGCAATCGCGACATAGTCCTTCATTGCAGCGACAAGGCCCGCCTTCACCTTGGGATCGTCGACCAGGAGCTTGCCGTTGTCGTCGACGAGCACAACGTTGTAGGCGTCCATGAACACGAGAAAGGAAATGAAGCTGTCGGTGGCGTCGACGCCCATGGGATGGCCGATGCCGTAGATACGCTTGCCGGTCGCTTTGCGCACGGCCGGCTGCGCCGTGTCGCACCAGAACGACCAGAAGCCCTTCCAGTCCTTCGGGATGTCCGTCTCCTTGAGACCTGCCTCCTCGAGCATGTCCTTCCAAAAGTGGAGATGCAGCGTCGCCTGCTTGACCGGGAAGGCGTAATAGGCCTTCGCTTTGGTCTTGTCGTTGTACAGCATGACGGTTTCGAGCGGATGCGGAGCGAACTCTCCCTTGATGGGCTCAAGGATGGAGCCGAGCTCCACGAGCTTGCCTTCGGAGGCCCACTTGCCGACGCCTTGGAAATTGTAGGTGTCCGCATAGGTCACGTCGGGCGGATTGCCGGAATCGAGCGCCGCCACCAGTTTCGGGATCATGTCCTGCGTCGCATATTGCGACAGCTCGACCTTCACGCCGCTCTTGGCCTCGAACTTCTTGATGACGTCGAGCAGCGCGTCTTCCTCGGCCTTGTAGTAGCCCTTGTTCCACCAGACGACGAGCTTCTCCTCGGCGCTCGCGGTCGTTTGCGTCGTCCATGCCGCGCCCAGAAGCACCGACATCGCCACGGCGCAGGTCCTGATCGCGTTCCTGTAACCACTCAACACTTCTCGTTTCCTCTCTTTGGTTAGGATTGTCTCGTAACTACCCCCGCCACGGGGCAGGGTCGGTGAATCGATCTCGATCCTCGGCCATGTGGCTCGGAGCAAGCCCGATGCGAGCGGGTTCAAGCGATCTGGAGCGCTTGTGCATAGGTCTTGCCCGAATTGTTGATGTGCGTGGTCATCAGCTTCGCGAAAGCCGCGAAGTCGCCGCGCTCGAACAGGCGCAGCAGCGTCCGGTGCTGTTCGAAGGATTCGGGCGTTCGTACGTCGATCGGCGAGCTCAGATTGGTGCGCAGCGTCGCGACGCGCCCGGAGACGAGTTGATAGGATTCCTGAAGGTAGCGATTGCCGCAGTGGGCGAACAGCGCTTCGTGCATCGCGGTGTCCCCGCGCCCGTAGGCGACGTTGTCCCTTGCCGCGACCGCCCGCTCCATCCCGGCGATTGCGGCCTCCATCGCCGCGATTGCGCCGGCGCGGTCGTGCGCAAAGGCAAGCTCGGCGGCCTTGGGCTCGATCACGATCCGGAACGTGCAGAGCGCTGTGATGTCCTCCGCGCTCGGGGTAAAGACGAAGCTGCCGACCTGCGGCCGGATCACCACGAGGCCCTGCGCCTGCAACTGTCCCATCGCCTCGCGCACCGGGGTGCGGCTGACGCCGAAGGATTGCGCGACCATCTCCTCGGAAATCGCCGCGCCGAGCGCGAACTCGCCGTCGATGATGCCCTGACGCAGGCGCAGCATCACGCGCTGCGCCAGCGATTTCGGCGGGTCGAGCTTCAGTGACTTCATCGGGGTTCAGATGACCTTGCCGGGATTGAGCAGATGATCTGGATCGAGCGCGGCCTTCAGCGTGCGCATCAGCGCGATCTCGGCTTCGCTGCGGGCATGCCCGAGCCATTGCTTCTTCAGCGTGCCGATGCCGTGCTCTGCCGAGACGCTGCCGCCCATCTCGCGCACGAGGCCATAGATGATCGCGTCCATCGCGTCCTTCGGCTGGCGCTCGGTCGGCAGGCCCGTCACCCAGGACACCAGGTGTAGATTGCCGTCGCCGATATGGCCGTAATAGACGCTCTCGCAGCCCTCGATGCCGTCGGCGAGCGCTGCCTTGCAGCGCGTGACGAACTCGTCCATGCGCTTGACCGCAAGGCCGATGTCGTAGGAGAGGTGCGGCCCCAGCACCTGGCCGAACTCGGAACAGATGTCGCGCACTGCCCAGAGTTTCTGCGTCTGCGCCAGCGATTGGGCGACGGCGGCGTCCGCGAGCAGGCCGCGCTCCAATAGCTCTTCAAGCCAGGCCTGGAAGCGCGGCGCATCGATGCTCTCGTCCGTGCCTTGCGCTTCGACCAGTACGTAAAGTCCGTGACCAGCCGCGACCGGCGGCTTGACGCCCGCGCGCGCCGTGATCACTTCCCAGTAATCCGGCCACATCACCTCAAAGGCCGACAGCAGCGGGCCGAGGCCGGAGCGCGCGGCATCGAGCAGCGCGACCACGGCGGCATAATCCTTCAGCGCGCACAGCGCGGCCATGGTCGAGCGCGGCTTTGGAAACAGCCGCAGGACCACGCGCGTGATGATGCCGAGCGTGCCTTCCGAGCCGATGAAGAGATGCTTCAGGTCGTAGCCGGCATTGTTCTTCATCAGTTTATTGAGATTGGTGATGATGGTGCCGTCCGGGAGCGCGACCTCGAGCCCGAGCACCAGCTCGCGCGTCATGCCGTAGCGGATCACGCGGTTGCCGCCGGCATTGGTGGAGAGATTGCCGCCGATCGCGCAGGACCCGCGCGATCCCAGATCGAGCGGAAAGAAGAAGCCGGCCTCATCGGCCGCCTTCTGGATCGTCTCCAGCGGCGTGCCGGCCTTCACCGTCATGGTCGCGGACGCGCGATCGATCTCCTCGATGCCGGTCATGCGCTCCAGCGAGATCGCGACCCAGCCGGGCTCGGGCGAGGCACCGCGGCACAGGCCGGTCAATCCGCCCTGCGGCACGAACGGCAGGCTTGCCCTGCGACAGGTCGCAATCGCAGCGGCAACGCCGGCCGCATCCACCGGGCGGATCACCGCGAGCGGCGTTTGCG
>NZ_JBANBJ010000043.1:0-77212 GCF_059803515.1 Bradyrhizobium sp. UFLA05-125 | reverse complement strand
GAAGGGCTATGCGCAGGAGAAGACCTTCGCGCAGCAGATGGTGACCGATCACACCAAGACCTCGACGGAGCTGAAGCAACTCGTCAGCAGTGGCAAGGTCCAGGCGACGGCGCCGACGACGCTCGACAGCTCGCACCAGAGCAAGCTCGACAAGCTCAAGGGCGCATCGGGCAAGGACTTCAGCTCGGATTACGACTCCTATCAGGTCAGCGCACACAAGGACGCGGTACCGTTGTTCGAGCGCTACGCCAATGGCGGCGACAATCCCGAGCTGAAGAATTGGGCCGGCAAGACGCTGCCGGCGCTGAAGCACCATCTCGACATGGCGCAGGAGCTCGGCAAGGCGCCGAGCGTCGGCCAGTCCAGCAAGTAAGAATGCTACGCCGCATTGCGGATGCCGACAGACTTGTCGGCATCCCGCCACTTCCCAGCAACGATGCTCCTCTTTGCGCATTGAGCGCCGAAACCGGCGGAGAGAACGCACGAGCAGCGAGCACGATATCTCGCTGGCATGTCGTTCACGCGGGCTTCGCTGCCATTGGCGTCGAAAGGAGACGAGCACGTGGCCGAGCAAAGTCTCATCGACCCGACATCGCGTTACCCGAAACCGCCCTTCAACAAGCAATTCTGGCCGGTCTCATCGCCAAGCAATGCGGCCCGTCCGTAGGCGGCCTGCTCCTCGCACTTCCTGCGATCTTCTGCGCCAGCGCCACGCTGATCGATCGCCACGAACGTCGCAAGAAGCAGAAGGTTGCTCTGAACGGCGAAAGGCGTGGCTGACAGGCTGCTGCGCTCGATGCTGCAGGCGCTGGATCGGGAAGCATCGGCCTGGCCGCCTTCGCAGGCGTGTTCTACGTCACCGTCTCGGCAAGCGTTGCAGTGGCCTTTTGCAGTCGCACTGCTCGCGTGGGGAACCGTCGCGGTATCGATGTGGTGGCTGCGTCGCAAGCTGCGCGTCGTACGCCATGGCCGGCAGCACGGCCACGCATCGGCCAGCGGCCTAGCGTCGTAGCGACAGAAACTCGTGCATCTCGGCGGCAGCCTGAAGCTGCTCAAGACGCGCCAGAAGCAACTCGCGCTGCCGTCCACCTCGCAGCTTTGCAAGCTCCCCTTCGAGCCGACGTCGATGCTCTTCGAGCCGTTGCTCGAATGTGTGGGGATCAGAACGTTTCCGTTTCCGCATCGCGACCTCGTGGGGGCTGCAGGCCCGGGCTATTGGCCCAGCGATCGAGTTGCTCAATCACCCTCCGATGACTCGGCCGGCGCGGCTCCGGCGCCTCGGGCTCTTCGGATAGTTTGCGCGGCAGTCTGACCTGATCGGGCATAGCGTCTCTCCAGTTCTTGGAGCGATATTGACCTCCAGCCTGAACCTTTGTAGCGGCCCGCGCAATTACATAAGTTATTGATTTTACGTAATAATTTCACTCATTTGGTGGAATTTGAGGAGCTTGCGGAACCCCCGCCGAGTTGGTTCGTTGAGTAAACTACTCACCTTGCCAACTTTGAGTGGCTGAACATGAACGATCTTCGCGCCGAGCGACTACAGGTCATGCTCTCGCCTGAAGAACTGAGTGCCGTCGACGATTTCCGCTTTCGCCACCGCATGCCGACACGCGCCGCCGCGGTGCGCGAACTTCTCAAGCTTGGTCTCGCCAGTGCTGGCATCGACGGGCTGGCGGGCGTCAAGTCGAGCGACTATGGCGTGTTCGGTCGCGGCCCCGAGGGCCACACGCCGGGCGCTGCCGATGGCGATGCCGAGGATTGACCGCACTCGCGAGAGCACAACGGCAAACGACCCCGGCACGGGGGGTGCCAGGGCCGTCCTTGGAGATTGCTTCCGGCCCACCGGGGTATGAAGCCGCAAGCAATCCACTTACGCGTCCGAGATGGATTCGTTCCTCTGGGTCTCAACCGGTCGGGGGCGTGCCGGAATCATCAGGGGTCATGCCCGAGCCCGGCGTCTTGGCCTCATCATTCAGCGCAGGATCGCGCGTTGCTTCCTTTGACGGCGGACCCTTCGCACCGGATTTGTGGACGGTTTGCGCGCGCTGCTTGTCGCGCGGCTGCTCTTCGGCGCGCTTTTCGCGAACGATGCCATGGTTGGAATGCGTCATGGTTGTACTTCCCGCTTTCCATCTGTCTTCAAGAAGCTTACGCGCCGCAACCGCAATGGTTCCGGATCAGCGGGGAATCAGGGAGGTCAACCGCGCCTAACTGCGCGCATGCTGCGCGACAGGTGGCGACGAATGCGCCAAATGGACTTGCCGCAGCGTCGTCACGGTCGCGACGGTGGCAGAAATGCCAAACGCCATGATGAGGACGAACAGAGCCAGACGGGGAGCCATTGCAATCCTCCTGCTAGAAATGAACAAACGCGGTCTGTAGCGACCGTACTCCGGATCATCGTCAGTTGGTCGCGCATCGTCCGTGAGCGGTCTCACACGCGGACTCACGAACGCGAGAGCGGCTAGGATGTCGGCTTCTTATGCGGCACGCGTTGGGCAACTGGCGGAATTTCGCCGTCGAGCCAGTCCTGCTCCTCCGCCAGCGCCGACCAGGCCTCCGCCATTCGCTGGTAGCGTTTGAAGGCGGGTTGTCCCTCGGCCCGCTCGGCAAGATGCAGGCAGTTCTCGGCGTTTTCTCTGAAGATGTCGGATTGCTTCATGTGAAACAGTTGGGGAGCAAAAGTGCTGGACGCAACCGCCCTTACCGGATCGTAATGTCGCGGGAACTTCTGCTTGAGCCCGCTATTGACGGTCCATGCGCATGATCGTCACCACTGTCCTGTTGTTCATGAGCGCCGCTGCACTCGCCGACAATAGCGGTGAACGCGCATGGGCAGGGCACGATTCCGCGCGCACGCCGACGGCAACCGACGTCATCGGCGACCTCTATGCGTTCGGGCGATTCCAGCAGGGCCTGCTCGAGAGCGCCGATCTTCGGGGTAATCAGGAGGTCAAGACCCTGGCGATTTCGCGGGCCGAGGATGCAGCCAAGCGCGAAAAGTCGCGGAAGCAGATTCAGCAAGCGATTGGCGCCGAGCCGAACGTTCGCAGGGCCTCGACAGCGGGCGCCGCACTCACCGGCCCCGACGACTCCGAAGGCCCGGCCTATGTCAGGCGATTCTATGCGGCGCAGATCGCCGAATACGAAGAGACCATCGACCTGCTCGAGCGCTATCTGCGGGCGCCCGACAATAAAGCGCTCAGCGCCTTCGCGCGCGAACAGTTGCCGATCCTGCGATCGCAGCTCAGGGACGCTGCGCGTACCACGGCCGACAAGTAGGCGCTCATCGTACGGGATGATGCTGCTCGTTTTTCGGCTTCACGGTGCGATTGCTCTCGGGCATCTTGTCCCGGCCCTGGTCGCCCTTGTAGTCCCGGCCACCCGAGGTAGACGTGCCACTGCCGCTCCGGCTCGGCTGCGTTGCTGCTCCCGTCGTCGGTGCGGAGCCGGGAGTGGCCGAACTTGCCGCCGGATCTCCCGTGATGGCCCCGCGGCCGCTCGGTGCACCGTTCTGCGCGTAGGCCGCACCGGCGACCAGCAAGCTGGTCGCTATGGCTACGGTCATTGTTCTCATAACTAGGTTGCGCGCTCCGTTCCGATCAACGCCGCTTCGCCGTTCCGCATCCGGAACAGCGCGCGCGAAGGCAAAGAAAAAATTCCTAAAATTGGATGGAACCCTATTCTCATCCCCGCGTTGTTTTCACCGGGTTGAGTGAGGCAGGTTCCAGTTATCTATGCTCCAATGTTGCAGCTTGATTTGCAATTTGGCTGACGTTCTATTTCCAAAACTGCGTGCTTGCATTGAATTCTAAAACGCATCTGCGGGGGGAATGACATGAGCGACCTCGATCCCGGACCAGTTTCGCAATCGGGTCGTCGCGTCCCCAAGCGAAACGTCAATGGCACTTCGGAAGCCGACTCCCGGCAGGAATTGCTGCTGGCATTGCAAGCGATGCGCAGCGGCGATTTCTCGGTGCGCATGAGCGGCGACTATCTCGGCATCGACGGCAAGATCGCCGACACCTTCAATGAGATCATCGCTGCAAACCAGCGCATGGCGCAGCAGCTCGAGCTCGTCGGCCAGGTGGTAGGGCGCGAGGGCAAGACGCGGCAGCGCGTGAAATTCGGGCTGGCGAGCGGCTCCTGGGCCGACATGGAGGGCTCGGTCAACACGCTGATCGACGATCTCCTGTGGCCGACCCGCGAGGTGACGCGCGCGGTCGCGGCGGTGGCGCAAGGCGATCTGCTGCAGACCGTCAAGCTCGACGTCGACGGCCGCCCCTTGCGCGGCGAATTCTTGCAATCGGCGACCATCGTCAACACCATGATCAAGCAGCTCGGCGTGTTCACCTCCGAGGTGACGCGCGTCGCGCGTGAGGTTGGCACCGAAGGCAAGCTCGGCGGCCAGGCCCAGGTGCCGGAAGTCACCGGCGTCTGGAAGGATCTGACCGAGAGCGTCAACTCGATGGCGAACAACCTGACCAACCAGGTGCGCAACCTCGCGGAGGTGACGATCGCGGTGGCCAATGGCGACCTCTCCAAGAAGATCACGGTCGACGTCCGCGGCGAGATTTTGCAGCTCAAGGAAGCAATCAACACGATGGTGGACCAGCTTCGCTCCTTCGCCTCGGAGGTGACGCGCGTCGCGCGCGAGGTCGGCACCGACGGCAAGCTCGGCGGCCAGGCCATCGTGCCCGGCGTCGCTGGCACCTGGAAGGACCTCACCGACTCCGTCAATGCGATGTGCGGCAACCTGACCGCGCAGGTGCGCAACATCGCCCACGTGACGACGGCGGTCGCGCGCGGCGACCTCTCGCGAAAGATCACGGTGGACGTACGCGGCGAAATTCTGGAGCTGAAGGACACCATCAACACCATGGTGGACCAGCTCAACTCCTTTGCATCCGAAGTGACGCGCGTCGCGCGCGAGGTCGGCACCGAAGGAAAGCTTGGCGGACAGGCCCAGGTGCCCGGTGTGGCCGGCACCTGGAAGGACCTCACCGACAACGTCAACTTCATGGCCTCGAACCTGACTGCGCAGGTCCGCAACATCGCCGATGTCGCGACCGCGATCGCGAGCGGCGACCTTTCCAAGAAGATTACCGTGAACGTGTCGGGCGAGATCCTTCAGCTCAAGGAAACGCTCAACACCATGGTCGATCAGCTCAACGCCTTCGCCGGAGAAGTGACGCGCGTCGCGCGCGAGGTCGGCACCGAAGGGCGGCTCGGCGGACAGGCCAACGTGCTCGGCGTCGCCGGCACCTGGAAAGATCTGACGGAGAGCGTCAACTCGATGGCCTCGAACCTCACCGCCCAGGTCCGCAACATCGCCGAGGTGACGACGGCGGTCGCGAACGGCGACTTGTCGAAGAAGATCACCGTGGACGTGCGCGGCGAAATCCTGGAGCTGAAGGACACCATCAACACGATGGTGGACCAGCTCAACGCGTTCGCGGGCGAAGTGACGCGCGTGGCGCGCGAGGTCGGCACCGAAGGCAAGCTCGGCGGCCAGGCGCAGGTGCGTGGCGTTGCCGGCACCTGGAAGGACTTGACCGACTCGGTCAACTCGATGGCCTCGAACCTGACCGGCCAAGTCCGCAACATCGCCGAGGTCGCGACAGCTGTGGCCAAGGGCGACCTATCGAAGAAGATCACCGTGAACGTGTCGGGCGAGATCCTACAGCTCAAGGAAACGCTCAACACCATGGTCGACCAGCTCAACGCCTTCGCCGGAGAAGTGACGCGCGTCGCGCGCGAAGTCGGCACCGAAGGCAAACTCGGCGGCCAAGCCGAGGTGCCCGGCGTCGCCGGCACCTGGAAGGATCTCACCGATAGCGTGAACTCGATGGCGGGTAACCTCACCGCCCAGGTCCGCAACATCGCCGAAGTGGCAACCGCCATCGCCGGCGGCGACTTGTCACGAAAAATTACCGTCGACGTGCGCGGCGAGATCCTTCAGCTCAAGGACACCCTGAACACGATGGTCGACCAGCTCAACCGCTTCGCGGGCGAGGTGACGCGCGTGGCGCGCGAGGTCGGCACCGAAGGCCGTCTCGGCGGCCAGGCCAACGTGCCCGGCGTCGCCGGAACCTGGAAGGACCTCACCGATAGCGTGAACTCGATGGCGGGCAACCTCACCGCCCAAGTCCGCAACATCGCCGAAGTGACGACCGCCGTGGCGCGCGGCGACTTGTCCCGCAAGATCACCGTCGACGTGCGCGGCGAAATCCTGGAGCTGAAAAACACCATCAACACCATGGTGGACCAGCTCAATGCCTTCGCATCGGAAGTGACGCGCGTCGCACGCGAGGTCGGCACCGAAGGCAAGCTCGGCGGCCAGGCGCAAGTGCCTGAAGTCGCCGGCACCTGGAAGGACCTTACCGACAACGTCAACTTCATGGCGTCGAACCTGACCGCCCAGGTCCGCAACATCGCCGAGGTCGCCACCGCCATTGCCGGCGGCGACCTTTCGAAGAAGATCACGGTCGACGTGCGCGGCGAGATCCTGCTGCTCAAGGACACGCTGAACACGATGGTCGAACAGCTCCGCTCCTTCGCCGCCGAAGTGACGCGTGTTGCGCGCGAGGTCGGCACCGAAGGGCGGCTCGGCGGTCAGGCCGTGGTGCCCGGCGTCGGCGGCACCTGGAAGGACCTCACCGACAACGTCAATCTCCTCGCCGCAAACCTCACCACGCAGGTCCGCAACATCGCCGAGGTCACGACCGCCGTGGCCCGCGGCGACCTCTCCCGCAAGATCACCGTCGATGTGAAGGGCGAGATCCTCGAACTGAAGAACACCATCAACACCATGGTGGACCAGCTCAACGCCTTCGCCGGCGAGGTGACGCGCGTGGCGCGCGAGGTCGGCACCGAAGGCAAGCTCGGCGGCCAGGCCCAGGTGCCTGGCGTCGCCGGCACCTGGAAGGACCTCACCGACACGGTGAACTTCATGGCGGCGAACCTCACCGAGCAGGTGCGCGGCATCGTCAAGGTCGTGACCGCGGTTGCGAACGGCGACCTCAAGCAGAACCTCACTGTGAAGTCGAAGGGCGAGGTCGCCGCTCTGGGCGACACCATCAACAACATGACCGAGACGCTTGCGACCTTCGCTGACCAGGTGACCTCGGTGGCACGCGAAGTAGGCGTCGAGGGACGCCTTGGCGGCCAGGCCAACGTGCCGGGCGCGGCGGGTACGTGGAAGGACCTGACCGGCAACGTCAACCTGCTGGCGGCGAATCTCACCTCGCAGGTGCGCGCCATCGCGGAGGTCGCGACCGCTGTCACCAAGGGCGACCTGACCCGGTCGATCCAGGTCGATGCGCGCGGCGAGGTCGCGGAGCTGAAAGACAACATCAACACCATGATTACCAACCTGCGTCTCACCACGGACGTGAACACCGAGCAGGATTGGCTGAAGACGAACCTCGCCAAATTCACCAACATGCTCCAGGGCCAGCGCGACCTCACCACCGTCGGCCGTCTCCTGCTCTCGGAGCTGTCGCCGCTGGTGAACGCCCATACCGGCGTGATCTACCAGATCGAGAACGAGGACAGCCCGCAGCTCCGCCTGCTCGCCTCCTATGCCGGCGACGGCGCCTATCCCTATCCTCAGGTGCTGCAATTCGGTGACGGACTCGCCGGACAATGTGCGCTCGACAAGCGCCCGCGCGTGGTCGCGGACATCCCCGCCGACGTGGTGCCGATCAACTCGGCGCTGCTGCGCGCCGTGCCAAAGAACCTGGTGGTGCTGCCGGTGCTGTTCGAGAGCCAGGTCAAGGCGGTCATCGAGCTTGCCTCGCTCGCTTCATTCACGACCTCGCAAATGACTTTCCTCGAGCAGCTCACGGACTCCATCGGCATCGTGCTCAACTCGATCGAGGCGACGATGCAAACCGAAGGCCTGCTCAAGCAGTCGCAACAGCTTGCAGGCGAACTCCAGGCCCAGCAGCGCGAATTGCAGCAGACCAACGAGCAGCTCGAGCTGAAGGCGCAGCAACTCGCCGAGCGCAACGTGGAAGTCGAGCGCAAGAACCAGGAGATCGAACAGGCCCGCCGCGCGCTGGAGGAAAAAGCGACCGAGCTCGCGCTGACTTCGAAATACAAGTCCGAATTCCTTGCCAATATGAGTCACGAACTGCGCACGCCGCTGAACTCGATCCTGATCCTCGGCCAGCAGCTCACCGACAATCCGGATGGCAACCTATCGGCCAAGCAGGTCGAGTTCGCCCGCACGATCCACGGCGCCGGCACCGACCTCTTGAACCTGATCAGCGACATTCTCGATCTTTCCAAGATCGAGTCCGGCACGGTGACGGTCGATGCCGAGGAGATCCTGACTGCGAACCTGCTGGAGACCGTCGGACGTCCGTTCCGGCACGAGGCGGAGAACCGCAGCCTGTCCTTCAACATCGAGGTCGATCCGAACCTCGCCCGCAGCATCGTCACCGACTCCAAGCGGCTGCAGCAGGTGCTGAAGAACCTGCTGTCGAACGCCTTCAAGTTCACGGCCGAAGGCGGCGTGCGACTGAAGGTCGCCGGCGCGCTGGGTGGCTGGACGCCTGATCACCCCGTGCTCAACGCTGCGCCGGCCGTGATCGCGTTCGAGGTCTCTGATTCCGGTATCGGCATTCCCCTGGAGAAGCAGAAGCTGATCTTCGAGGCATTCCAGCAGGCCGATGCCGGCACCAGCCGCAAATATGGCGGCACCGGCCTCGGGCTTGCGATCAGCCGCGAGCTCGCAAGCCTGCTCGGCGGCGAGATCCACCTGCGGAGCGCCACCGGCAAGGGCTCGACTTTCACTCTGTACCTGCCGCTCAAATACTCGGGGCCAACGCTCGCGTCGCGTGCTGCGCCCGCGGCCCATCAGCCGCCCGCGCTCCAGGCGCAGGCAAGTGCGCCCGAGCGGGTCATCGAGCAACTGCCTGACGACCGGCTCAATCTCGAGCCGGGAGACACCATTCTGCTGATCGTCGAGGACGATCCGCATTATGCCCGTGTGCTGGTCGATCTCGCCCGCGATAAGGGTTTCAAGGTGCTGGTCGCCGCACGCGGCGCTGAAGCCCTGGAGCTCGCCAAGCAGTATCAGCCGACGGCGGTGTCGCTCGACGTCTTCCTGCCGGACATGCTGGGCTGGACGGTGTTGAGCCAGCTCAAGCACAATCCGCTGACCCGCCACATCCCCGTGCAGATCATCACGCTGGACGAGGACCGCCAGCACGCGCTCGCCCGCGGCGCGTTCTCCTTCGTCAACAAGCCGACCACGACCGAGGGCGTTTCCGCTGCGCTGACCCAGATCAAGGAATATGCAAGACCGCGTCGCAAGCGGCTCTTGATCGTGGAGGACAACGAAGCCGAGCAGCTCTCGATCCGCGAGCTACTGCATCACGACGACATCGAGATCGTGGCGGCCGACACCGGCGCCGGCGCGCTCTCGACGCTGCGCGACGCTCCTTACGACTGCGTGGTGCTGGACCTGCGCCTGCCGGACATGAGCGGCTTCGAGGTGCTGGACCAGATCCGCAGCGACGAGGCGCTGTCCAACATCCCGGTCGTGGTCTTCACCGGCCGAGAGCTCTCGGCCGAAGAGGATGCCGAGCTCCACACCATGGCGCGCAGCATCGTGGTCAAGGGCGTGGAATCGCCCGAACGCCTGCTCGACGAAACCGCGCTGTTCCTGCACCGGGTGATCACCGAGCTGCCGACCGAAAAGCAGCGCATGCTGGAGAAGCTGAACAGTTCCGACGAGGACCTGATCGGAAAAACCGCTCTGCTCGTCGACGACGATGCCCGCAACATCTTCGCGCTGTCGAGCGTGCTGGAGCGGCGCGGCATGAAGGTGCTGACCGCTACCACCGGCCGCGAGGCGGTGGCGCTGGTGGAATCCAATCCGGAGATCGCGATCGTGCTCATGGACATCATGATGCCGCAGATGGATGGCTATCAGACCATCGGCGTGATCCGGGGGAACCCGGCCTTTTTGCGCCTGCCGATCATCGCGCTGACTGCGAAGGCAATGAAGGGCGACCGCGAGAAATGTCTGGAAGCCGGCGCCTCCGACTATCTCGCCAAACCCGTCAACACCGATCAATTGCTGCTTGCGATCCGCATGTGGCTGCATCGCTGAGTGGGATCCGAGTATGGACCACGAAAAGGTCAACATCCTCCTCGTCGACGACCAGCCGGCCAAGCTGCTCGCCTACGAGGTGATTCTGAAGGACCTCGGCGAGAACCTCGTGATCGCCTCGTCCGGTCGGGAGGCGCTGGAAATTTTGCTGAAGAGCGAGATTGCGGTGATCCTGGTCGACGTCTGCATGCCCGAGCTCGACGGCTTCGAGCTCGCGGCAATGATCCGCGAGCATCCGCGCTTCCAGAAGATCGCGATGATCTTCATCTCGGCAATCCAGGTATCCGACATCGATCGCCTGCGCGGTTACGAGATGGGCGCGGTCGACTACGTTCCGGTGCCGGTCGTTCCGGAGGTGCTGCGCGCCAAGATCAAGGTGTTCGCCGAGCTCTACCGCAAGACCCGCGAGCTCGAGCGGCTGAACCGGGAACTGGAGGATCGGGTTCGCGCGCGCACCGCCGAGCTTGAAAGCTCCACCGCCAAGCTGCTCGAAAGCGAGCAGCGGCGCAGCATGGCGATTGCCGCTGGCAAAATGGGGTCCTGGGACTGGGACTGGGTCAACGGCGACTGGATGTGGGACGAAGGACAGTATCGTATTTTCGGCGTCACCCCGGAGGCGTTCTACGTCACCTCGGCCAGCGTGCAGGCGCTGCTGCACCCCGATGACGTCGACCAGTTCCGCAAGGCGATCGCCGAATTCAACACGGGCACGCGCGCCTATGAAGCCGAATTCCGTATTCAGCGGCCAGATGGCGAGGTGCGCTGGTGCGTCGGAACGGCGGCGGCAACGCTGGACGGAGACGGACGCGTGGTGCGAGTGAGTGGCGTCACCGTCGACATCACCGAGCGCAAGCGCGCCGAGGAGCGGCAGAACCTGCTCGCTCGCGAAGTCGATCACCGCGCCAAGAACGCCCTGGCGCTCGCGCAATCAATCGTCCGGCTGACCCGCGCCGACGACGTCAAGACCTACGTCAATGCAGTCGAAGGACGTATCAATGCACTGGCGCGCGTGCACACCATCCTGTCGCTGTCGAGCTGGCAGGGCGCGGAGATCAAAAAGCTGATCGAAGAGGAGCTCGCGCCCTATTCGCTTGGCGGCCAGATCCGTCTGTCGGGTCCCGAAGTGCAGCTCGCCCCTGCTACCGCGCAAACGCTAGCGCTGGCACTGCACGAGCTGTTTACCAATTCGGCCAAATACGGCGCGCTGTCGACGCGGTCGGGGCGGCTTGCGATCGGCTGGGAGGTGAGTGGCGAGATGCTCGCGCTGACCTGGGAGGAATCCGGCGGGCCGCTGGTCAGGCAGCCGAAGGTGCGCGGCTTCGGCACCAAGAGCCTGCTCGCGAGCGTCGAGTCCCAGCTCGGCGGACAGGCGCAATTCGATTGGCGCGCCGAGGGGCTGCTGTGCCGCCTCGAAGTGCCACTGACAGGAAAGGCGACGCTGCCGGCAGCCGGAAATTTCGACGCAGCGATCGCCGGCGAATTGCAGCGCGCCTCAGGCTAAAGCGCGATTGGGATGAATCGTCGTCGCGCTCCAGGTTGTTGTTTGACCATGATCCCCGCGCAAACGCGTTCCGCGTTTGTCGCGAGGGAAAACCGCTCCACACTTTTCCGGTTCACGCTCTAGCGTCGGGCGCGCACCCTCACCGCCTGCATCTGCAACGGCGCATCCGCGATGCGCCCCTCGAGCCAGGCTTCGTTCCGCTCCAGATCGCGCAATGCCATCGCGTAGCTGCGCGCGGCGCGCTGCTCCGCGCCACGCGGCAGCGTGCGCGCCTTGCGCAGCATTTCCGCCGCTGCGTTGCGATAGGCAAGGGAGCGGTACAGATAAATCACCTTTCCCATGATCAAGCTTTCCTTGTCGTTGCTTCGGTCCCGATCTTCTCAGGCCTTGCATGAACGCCACCTGAAAATCGCGCAAGATGAACATTTATTCAGGCAGATACGGCGTTCTAGGAACTCGCGATGATCCGGCGCGTTCTCAGAATGATTGTCGAGGACGACAATGCGCACGCGAAAATCGCCACGTTTGGTTTCGACGGCAGGCGCCATCACGCTGATGACGCAGGCGATGATGGGTGCGGCCCTCGGGCTCACCTTTGGCCTCGCGCTCGTGCTCCTCAATCCGGCCGTCGCGGCGCTGCTCAGAGACGGTGGAAGCCCGGCCATTTTCGTGTTCGTCATCGCACTCGTGACGAGCTTTGCGATCGGCGCAACACTGACCGGCGCGGTCTTTGTTCTCATGGATGACAAGGAAACTTGAAGCACGCGTGACGGCGCATGTTGCGCTGGCACTGGAACTCCCGCGCTTAATCGCTGTTGGCTCCCTGCATCAATTTAACTCAAGGGAGTTCCGCGCATGAACAAAACAAAACTCGCCTTAGCGATGATCATGGCCATGGGCCTCGCCGCCGCGCCATTGGCTGCCCAAGCCAAAACGCACAAGAAGCACCATTCCTCCACGACGTCGTCGCAGACCACGACGGGCGCGAACATGAAGTCGAGCGGCGGCGGAGCCGCCAATCCGTCGAGCCAGGGCAATGTCGGCCCGGGCACCAATCAGGCCGGCAGTATGAACTCGAAGTGAGCGCATTCGCGCCACCCGCGAAAGCCCCGCCTCCGCGGGGCTTTCTTCTTGATCGGCAGGATGCGAGGCACGCCGCTAGGGCCACATTGTCGGCGCGCGATTGAGCGCGTCCCGGCCAGCACGCCTCAGTTCGTCGGGCGAGCAGCAGCCCATCCGGATCATCTCGAGAACTGTCGCGGCGACGCGTTCGCGCGCGGCCGTCTCGACTGCAGGGATACCCGCGCAGACCTCATCAAGAACCGCGCGCAGCAGAGCTGTCGTCTGGATGTCCGACATCGGAAGACTCCCGCACGTCACGAGACGTGACTGACTTAGCCGCGTCGGATGTCAGGCATGTTAAGATTTGAGGTCGGTACGAGACGGCGCTGCGCCTTGCGGCTCGCACTTCACCAGGGCTTCGAGTGTCGCGCGCTTGCGCGCGATCAAAAGCAGGGCTGCGGCATCGTCGAGGCCTGCACGCTGCAACTGGCGAATGGCCGAGCCCAGCTCGAGAATCTCGGCACGCAGTTTCAGAATCCGGTACGAGTCCGGGTCCTCATCCACGGCGAGCCTCCGAAAGTCTAAGGACGCGCGGCGATGCGCACCGGTTTGCCCGCATTGTTCGCCCCGGCGCGGAGACTCACCCGCTCACCGATATTGGGCAGAAGATCACCACCGCCGGCCGCCTTCCAGTCGGCGATCAGCCGCTTCATGTCGAGGCGCAATCCGAGCAATCGAAGCGCGCTTTCGCTGCAATCGCGATCGCGATCGATGAGGTCGCGCACCGACGCCTCAAGGCCGATCATCTCCGACCTTAATGCACTGATTTTACAACGAATTTCATTAATTCTGTTGTCCATGGCTTGTTAGAACAAAATAAGAACATATAGTCAAGTCACGATTCAGGCATGGAGAGTGGAAATGCGAGTGGAAGGTAAATACGACGCCAAGGATTTCCTTGCCGTGCAGATGACCCGGGCTCAGGTCCTGCGGCTGAGGCGGCTGAGCGAGGAGGCCTATCAGCCCGGCCAGTATGCGAGAGATCTCAGCTTCGACGAGGCAGCAAAACGCATCCAGGCGCTGGAGGCCGAGATCGAGCTTGCCAATTCGTTCTGACCTGCCGGGTCACGTCCGCGCAAAGGCTTCCTTGAGGAAGCAGAGCCCGTCATAGGTGAGCCGCGCCTCGCCGGTCTCCCCTCTGGCGATCTCCGCTTCGAGGAAAGTCTCTAGCTCAGGGAGCGTGCGTTCGAACTTGTCGCGCGCGCCCATCATCTCGCAGGTCTCGCGGATGCGTTCGAACGGCTTGTCGAGGATATTGATCATGACCATGGCGGTTAATCCGCACTGCTGCCGGTCCGTTCCGCGCGGGATGGTTTTGTTCTCCCTCGCGCCTCAACCGCTGGCGGTCACGCGCCAGACGGTGTTGCCGGAATCATCCGCAATCAGAAGCGCGCCGGATTTGTCGACCGCCAGCCCTACCGGACGCCCGCGCGCCTTGTTGTCGCTGTCGAGAAAGCCGGTCACGACGTCCTGTGCCTTGCCGTCGGATTGGCCGTTCCTGAACGGTACGTACACGACCTTGTAGCCATTGAGCGTCTGGCGATTCCAGCTCCCGTGCTCGCCGACGAAGGCGCCGCCGCGGTAGCTCTCCGGCAGCGCGCTGGCTGTGTAGAAGGCAAGACCCAGGGCAGCGACATGCGAGCTAAGCGCATAGTCGGGTACGATCGCATTCTCCACGAGATCCGGCCGCTGCGGCTGAACGCGTGGATCGAGATGCTTGCCATAATAACTGTAAGGCCAGCCGTAGAAGCCGCCGTCCCTCACCGAGGTCAGATCGTCGGGCACGAGATCGGGGCCGAGCTCGTCGCGCTCGTTGACGATGGTCCAGAGCTTTCCGCTCTGCGGTTCGAAGCCGAGCCCGGTCGGATTTCGAAAACCTTTCGCGAACAGGCGCGAGCTCCCGACTCGCGATCGACCTCCCAGATCGCGGCCCGATCGCGCTCGGCGCCGATCCCGTTCTCGACGATATTGCTGTTGGAGCCGACGCCGACATAGAGCTTCGAGCCGTCCGCGCTGGCGATCATCGCCTTGGTCCAGTGGTGGTCGATCGGGCCGCCCGGCAGACGGAACCATGCATATGCGGAATGGTTCTGTTCTTGAAGAGAGGATGCTCATGGCACGCAAGGTAAAGAAACGGCGCTACTCGAGGAGCTCCGGCAAGGATGTCGAAAGCGAAATGCGCCGCTACAAAAAAGGCACGGCCAAGAGCGGCCGTGGCGGCCGCGGTGGACGCGTGAAGAGCCGCAAGCAGGCGATCGCGATCGGCCTGTCGAAGGCGCGCAAGAAGGGCAAGAAGGTCCCGAAGAAGACATCGAAGCGGAAGAGCTCGAAGAAGAAGTCGAGTAAGAAGCGGTCACGGTGATACGACATTCGACGGCGCGCGAAGCTCTCGTGCGCCGCGCAATGTCGATGCGTTCCTTTTAGATCATCGTGCCGGGCATGAAGCAGCGGATCGAAATGCCGAACGCCGTTTTCACCGGCCAAACCATGGTTCGCCCCGCCCGGTTGGGCTCGGTGATAACCGCCTCATCGGGCACCTCGACCCACTGACCATCGATGCGCACGCGATAGTGCCCCCCATACGATTCCCAATCGGGGTCGGCGACAGCCACGCCATCGGCATCTGAGCAGCATGGACCCAGGTGGCTGCGCAGACTGTCGAACCATGGCTTGAGCGGCGAATCCGTAAAGCGTCCGTCGTCGCGACCCAGCGCGCTTTGGGTGCAGAGCACAAGCGGCATGAGCAGCAACGCGCCCCGGCTGAAGGCCTTCAATCGATCCATCGTTGGCACCGATCCCTGACGAGGTCCAGTTCCACAAAGCGACACCCCCTCCGGGAGTTCCGCTGATGAAACCAACCTTCGCCCGCCGAGCCGCAAAGGGCGACTCGCGACCGCCTTGAGTGAATGTGAATTTTTGGGCCGAACCCAGTCAGCAACAGATCCGTTAACGCGAATGTTATCGGACGCTGCTGGTTTTATCCCCCAAATGAGCGGCTTTGTTTCTGGCCGGGCGACGTAGCCGCCGGCGGGATCGGCGGTGCAATCGGAACGTCAGGCGCGATAGCGACCGCACCATTCCGC
This sequence comes from Bradyrhizobium sp. UFLA05-125, assembly GCF_059803515.1. Lineage (NCBI taxonomy): Bacteria > Pseudomonadati > Pseudomonadota > Alphaproteobacteria > Hyphomicrobiales > Nitrobacteraceae > Bradyrhizobium > Bradyrhizobium sp. UFLA05-125. Next base: position 61,377 of record NZ_JBANBJ010000043.1, on the reverse strand, counting down.
GGCGGGTAACGCGAACCCGGCATGACCTATATCGGCCGAGACGGGTTGCGACACTGCTGTTGGTAAGCCGAGCCGATGCGAAAGAGGCGGCCGCGAGGCCGCCTCTTTTTTTGTGCGAACTTTCTTTGCTTAGGCGAGCGGCACCGCGACGAACTTCGTCGCCTCCGCGCTCTTCACCTGCAACAGCACGCTGCGCTTGCCAGCGGATTTCGCCTGCTTCAGCTCAGTCCGGACGTCGTCGATGCTGGCGACAGCCTTGCCACCAACATTGAGGATGACGTCGCCGGTCTGGATGCCGTGGCTCGCCGCGGGGCCTTCCGGATCAACGGATGTGACGACGACACCCTTCTGGCCCGCGCCCTGCACGTCCCCGGCCGGAGCGAGGCTGAGGCCGAGACGCGGCGTTCCCGCGGTCGGCTGACCTTCGTCCGCCTTGTCATTCGCCTTCGCCTGACGCTCGTTCGGAAGCTGGCCGAGGTTCACGCTCACGGTCTTGCTCTCGCCCTTGTGCCAGACGTCGAGCTTCACCGAGCTGCCCGGCGCCATCGTGCCGATAGTACGGGCGAGATCGCGCGAGTCCTTGATCGCGGTGCCGTTGACGGCGGTGATGACGTCACCGGCCTCGATGCCGGCCTTGGACGCCGGGCTGTTGTCCTGGGGCGTGTCGACGATCGCGCCGCGGGCTTCCTTCAGCCCGAGACTGTCGGCGATATCAGCCGTCACCGGCTGCACCTGGACGCCGAGCCAGCCGCGCGTGACCGAGCCGTTGTCCTTGAGCTGGGCGACGACGAGCTTTGCGGTATTGGCCGGAATGTCGAAGCCGATGCCGACCGAGCCGCCAGACGGCGAGAAGATCGCAGTGTTCACGCCGATCACGTTGCCGTTCATGTCGAAGGCCGGACCGCCGGAATTGCCCTTGTTGATGGGCGCGTCGATCTGGATGTAATCGTCATAGGGACCTGCGCCGATGTCGCGGCCATTGGCCGAGACGATGCCCGCCGTCACCGTGCCGCCGAGGCCGAACGGGTTACCGACGGCAACCACCCAGTCGCCGATCCGCGGGCGCTGCTCGGAGAATTTCACGAACGGAAAGTCCTTCTTGCCGTCGACCTTGATCAGCGCGAGGTCGGTCTTCGGATCCGTGCCGACAACCTTGGCCGTGTAGATCGTGCCGTCGTCCGCCGTCACCTGCACGGACTGGGCGTGGTCGACGACGTGATTGTTGGTCACCGCATAGCCGTCGGCCGAGATGAAGAAGCCCGAGCCTTCACCGGTAATCACGCGGTGGCGCTGTGGCATGCCGTTGGGCATCTGCTGCATGCCCTTGGGCAGACGGAACCCGAACTCCTTTGGGAGTTGATCGAACGGAGAATCCTCGTCCGAATCCATCCGGTTCTGCTGCAGCATCGCGTTCTTGTCGTCGGTCTGGTCGATCTTGACGCGCACCGAGATCACGGCGGGCTTCACCTTGGCCACCAGATCGGCAAAGCCGGGCGGGGTCGGCGTCGTCTCGGCAGCGAGCGCAGGCGATGTGAAGGAAGCGCCGTTGAACGGCGAATATCCGTTCGGCGCAGCAGCGAGCACCGCAACGCCGAGCGCGGCCACGGTGCCGAGCAGCGCGGCCCGCCGGGATTTCAGGATGGCGCGCAGCTTGGCCGCGCCGGGACGGGCAGAGTCGGAATTGATGTGATCATTCATGTCGAAATGTCCATGTTGGATGAGCAGTCGCCTTGCTCCAAACATTGACCACGCAACATTACGATGTCCCGTCCACGCGATTAATTCTTGGCAAAGAAAGCTGCGACGTGCCGCCGCGGGTGGCAGGCTTGATGCAGGTCAACGCGCATCGATGGATCGGTGAAAAATTACGGCGTGGAAATGATCTCCGCCGGAGGCGCGGCCATGTTCAAAGACATTCTCGTCCACATCCCGACCGAACGCCCAATGCGCCCGGTCATCGACGGCGCGGTGTCGCTCGCAGCAGGCTTCAACGCCCATCTCGATGCGGTCTCGGTCGGCTATGTCGCAACCAGTACGGCCTATGTGATGGAAGGCGGCGCGGCGGTGGCTGCCGTGTTCGAGATGGAGCGCGAGCGCGCGGTAGAGCGCGCAGAGACGGCGCTCACGGTATTCGAGACGGAAGCCGGGCATGCGGGCATTTCCCATCACTGCCACCCGGTCGGTGCGATCCCGGCGGAAGCGATCGACATGGTCGGCGTGATGGCACGCGTCCACGACCTCTGCATCGTGCTACAGCCCGATGCAGAGCATGGATCCTTCGACAGCGACCTGCCACAGGAGATCTTGTTCCAAGCGGGTGGGCCGGTGTTGTTCCTGCCACATATCTTCCGCGGCACCTTCAAGACACGGCGGATCGGCGTTGCCTGGGATGGCAGCCGCGTCGCGGCGCGCGCGTTGCGCGACGCGATGCCGTTCCTGTCGCGGGCCGGGGAGATCGTCATCATGACGGTGAACGAGTCGACGTCAGCACCCGGCGCGGCTTCTGCAGATCAGCTCGCAAGACATCTGGCACGGCTCGGGCTGGAAGCCCGCATCGTCGGTCTGTCGGCGAGCCGCGCCGACATTCAACCGACCATCCTGTCACTCGCGGCCGATGAGAGCCTCGATCTGCTGATAATGGGCGGCTACGGCCACTCGCGTTTGCAGGAGCGCGTGCTGGGCGGCGTTACCCGCGCCATGCTGCAAACCATGACGGTCCCGACGCTAATGTCGCATTAGCGGACTAGCCTGCGCCTCAAGCGGCTGCGGTGTGCTGCCAATCTGCCGGGGCTGCTGCGTCGTCAGAGCCCTGTGTATTGCAAGCGTCGAAGTGAGCCTTCAGCTCGGCTTCGGCGAGATGTTCGAAATGCTCGGCCTGGCCGAGAAGATCCCAGCTTTGCAGGGGTCGATATGCCGCCTGCTGACGGCACAGGGACGCCAGAGCACGGTACCGACGCACGTTCTCCATGAGAATCTCCCACCTTGGCTATGCCCGGCTTATTTCGCCGGTTTGCGTCACACTCATTGCATTCGTGCGAAACATTTGCTGCGTCGATCACTCCTTCCTTGAAAGAGTTAACGCGGATCTTGGCCCGTTGGCATTGCCCTGGGTCAAACTTTGGGGAAAGTTTCGCCGAAACCTGAATCCTTACATGCCACAAAGTTGCGGCATCTGTGGGGCAAGTCACAGCCAAATGCAGCAATTTTCGGTATGGGTTTCTTTGTATGGCCGCAAACAAGGTAACGGCGGTACACATAGGCTGCGGCAGATCTGCATACAGCCCTGCGACTTCGCGAGCCGCACGGAACTGGAACCGGCGGCTCTTTCATTTGGAGCGGTGCTATCGCATCCAAATACCTTTCGATCAGGTGGTTACCCGACCAGGTAGCCCTGCACCGCCCCGAAGGCGGCGAGTGACCCGCGGTTATTGAACCAACTCGCTCTCGCCAGCCCGCACCAGCGAAGCCGAACTCAATTGCCGCTTCGGAACCCGGCCGGCTTCCGCAGCACCGCGGATCGCTGCAATGTTGCTCGCGTAGTCGGCACTGCCGTTGCCGAGGAACACCGCCGATCCCGCCACCAGCGTATCCGCGCCGGCAGCCGCAACGAGGGCCGCGTTGTCGCGCGTGACGCCGCCATCGACCTGGAGCCGGATCGGCCGGTCGCCGATCATCGCGCGGATGCGCTGGATCTTCTCGATCTGCGATCCCAAGAACGATTGCCCGCCGAAGCCCGGATTGACCGTCATCACCAGGATCAGGTCGACGCGATCGAGCAGATATTCGATCGCAGCTTCCGGCGTTGCCGGGCACAGGCTCACGCCGGCCTTCTTGCCGAGCGCGCGGATCGCCTGCAACGAGCGATCGAGATGCGGGCCGGCTTCGGCATGGACCGTGATGATGTCGGCACCGGCTTTCGCGAAGGCTTCGAGATAGGTATCGGTCGGCGCGATCATGAGATGAACGTCGAACGTCTTGGTCGTGAACGGCCTGATCGCCTTGATCACGTCGGCGCCAAAGCTGATGTTGGGCACAAAATGCCCATCCATCACGTCGCAATGGATCCAGTCCGCTCCAGCCGCATCGATCGCGGCGATCTCCTCACCGAGCCTTGCAAAGTTGGCCGCAAGGATCGAGGGGGCGATGACGATCTCGGGGGTCATGGCTTCGCGCTCTGCTCACCCGCCACGCCGCTGAACACGCGGCTTGCCAGCACGTCCGAAGAATCGATGGTCTCCAGGTCCGCAATCCCAAGCGCGCGATCGAGATCGGCAACCAGCCGGTCGGCCTGACGCAACCGGATGCGATCGACTGCGTTGCGGATCGAGCGCGCATTTGAGAAGAACGGCTGCGTCCGGCGCAGCGCGATGTACCTTTCAAAGGCCTCGCGCGCGGCACTCGAGAAGCGATATCCCCGCTCCTGCAACATCAAGTCTGCAATAAAGAGCAATTCCTGTTCGGAATAGTCGGGAAATTCGATGTGGTGGGCGATGCGCGAGCGGAAGCCTGGATTGGAGGCAAAGAAATTCGTCATCCGCTCGCCATAACCGGCGAGGATGACCACGAGGTCCTCACGCTGGTTCTCCATCACCTGGAGCAGGATCTCGATCGCCTCCTGGCCATAGTCGCGCTCATTGTCGGGACGATGCAGGTAGTAGGCCTCGTCGATGAACAACACGCCGCCCATTGCTTTCTTCAAGATCTCCTTCGTCTTCGGCGCAGTATGGCCAATGTATTGCCCGACGAGATCATCGCGCGTCACCGAGATCACCTGCCCGCGCCGCACGAAACCGAGGCCGTGAAGGATCTTTGCCATACGCAGCGCGACGGTGGTCTTGCCGGTACCCGGATTGCCGGTGAAGGACATGTGCAGCGTCGGCGGCGCGGCGACGAGGCCAGCGCGCTGGCGGATCCGCTCGATGAGGAGGAGCGAAGCGATCTGGCTCACCCGACCCTTCACCGGCTTCAGCCCGATCAGCTCCCGATCGAGCTCGCGCAGCGTCTCGGTGATGCCTGCCGCTTCGGTTTCCTTGCGGAGATCGAAAACGGCCTCGCTCGTCTCGGTGGCTTTTGCATGTGGCAGATCAAGCATGGCGCATCTCGAAGAAAAAGGGCTTCGCCGCGAATGGCAGCGAAGCAGTTGTCCGCCAAGGAAGCGGAGCAGGGAGAGCTCCGCGCGGAAACGAATGCTTTCTAAGCCGAAGCGTGTTCTGCCGGCTTGCGGATGGTGGTATAGCGGATCGCGCGGCCGGCAACCTCCTGCCGCACCAGCTCGAACGCGGCCTCCTGCTTCGGCCGGTTGACGAGGAAGGAGATTCGTACCGACTCCCAGCCGTGGCTGGAATCGAAGCCGCTGATGCGGATATAGCGGTCGCCATAAACCCTGCGGCATTCGGCCAGCTCCATCATCACGCCGGCGGCGTCCGCAAGATCGAACATCGGAAGACCCCACATCTCCCAATAGGTGTTGCGGGGATGCGGATCGTCGGTGAACTCGATGTTCACGGCCCAGCCATTGGCGAGGCAGTACTGCACCTGCTTGTAGATTTGATCGTCAGTGAGATCCGGCAGGTAGGAAAAACACCCTTGTGTCAGCTTCATCTCATGTCTCCTCAAACGGATTCCAGCGCCGTCGGCACGAAGTCCGGCGTATCGGTGGATTGATAGTTGAAGGTCACGTCCTTCCAGACCTCGAGCGCAGCCTTCAGCGGCGTGCAAGTCTGCGCCGCCTTGGCAAGGATCTCCGGCCCTTCGTGGACGTAATCGCGGCCCTCGTTGCGGGCGAGGATCATCGCTTCCAGCGCAACGCGGTTGGCTGTCGCGCCCGCAGCAATCCCCATGGGATGACCAATCGTGCCGCCGCCGAACTGCAGCACGACGTCTTCGCCCAAGAGGTCAAGCAACTGGTGCATCTGGCCGGCATGGATACCGCCTGAGGCCACTGGCATCATCTTGTTCAAGCTCGCCCAGGACTGATCGAAGAACAGGCCATGCTCGAGCCTCAAGGAATTGAAGTCCTCGCGACAGACGTCGTAATAGCCGCGCGTGGTGTTGGGATCACCTTCGAGCTTGCCGACCACAGTGCCGGCATGGATATGGTCGACGCCGGCAAGCCGCATCCATTTGGCGATGACGCGGAACGACACACCGTGGCTCTTCTGCCGTGTATAGGTCGAGTGACCGGCGCGGTGCAGATGCAGGATCATATCGTTGCGGCGCGCCCATTTCGCCATGGACTGAATCGCGGTGTAGCCGATGACGAGGTCGATCATGACGATGACCGAGCCAAGCTCCTTGGCGAACTCGGCGCGCTCATACATGTCCTCCATCGTGGCGGCTGTGACGTTGAGGTACGTGCCTTTCACCTCGCCCGAGGCGGCCTGCGCGCGGTTTACCGCCTCCATGCAATAGAGGAAGCGGTCGCGCCAATGCATGAAGGGCTGCGAGTTGATGTTCTCGTCATCCTTGGTGAAGTCGAGTCCACCTTTGAGTGCTTCGTAGACGACTCTGCCGTAGTTGCGCCCGGAGAGGCCGAGCTTCGGCTTCACCGTCGCTCCTAGCAGCGGCCGGCCGAACTTGTCGAGCCGCTCGCGCTCGACCACAATGCCGGTCGCGGGCCCCTGGAATGTCTTCACATAGGCGACCGGGAAGCGCATGTCCTCAAGCCGCAAAGCCTTCAGCGGCTTGAAGCCGAAGACATTGCCGATGATCGAGGCCGAGAGGTTCGCGATCGAGCCCGGCTCGAACAGGTCGAGGTCGTAGGCGATATAGGCGAAATACGAGCCCGGCGTGCCCGGCACCGGATCGACGCGGTAGCACTTGGCGCGATACTTCTCCGCTGCGGTGAGACGATCGGTCCATACCACCGTCCAGGTCGCGGTCGAGGATTCACCGGCCACGGCCGCCGAGGCCTCGATCGGGTCGACGCCCTCCTGTGGCGTCACCCGGAACAGCGCGATGACGTCGGTGTCCTTCGGCACATAGTCGGGCTCCCAATAGCCCATGCGCTTGTATTCCATGACGCCGGAGCGATAGCGCTCTTTGCCGCGAACCGTGCCTGCATGTGCGTTCATGTCTCTCTCCTGCTCTTCTCTGCTCTCTCTGATTGATTAGGCCGCGACGGATTCCCGGGCGTCGATGCGCGGGTCCAATTCGCCGGCGCGGTACCGCCGCGCCATCTCGCTCATGGGAATGACCTTGATCTTGCTTGCATGGCCTGCGGTGCCGAACTGCTCGAAGCGCTCGCGGCAGAGTTCGCGCATCGCATCCATCGCGGGTTTCAGGAATTTGCGTGGATCGAACTCGGAACGCGCCTGTGAAGCCACTTTGCGGAACACTGCGGTCATCGCCAGGCGGCAGTCGGTATCGATGTTGACCTTGCGCACGCCGCTCTTGATGCCGCGGACGATCTCCTCCACCGGCACGCCCCAGGTCTGCGGCATCTCGCCGCCGAACTGGTTGAACATGTCCTGGAGCGGTTGCGGCACCGACGAGGACCCATGCATGACGAGATGAGTATTCGGCAGCCGGCGATGAATCTCCTCGACCACCCGCATCGCCAGAATGTCGCCATCCGGCTTGCGGCTGAACTTGTAGGCGCCGTGCGAGGTGCCCATGGCGATCGCGAGCGCATCGACCTTGGTGGTGCGGACGAAATCGACGGCCTGATCGGGATCGGTCAGCAACTGGTCGTGGCTGACCTTGCCCTCGACGCCGTGGCCATCCTCCTGCTCGCCGCCGCCATGCTCGAGCGAGCCGAGCACACCGAGCTCGCCTTCCACGGAGGCGCCGACCCAGTGCGCGAGATCGACGACGCGGCGGGTGATCGCGACATTGTAGTCGTAGTCGGCCGCCGTCTTGGCGTCGGCCTTCAGCGAGCCGTCCATCATGACGGAGGTGAAGCCATGGGCGATTGCACTGGCACAGGTCGCCTCGTCATTGCCGTGGTCCTGGTGCATGCAGAGCGGTATGTCCGGATAGGTTCGCTCCAGCGCATCGATCATGTGCGAGAGCATGAGATCGCCCGCATAGCTGCGTGCGCCGCGCGAGGCCTGCATGATCACGGGCGCATCGACCTCGGCCGCCGCCTGCATGATCGCGATGCCCTGCTCCATGTTGTTGATGTTGAACGCCGGCACCGCGTAGCCATGGGTCGCGGCGTGATCGAGCAGTTGTCGAAGTGTAATGCGTGCCAAGGGACGTCTCCGTTCGTTTCTCGTCTTTCAGTTCAGATCAGCCGGCCTATCGCCACCGCCGTGTCGGCCATGCGATTGGAAAAGCCCCATTCGTTGTCGTACCAGCTCATCACCCGCACCAGATTGCCGTCCATGACCCTGGTCTGGTCGAGATGGACGATGCTGGAGCGTGGATCGTGGTTGAAGTCGGTTGAGACGTTGGGTGCATCGGTGACACCCAGAATGCCCTTGAGCCAGCCGTTCGCCGCGGCCTGCATGGCATCGTTGATTTCCTTCGCGCTGGTTGCGCGCCTGGCGACGAATTTGAAATCCACCGCCGAGACGTTCGGCGTCGGCACGCGGATCGCCACGCCATCGAGCTTGCCCTTGAGCTCCGGCAGGACCAGACCGACCGCCTTGGCCGCACCGGTCGAAGTCGGGATCATCGACAGCGCCGCGGCGCGGGCGCGATAGAGGTCCTTGTGGTAGGTATCGAGCGTCGGCTGGTCGCCGGTGTACGAATGGATCGTGGTCATGAAGCCTTTCTCGATCCCGACCGCTTCATCCAGCACCTGGGCGAGCGGCGCGAGGCAATTGGTCGAGCACGAGGCGTTGGAGACCACGACGTGGTCGCTCGTCAGCTTGAGATGGTTGACGCCGAACACGACGGTGAGGTCGACCTCGCTCGCGGGCGCCGAGACCAGCACGCGCTTGGCACCGGCCTGAAGATGTGCAGCCGCCTTGTCGCGTGAGGTGAAGAGCCCAGTACATTCGAGCGCGATGTCGATCCCGAGCGCGCGATGCGGCAGTTGCGCCGGATCCTTGATCGCGGTCACCTTGATCGGTCCAGCACCTATGTCGATGGTGTCACCATCAACCCTGACTTCGCCCGGGAAGCGGCCATGGACGGAGTCATACCGGAGCAGATGTGCATTTGTTTCGACCGGACCGAGGTCATTGATGGACACCACCTCGACGTCGTTGCGGCGGGACTCGGCGATCGCGCGCAGCACGTTGCGACCGATCCGCCCAAAACCGTTGATGGCCACACGCAAGCTCATGCTGCTTTTCCTTCCCTCGCGCGGGCGACCGAGCGCCTGGCCGCTTCCGCAACGCTCTGTGGTGTAATGTTGAACTCGCGATAGAGGACGGGCGCCGGCGCCGAGGCGCCGAAGCCGCGCATGCCGACGAATTCGCCGTCAGCGCCGATCCAGCGCGGCCAGTCGCCGAGGACGGCAGCCTCGATGCCGACGCGCGGCGCGGTGCCCAGCACGGCGGCGCGGTACTCTTCCCGCTGCTCCTCGAACAGTGCGAAGCATGGCGCCGAGACCACGGCCGCACGGATATGCTCGGTCGCGAGCAGGCGCGCGGCCTCGATCGCGATCGAAACCTCCGAGCCCGTTGCGATCAGCGTCACATCGCGGCCGCCGTCAGGCGCGACGACGAGATAAGCGCCGCGCGCGACGCGGTTCGTGCCGCGCGCATCGCTGCGAAAGGTCGGCAAAGCCTGGCGCGACAGGCACAGCACGGAGGGACGCCTCGTCGCTTCCAGCGCGCAGTCCCATGCCTCCAGCGTTTCCACGGCGTCGGCGGGACGAAACACCAGCAAATTTGGAATCACACGGAGCGCGGCGAGATGCTCGACCGGCTGGTGCGTCGGGCCATCTTCGCCAAGACCGATGGAGTCATGGGTCATTACGTGGATGACACGCAGCCGCATCAGGGCTGCAAGCCGGATGGCCGGCCGGCTGTAGTCGGAGAAGGCGAGGAACGTGCCGCCATAGGGGATGAAGCCGCCATGCAGCGCGATGCCGTTCATCGCGGCCGCCATGCCGTGCTCACGAATGCCGTAGTGGATGTAGTCGCCGGCAAACCGGCCGCCCGTGACGGGAACCTGCGTCTTCGCATGCGTCAGATTCGAATGGGTCAGATCCGCCGAGCCGCCGATCAGCCCCGGGATCGACGAGGCGATGCCGTCGAGCACCTGTTGCGAGGCCTGCCGGGTCGCAAGCTTCGGACGTTCGGTGGCAAAGCGCTCGCGCAACTTCGCCGACGCCTGGGCATAGGCGCTCGGCAGGGCCAGAACCTTGCCCTCGATGAACAGCTCGCGCTGCGCAGGGCTCGCACACTCGTAGCGATCGAGCCAGGCGAGGCGGTCGACCTGCCCGCGCTGCCCGATCATGCGCCACGCCTTCAGGATCGGAATCGGCACCACGAAGGGCTGATAGTCCCAGCCGAGAGTCCGACGCGCGGCCGCCGTCTGCTCGGTGCCGAGCGGCGCGCCATGAGCCTTCTCGGTCCCCTGGCGGTCTGGCGCGCCGTAGCCGATGATGGTTCGGCAGGCGATCAGCGACGGCCTTGCGGTTTGGCGCTCTTCCGCGATCGCCTGCGCGACCGCTTCCGGATCATGGCCGTCGATGCGACGCACCGACCAGCCGGAGGCGGCGAAGCGCGCGAGGTGATCGTCGGAGGTCGCAAGCGAGGTCGGCCCGTCGATGGAGATGCCGTTGTCGTCGAACAACACGATCATGCGACTGAGCTGGAGATGACCGGCGAGCGAGATCGCCTCCTGGCTGATGCCTTCCATCAGGCAGCCGTCGCCGGCGATCACGTAGGTGAAGTGATCGACGAGGCCGTCGCCATGATGCGCGTTGGCCATGCGCTCGGCGAGCGCCATGCCGACGGCAGTGGCAATCCCCTGCCCGAGCGGACCCGTTGTGGTCTCAACGCCCGGCGTGTGGCCATATTCCGGATGACCCGGCGTCTTCGAGCCCCATTGCCGGAACGCCCTGATGTCGTCGAGGCTGACGGCGCCGCCGATGAGATAGAGCAGCGCATAGAGCAGCATCGATCCGTGGCCAGCAGAAAGCACGAAGCGGTCACGGTCCGGCCAGTTCGGATGCGCGGCGTCGAATTTGAGGAAGCGCGAGAACAACACGGTCGCGACGTCGGCCATGCCCATGGGCAGGCCGGGATGGCCAGACTGCGATTGCTCGATGGCATCGACCGCGAGAAAGCGGACGGCGTTGGCGAGATCGGTATGGCTGACCGCGCTGAGGTCGGCTTCGGCATGAACCGAGATATTCATCGGATTCTCCCGTTGTCGTCGTGCATCACTTCATGCTTCGCTTGCGCTCGATGAGCTGCATGATCAAAGGCGTCAGAATGAGCTGCATCGCGAGATCGAGCTTGGCGCCGGGACAGACGATCGAGTTTGCACGCGACATGAAGCTGTGCGGCAGCATCGAGAGCAGATAGGGGAAGTCGATGCCGCGCGGGTTCTTGAAGCGGATCACGACCATCGATTCGTCCGGCGTCGGAATCCAGCGCGCGATGAAGGGATTGGACGTGTCGACCGTCGGCACGCGCTGGAAATTGATGTCGGTCTCGGTGAATTGCGGGCAGATGTAGTGGATGTAATCCGGCATCCGCCGCAAAATGGTGTCGGTGACCGCCTCGGTCGAATAGCCGCGCGCGCTACGGTCGCGGTGCAGCTTCTGGATCCATTCGAGATTGATGACGGGCACGACGCCGATCTTTAAGTCGGCATAGCGCGCGACATTGACCTTGTCGGTGACGACGGCACCGTGGAGGCCCTCATAGAACAAGAGGTCCGAATTTTCTGGCAACCGCTGCCATTCGGTGAAGGTGCCGGGAGGTGCGCCATGCAACACGGACTCCTCGGCGTCGTGGATATAGTGGCGCGTCACCGCGGTGCCGGCCTCGCCATAGTCGCGGAACGCCCGCTCCAGTTCCTCGAACAGATTGGTCTCGGGGCTGAAATGGCTGAAATGCTTGTTGCCGCGCTCGGCCTCTTTCGCCATCTGCGTGCGCATCTCGGCCCGGTCGTAGCGGTGGAACGCGTCGCCCTCGATGTAGACGGCGTTGACGCGCTCGCGGAAGAAGATCTGCTCAAAGGTCTTCTTGACCGAGGTCGTGCCGGCGCCGGAGGAGCCGGTGATCGAGATGATCGGATGCTTCCTGGACATGCGCTATCCTCCTCACAGCCGGAAGAAGCCGCGCCGCGCGAACAGCGGCGCCGACACGCTCGCGACCAGCAGCGGATCGCAATGCAGTTCCTCGACGCGCCGCACCTCGTGGTGCGAGCCCATGATCAGCGGCACGCGCTGGTGCAGATTGTGCGCGGCCAGATCGAGGATGCGCTCGCGCCCGGTCGATGCCGCGCCGCCGGCCTGCTCCATGATGAAGGCCATCGGATGCGCCTCGTAGGTCAGGCGCAGGCGGCCGTCGCCGTAACCGGGGCGCGCATCGGAGGGATAGAGGAACACGCCGCCGCGAGTCAGGATGCGATAGGCTTCCGCAACGAGCGATGCGACCCAGCGCATGTTGAAATTGCGGTTCGCCGGACCGTCGACGCCGGCGAGGCATTCGTCGACGAAGGCGCGCACCGGCGCATCCCAGTGCCGGCGGTTCGAGGCGTTGATCGCGAATTCGTCGGCCGTCTCGGGAATCTGCACGCCGCGCCGCGCCAGTCGGAAGCAGCGCGCGCGATCCAGCGTGAAGACGTCAACGCCATCGCCAAGCGTCAACACCAGCGAGGTCTGCGGACCGTAGGTAACGAACCCCGCCGCAAGCTGCGCTGAGCCACGCTGGTGGAAGGCAATGCCGAGATCGTCAGGCGCTGGCAGGATCGAGAAAATCGTGCCTACGGTCATGTTGATGTCGATGTTGGAGGAGCCGTCGAGCGGATCGATCGCGACGCAGATTCTTGCCGCGCGGTCGACGATCTGAGGCTCGCGCATCTCCTCCGAGGCAAGCGCCGCGATTGGCGCTTTGCCGAGGCAGCGGCGCAGGACGGCATCCGCTCGCAGGTCGAGGTCGCGCTGCAGATCGCCGTCGCTGTTGCATCCGGTGGTCAGACCCGAGGCATCGGACAACTGGCCGGTGCCGGTGAGGTCGGCAATCTCGATCGCGGCGGTAGCGATGGCATCGACGGCGGCTGCCAGGGCCAGCGCCTCGGGCGCGGTTTCAGAGTACCGTTGAAGATAGTCGTCCAGCCTGAGTTGCCCGGTCATCTTGCGTCTATCCCCTCGCGGCCGCCGCTACCTTGTTCCCGGATCGGGGGAGCGGCTGGTACCAGCACGAAGAAATTGACAGAGCCGGCCTAATAAGGAAAATTTCTATTCATAATGAGCGCCAAAGAATTTTCTTATAATATCCATCCAGCGACCCAACTCCGGCATCTGACGATCCGGCAGCTCCGGTCCCTCGCAGCGCTGTCAGCCAGGGGCAGCGTGACGGCGGCGTCGACGCATCTCGGGCTGACGCAGCCGGCGGTCACCCAGCAACTCCGGCAATTGCAGGATCTGGCTGGGCTGCCGCTGGTGCAGCGGACCGGCGACGGCATGTTGCTGACCGAAGCGGGCAAGGAGGTGCTGGTGCTCGCCGATCGCGTCGAAGCCGCGATCGCGGACTGTCAGGGCGCGCTCGATCTTCTGGCGGGGCGAACCGGCGGCACGGTGCATCTTGGCGCGGTTTCGACCGCAAAATACTTCGTGCCGCACGCCATTGCGGCGTTCTCGCAGCGCTATCCGAAGATCGAGATCAAGCTGACCATTGGCAATCGCGAGGACATCCGCGAGGCCATGCATGGCTACGATCTCGATTTCGCTGTGATGGGTCGGCCACCGGCCGACGTCACGGTCGACGTGCGGCAGCTCGGGCGCAACCCGCACATCATCGTCGCGCGCAAGGGGCATTGGCTGGCGAAGGATTCCGGCCTCAACCTGACTGATCTCGTGCACGAGACTTTCCTCACCCGCGAGCCTGGATCCGGCACCAGGACGCTGATGGAAGGCATGTTCCAGAAATCGGATCTCGAGCCGATCATCGGCATGGAGATGAGCAGCAACGAGACCATCAAACAGGCGGTCATCGCGGGTCTCGGCATCGCCTTCATCTCCGCGCACACGGTCGCGCATGAGCTCGCCGAGGGCCGTCTCATCATCCTCGATGTCGCGGGCCTGCCGATCGTCCGGCAATGGTACGTGATCCGCCGCAGCGACAAGGTGCTGCTGCCACCGGCGCAGGCGATGTTCGACTTTCTGGGCTCGGAGGGTTCGAACTACCTACCCGACGTGCCCGAATTGCGCGGACGGTAGAATCCCGCCCATGCTTGCGGCTCACGGGACGACATCGAGTCAACTTTAGGAAAGCCCCGTATCGGCTTCTTAAGCCTGGCATCGCTCGCTGTCACAGCTTCCGTCCGCGACGCAACTTCAATTCTCTTAAGGATTGTCCGGCATCATGATTTAGCGTGCGGCGGCTGCACGCCAGCGTGACGCCCAGCACGGGCACGTCAACGACGATCCAACCATGTTCACCAGGACATTCGAGCTCGCGCAACCCTCGGATTCGAGGCGCACGATGCGTGTGCGCGCTGTGCTTGCTGCGCTGGTGATCGCCGTTCTCGCCAAAGCGGCCTGGTTCTCCGCGGCAGGTGCACTGCAACCGCGCGGCCTGGTCGATTTCGACGACTTCTACATTGTCGCGCAGAGGGTTTGGTCCGGCGATGTCGGCCAGGCCTACCAGCTCGACAGGCTCCTCCAGATGCAGATCGAGACGTTCGGCATCTCGAACTTCATGCCGTGGGCCTATCCGCCGCAGTTCGACCTCGTGATCGCGCCCCTTGCGCTGCTGCCGCTCAGCGCGGCGTACTTCCTGTTCACGGCGGCAACGCTCACCTTTTATCTCGCGACGTTGCGGTCGCTTGCGGGGAACGCTCTCGCGGTGCTGCTGGTCGTGCTGCTTCCGGCGCTTGCCGTGACGCTCGATTGCGGCCAGAACGGTTTTTTGGCCGGAGGCTTGATCGGCCTCATCTGCCTCAACGTCGAGCGGAAACAGATATTCGCACAAATCATCGCAGGCCTTGCGCTCGGGGCGATGGTCATCAAGCCGCATCTGGCGGCAACCATGGTGGCTTATCTCGTGCTCACCCGAAGGTGGATGGCGCTGGCGACGGCCGCGATGGCCGTGCTGGCGAGCTCGTTGCTCTGCACGCTGCTGCTCGGGCCGGAAATCTGGACCGCGCTCTTCGGCGCGTTCAGGGACCAGGCCACCTATCTTGCCCAAGGCGACCTTCCGCTCTACCGCATGATTTCGTTCTACGCGGCTCTGCGTTCGCTCGGCGCGGCCCCTGCCCTCGCCTTCGCAGGACAGATCATCGTCGCCAGCCTTGCGCTGCTGTCGATCGTGCTTGCCGTCGCCCGCGAAGCGCAGCCGCGCACCGCGCTCGGGGTCGCGGCTCTGGCCTCGGTGATGGTCAGCCCCTATGCCTATGACTACGATCTTCCGATCGCAGGCATTGGTCTTGCGCTGCTGCTTTCGGATCTTCTTAAGGCCGCAAGCGCCCGCGAACAGGGCGCCACCTGCGGGCTGATCTTCGCGGCCGGTAGTTACGGCATGCTGCTGGCGGCCGGCCTTCGACTGTTCTACGACCCGCGCGCCGCGATGAGCCCCCCGCTGATCCCCTCGCTCGGCGGTCTGGCAATGGTTGCGTTGCTGGCGCTGGTTCTGCTTCGACTGCGGTTGTGGCCGAGCCGGCATCAGATGGCCAAGGCGAGTCCCTGACCGCGAGCACTATTGCGAATTCGGCGCGACTGTCTTGTCGGTTGTCTTGAGGCCACCGCCATTGATGATCGTCATCGTCTGACGACAGAGATCGGCAAGGCCGATCAACAATACGCTGAACAGGAAGAACAGATTGATGTCATGCGCGTCGGAGCGGGTCAGCGTGCTGAACTCGAAGAAGGGCGGCATGAACGCCCACCACACCAGCGGAACGGTGAGCAGGATGGCAAACACTGCCGCAGGTGCTCCCGCAATGATCCCCACGATGAAAACGGCGGGCAGGAACGCGGCGAAATAGAGCTGAGCTCCAAGGAGAACGCAGGCGCCCTGGAGACCAGTCGATGCCGCCAGCACAATGAAGGCGAAGGCAAAGGCCTGCCAGGACCACGGCTGTATTTTTGGTCCAGAGAACGTTCCCGGGCGGCTCATTGGAATCCCCTTTTTGCGCCGCGAACGCGACTGAGGTTCCAGCCAAGCTAGCATACCTGTTCAGGGCCCGCGACAGTGCACTGCGCAAACGGGAACTTGGTAAATGGCCGCCGTCGGCGTGCGCGAGCGTGAGCTCCTGCCAAAAAGTCGAAAACAACCCCATGCAAAGTAGAAATGGCCTGCCGGCCGAGCGGGCCTTGCAGCGGAAGCGGTCGCCTTGGCTTCACGCCGCCAGCTGTTCCATGCGGACTTGGGCAACCCCGGACCAGCGGCGATCGCCGCCGGCGAAGTAGGCCTCGAGTTCCGCCAGCGCGCGGGATTCCCATTCGCTTGCCTGCTCGAGCAGAGACCAGCTCTGACGCGGCCGGAACGCGGCCGTCTGGCGGTGCAGTGACGCGATCGCCCGATAGCGCCGTACGTTCTCCAGGATGGCTTGCCCGTCCATATCAAAAACTCCCCATTTCCCTTTCGCAGGGCCAAGGTGCGTCAGAACTCTTTTTCGATTCGTTAGCGGCGAACAGAGAGATCGCGGATAGTTTCCGAATCCTTGCCCGCCGTGAGCGCGTCACTCGAAGGTAGCGTAGATCAGTGCCGCGGCCGGCAGCGCAAAGCCGATCCAGGATGCGAGCATCCAGCCGCCATGCGCAAAGGCGAAGCCGCCGAGCGCGGAGCCAGCGGCACCGGCCGTGAAGAACGTCGCCATATAGAGGCCGTTGAGGCGGCTGCGGTGCTCCGGGCCGAGCGCGAAGATCGCACGAAAGCCGAGGACGACATTGCCTTGCACGCCGAAATCGATCGCGATCGCTGCAACGACGAGGCAGACGAGATTCAGCGTGGAGCCGGCTGCGCCGATATGCGTGATCAGATAACCGGACGCGACCAGCAGCATCGCGCCGAGAGTGGCGATACGGCTGAGTCCCCGATCGGCAAGACGTCCCGCAATTGGTGCAGCCACGGCGCCTGCGACACCCGCGAGTGCGAACAGCGCGATGCCGCGCTGGGACAGGCCGAACGCTGGCCCCGCCAGCAGGAGCGGCGTCACCGTCCAGAACAGGCTGAACGCTGCGAACAGAAAGGCCTGATAGAGCGCGCGACGCTTCAGGAGCGGCGTCGTCCGCGCTAGACGCGGCATCGATCGCAGGAGGTCGAAATAATGCAGCCGCTCGACCGGCATGCGCCTCGGCAGCACCCGCCAGAGCACACCGGCGAGCGCGACCATCAGCACAGTCGAGCCAAAGAAGACGGCATGCCATGAGGAGATCGACGTCAGGAAACTCGAAACCGGCCGCGCCAGCATGATGCCGAGCATCAGGCCGGTCGAGACGTTGCCGACGACGCGTCCGCGCGTCGCTGCCGGCGCAAGATGCGCGGCATAGGGGATGATGATCTGGACCGCAACCGAGCCGAGCCCGATAAAGAGCGCGGCCAGGAGGAACGGCAAGGCCTGTGTTGCGCAGGCGGCGGCCAGCAACGCCGCGGCGCCAAGACCGATGACGGAGCAGATCAGCGTGCGGTTTTCGACGAGATCCCCGAGCGGGACGATCAGCAGGAGCCCGACGCCATAGCCGATCTGCGTCATGGTGACGATCAGGCCCGCGGCGTCATGTGAGAGGCCCAGCGCCGTGCTGATTGGCCCGATCAGCGGCTGCGCATAATAGATATTCGCCGCGACCATGCCGCAGGCGGCGGCAAGCAGGACGGTCAGGGCCTGCGAAACCGAGCCCTCGTCGGGCACGGCCTCGATCGTCGCATTCATCGTCATCACACACTCCAATGATAGGAAACGATCGTTTCCTAATTAGGCAAACAAATCAGGCGAGCAGCTTCATCGCGACCCCGACCAGGCGCTCGCTATCCAGCGGCAGCCGCGCCTTGCCGACCACGCGGAGCCCCTGCGTCATGCAGATCATCAATCGCGCGGTATCGTCGGGATCGATATGGCGAGGAACCGAGCCGTCGGCCTGACCTTCGCGAATGAGACCGGCGAGAAAACCTTCATTGGCTTTCAGCCGGGCCGCGACCCACGCCGCAATCTCCGGATCGACAGCGGCCAGCTCGACGGCACTGCCGACCACGAGGCAGCCACGTCGCCCCTCGGCGCCCTTGGACGCCTCGATGTAGGAAAGCAGCACGTTGCGCAGGCGATCGCGTCCGCTCGCGCCCTGCGCGGCAGCGCGCCGAACTTCGTCCTGGCGCCGCGCCGTGTAGCGCTCGAGTGCGGCGAGAAAGACGGCATGCTTGTCTCGAAACGCCTTGTAGACGCTGCCCGTCGCGAGTTCCATTGCCGCGGTCAGATCTCCGATCGAGGTGGCATGGTAACCGCGTTCGCAAAACACCCGCACCGCCTTGTCCAGCGCCACGTCCAGGTCGAACTCGCGCGGCCGGCCGGGCGGACGTGAGATGGGCTGCAATTTTCGCGCGCTTCTTCGCATTCGCACACAATAGGGAACAATCGTTCCCAAATCAAGGTCGGCGTGTTCGCCTGCCGATGATCGCTGAGCCCCCAGGATCGGCGATTGCCCCTGCGCCACACGGCCCAAACTGCAACCATGACCGCCGTGGGTGAGGAACCAACTGGCTTCGTCACGATTTCCCCCTCGAAAGAAGAGGAGAGGAACATGGCAAGGAACACGACGAGACATCTGACACGCGCACGCCTCGCGCGCTGCGTCGCCGGCGCGATCTCGACGCTGGTGCTCTGCGCGACGGCCGTCTTCACCCTCGCCCGCCACTTCGCGGCGTGACGGAGGCGCTCGCATGACATCCGACCCGGAAGAGTCGGTTCGCTTGCAAGGCTACGGCGAGATGACGCTACGCACCGCGCTCGCCACGTTGATGGCGCTGCCGGCGCGCGAACGCTCGGAGACTGCGATCTTCCGCGTCCGCGACGCCTCGAGGCTTACACGGCGCGAAATCGGCATGCTTGCATCGGAATGGGGTATCTGGCCGACAGGCGTGACCGGCACCGACCAACATTGGCCGGACATCGTCCGCGGCATGGTCCGCGAGGCGCCGCTACCATCGTTGCTGGTGTCCTTTCTGCTCGGCGTACTGGTGGCGCGCAGATGATGGCGCGCTCGTTAAGACGCGTTCATGTGAAGGGATCACGATCTTCCTGCTCTTCAACCAACAAGTCGTAGAATGCTTGCCTCGGTTGCTTTGCGAGGTGTGCCCCAAATTGAACTACCAGTTGCTACCGGCTCCTGCGAGTTGTTTGCGAGATCGACGGGAATCGAGCGGTTTGCGGCGCTGAGTCGATTAACTCGCTCATCCGCTTGACTATGTCGTCCAAGATCGTGATGCGGTGCCCACCGGACGGGCGGATGGCGAAGTAAGAGACTTCAATGAATGGTCTGAACGGGATGGCTACGACGTCCGTTCCGGCGGAATGCAGGCTTGTATAGTCGACGATGCCGATGCCCATTCCTGCCGCTGCGAAATAGCAACAATTGAGCATCGAGGTTTCCATCGTGCTTGCCGGCCGGCGATCCTCCTTGGAAAAGGCCCGGTCGAGCGCCAGTCTCAGGGGCGAATTGCGGCCAGGGATCAGGACACGCTCGTCCAGAAGGTCGGCGGGCGTCACGACTTTCCGGGAGGCCAGCCGGTGCCCCGGCAACATGGCGGCGACCGCGTGAGAGGCATGCAGAAGGGCCGCATTCTTGTCCGCCATGCGTGGTGAGCCGAAAACGAAACCGAGGTCGTAGCGGTTCTTGTCGACCATGTCCCAGATATTGCGGCTGTTCTCGACATCGATCACCAGCGGAATATCGAGCCGGTCACCAACGACGTCGGTGATGGCGTGGTGGAGGTAGGGCCGAACCAGCGAAGTTACGCTCGCGATCCTCAGAACGGTGTTCTTGTGACGGCGGATATCCTCAGCCGCCTGGGCGATCTGGTCGAGGCCGAGATACAGCCGCTCGACCTCGCGGAAGAGCCGCGTCCCCTCGGCGGTCGGTACGAGGCGGCTTGCCACCCGCTCGAACAGGGTGATCTCGACGATTTCCTCCAGATCGCGGATGAGGCGGCTCACAGCGGGCTGCGTGACGTTCATCGCGTCGGCCGCAGCCGTTATGCCGCCCGTCATCATCACGGTTCTGAACGCTTCAACCTGCCGCGGCTTCAATCGCATCTGCATCTCCACCCATAACATTAAGGCATGGGCTGGTCACAGAATGCAATTTTTCTTTTCTCGCTGGACCCCTTAATGACAGATCAAAATTCATTGGGGAGTGCGCGGATTTCGGAAACCCCGGAGGAGCTCCATTGTGAAATTCCTTACAATCGCAGCCGCAATGGCTGCGTCAGTCTTTGCGACACCATTCGCGACCCATGCGAAGAACCTGACCGTCGGACTGGCGGCATCGACCACGTCCATGGATCCGCAGTTCTATGTCGTCGGCCCGAACAGCGCCATGGCGCGCAACATCTTCGACGGTCTCGTCAACCAGGACGCAAAGCAGCAGATCCAGCCCGCGCTGGCAGTTTCGTGGAAGACGATCGACGCAACGACCTGGGAGTTCAAGCTACGACCGAACGTCAAGTTTCACGACGGAAGCGACTTCACTGCAGACGATGTCGTTGCCAGCATCAAGCGCGTGCCGCTCGCTGCGAAGAACAGCCCGAGTTCCTTTGCCCCCTATGTCAAGGCGATCACTGAGGTCACCGCGGTCGATCCGCTGACAGTTCGCATCAAGACAGCCGGCCCGACGCCGCTGCTGCTCAACAACCTCAGCCGTATTGCAATCCTGCCGGCCGAGATGGAGAACGCCACGACGGAAGAGATGAACTCCGGCAAGCGCGTGATTGGCACTGGCCCCTTCAAGTTCGTCTCCTGGGTGCCGGACGATAATGTCGTGCTGGCCCGCAACGACGCGTATTGGGGCGAAAAGGCGGCCTGGGACAAGGTCACCTTCAAGGTGTTCAAGAACAGCAACGCCCGTGTCGCCGTGATGCTCTCCGGCGATGTCGACATGATCGAAAGCATCCCGACCGCGGACACGCGGAAGCTACAGGCCTCAGACCGGCTCAAGGTCGTGAGTATTGCCGGCAACCGGATCATCTACCTACACATGGACCAGGCGCGCGAGGAATCGCCATTTGCCAAGGGACAGGACGGCAAGAACCCGCTCCTGAAACCCGAGGTACGACGCGCGCTTTCGCTTTCGATCAACCGACCGGCGCTCGTCGATCGCATCATGGACGGACAAGGCGTACCCGCCGGTCAGTTGGTCCCTGAGGGATATTTCGGCTATGATCCTTCCATCAAGGTCGATCCCTATGATCCGAATAAGGCGAGGGAGCTTCTTGCTAAGGCCGGCTATCCGAATGGTTTCTCGCTGACCTTTCACGCCTCCAACGACCGCTATCCGAACGATTCCAGGATCGCACAGGCCCTTGGCCAGTTCTTCAGTCGCGTTGGCATCAAGACCGCGGTCGCGACCTTGCCAGGTAGCGTCTATTTCACTCGCGCTTCCAATCTGGAATTCAGCTTCATCATGGGCGGTGCTGCGGTCGAGACCGGCGAAGCCTCGGGCGTGCTCGGCCCAATCCTGGAAACCTTCGGCGAAAGGGCGGGACAAGGCAACCGCGGACGCTATTCCAATCCAGAGTTCGACAAGGCGCTGAACGCTGCTCGCTCGACACTCGACGACACCAAGCGCGAGGAACTTCTTCGCAAGGCGACCGAGATCGCCATGGGTGACCTTGGCGTCATACCGGTCTTCTATCTGGCCAACACCTGGGCGCTAAACAAGGACCTGTCATACCCTGGCCGGTCGGACGGCTACACCCTTCCTTACTACGTGACTTCGAACTGACCGGGCAAAAGATGATCCAGTATCTTTCCGTGGCTGCGTGCTTCGCGATGTTGTGCGCTTTGATCTTTTCGCATCCCACACATTGAAGGCATCCCAGAATGAAACCGATCTCGATCATCATTGACTGCGATCCCGGTATTGACGACACGATTGCGCTGCTGACCGCGTTCGTGTCACCAGAACTCGAGATCGTCGGCATCACGCCCGTCTGTGGCAACCAGCCACTGGAGCGAACGGTTCGCAACGCGTTGCTGGTCTGCGAGCTCGGTGGGCGCACCGATATTCCGGTTTATGCCGGCTGTTTTCGGCCGATGCTGCGCGATCCGATTCACGGCGAATTCCATGGCAAGACCGGACTTGGCAACACCACTTGGCCGGATCCGGTCAAGAAAGCTGAGCACATGTCCGCGGTCGATTTCCTGATCGAGGCCCTGACCAGCGCTGCGGACAGGGGTGAGCGCATCACCATCTGCTGCCTCGGGCCAATGACCAACCTTGCCGTCGCTCTGCGTATGAAGCCGCAGATTGCCGACGGCATCGAGCGCATCGTGATGATGGGTGGCGCCTACCGTGAACCCGGTAATCGCACGATGACTTCTGAATTCAACGTGCTTGCCGACCCACATGCGGCGCATGTGGTCTTTTCGAGCGGCATCCCGATCGCTGCGCTCCCGCTCGATGCAACGCACCAGGTCATATTGAAACCGGAGCATGTCGCCGAATTCTCCCGCGTCAGCGGCCGAATTTCGAAAACACTCGCCGAGATGATGGCTTTCTGGGATCGCAACGACGTGCGCCGTTATGGCTCACGCGGGGGCCCGCTGCATGATCCGCTAGTCATGGCCTACATTCTGGCGCCGCATCTGTTCGAGACGCAAAAGGCCCGCGTCTTCGTGGAATACGAGAGCCAGCTCTGCATGGGACAGACGATTGCCGACTGGTACGGTAAGAGCGGCCTGGAGCCGAACGCCGATATCGTCACCAGGGTCGACGCCGAGGGCGCAATCGCCTTCATTCTCGATCGGCTATCTCGCTACGCTGAAAAGACCGTTGCATGAGCAGCCGCAGGCTCCTCATCGATCCGAATCTGGGCGTGGACGATGCAGCACCCATCCTAATGGCTCTCGCATCACCGGAATCGTCCGAGTAACGCAGGGAGGTTGCGATTCATGAGCGGGTACCTGTTAGACCGGTCGATCCAAACCGTGCTCACGCTGCTCGTCATGTCTGTCTTGGTCTTTGCCGGCCTCTACCTCATCGGCAACCCGGTCGACATGCTGTTGAGTCCCACCGCCACGCCGGCGGAGCGCCTTCAGGTCATCCAATCCTTTGGGCTCGATAAGTCGGTATGGGAGCAATACTGGCTCTTCCTCACACGCGCATTGTCGGGAGATCTTGGTAATTCCTTCGTGTTCAACCAACCTGCGCTGACGCTTATCCTCAAGCGCATGCCGGCGACCCTGGAGCTTGCCTTCGTCGCGTTGGTCATAGCGCTGATCATTGGCATTCCGCTCGGCACCTATGCTGGTCTAAAGCCCAAGGGTCTGATCTCGAAGTCAATCATGACCTTCTCAATCCTCGGTTTCAGTCTGCCAACCTTCTGGATCGGCCTCGTGATGATCATGCTGTTCAGCGTACATCTAGGTTGGCTACCGGCTTCTGGGCGTGGCGACACGGTGCCGGTCTTCGGTGTGCCTCTCAGCCTTTTCACACTCAACGGCCTGTCCCACCTGCTATTGCCCGCTTTCAACCTGGCGCTCTTCAAGATATCGCTGGTCATCCGCCTCACCCGGGCCGGCGTGATGGAGACGATGCAGCTCGATTTCGTACGGTTTGCCCGTGCGAAGGGACTTCCGGAAAGACGGATCGTCACCGTTCACGTCTTGAGGAATACGCTGATTCCGCTGATTACCGTGATCGGTCTCGAACTCGGCTCGCTGATCGCATTCGCTGTCGTCACCGAGACGATCTTCGCCTGGCCCGGCATGGGCAAACTTATTATCGACGCGATCGGCGTGCTCGACCGTCCTGTCATCCTCGCCTACGTGATGATCACGGTCGTGATGTTCAGCATCATCAATCTACTCGTCGACATCCTCTATTCGATCGTCGATCCCCGCGTTCGTCTTGAAGGAAACTCGCATTGAGCAAACTCGCATTGAGCAAGGATAGCCCAAACGCAGGCTCGGTGCATGCCGGCCAGGGCGGCTTCGGCGGGGCCGCCTCACGCTCACCGTTCCGCCAGACGATTTCCGCACTCCTACAAGAGAACCCCGCGCTGGCAGGTCTCGTCATCGTAGCAATCTTCACTGTCGCCGCAATATTCGCGCCCTTCATCGCACCGCAGAACCCTTACGACCTGTCGCAACTCGACATTCTCGACGGTCGTCTGCCGCCCGGATCGCAAAGCGTGAATGGCATTCATTATCTGATCGGCACGGACGATCAGGGGCGAGACCTCTTGAGCGCCATCCTCTACGGCCTTCGCACGAGCCTGCTAGTCGGGATATCAAGCGCCGCCATCGCGCTGGTCATTGGCGCCTCGCTCGGCCTCCTCAGCGCCTATGTCGGCGGTCGCCTCGATTCTTTCCTGATGCGCATCGTCGATATTCAGCTTAGCTTCCCGGCCATTCTCATTGCACTGATCTTCCTCGCCATCCTCGGACAGGGCGTCGACAAGATCATCCTGGCGCTGGTCGTGACCCAATGGGCCTACTATGCCCGGACTGTCCGCGGTTCGGCATTGGTGGAACGCAAGCGCGCTTATGTGGACGCGGCGCGCTCCATGGCTCTCCCGGACCGGAGCATCCTCTTCCGCCACATCCTGCCGAACTGCCTGCCACCCTTGATCGTCGTCGCCACCATGCGTGTCGCATACGCGATCATGCTGGAAGCGACGCTTTCCTTCCTCGGCATCGGCTTGCCGGTCACCGAACCGTCGCTCGGGCTCCTGATCTCCAACGGCTTCGAATACCTGCTCTCGGGTGACTACTGGATCAGCTTCTTTCCGGGCCTTGCGCTTCTGCTGCTGATCGTCGGGATCAATCTGATCGGCGACGCGCTGCGCGATATCCTCAATCCTCGGCGGGAAGGCTGAGCCGTGACGAAACCGGTCCTTTCGATTTCCAATCTCAATACCGCCTTCCGCATCGGCGGCGAATGGCGCAATGTCGTGCGCGACATCAGTTTTGATATCGGCCCCAGCGAGACGGTCGCCGTCGTCGGTGAATCCGGGTCCGGCAAGAGCGTCATGGCGATGTCCATCATGCGCCTGTTGTCGCAGGACTATTCGAGAATTGCGGGCAGGATCGACTTCGAAGGACAAGATCTGCTCTCCCTGCCCCTCGCCGACATGCAGACAATCCGCGGCAACCGGATCGGCATGATCTTCCAGGAGCCGATGACCTCGCTCAACCCGGTGCTGAAGATCGGCACGCAGATCACCGAGGTTCTGGTGCAGCATCGCGGAATGTCGCAGTCCCGGGCTGAGGCCGAGGCCGTTCGCCTGCTCGAAAAAGTGCGCATTGCCTCGGCGAAGTCCCGCCTCAACGAATATCCGATGAACTTTTCGGGGGGTATGCGCCAGCGCGTGGTGATCGCAATCGCGCTTGCCTGCGCCCCGAAGCTGCTGATCGCCGACGAGCCGACCACGGCGCTCGACGTGACCATCCAGGCGCAGATTCTGGAGCTTATTAAAACGCTCCAGGAGGAAGAAGGCCTCTCAGTCCTCTTCATTACACACGACATGGGCGTGGTTGCTGAGATCTCCGATCGTACCGTAGTCATGTATCGCGGAGAGCAGGTCGAGACGGACACGACCCACAATCTCTTCGCGGGCGCCAAGCATCCCTACACCCGTGCGCTTCTGTCAGCCGTGCCACAACTCGGCTCGATGACCGGCCAAGCCCGGCCGTTACGTTTCGCTCAGGTTGATATGGCGACTGGCGAGATCCAGCCGGTCAAGCCAACGGAGGACACGGTTAGACAGGACAAACCACCGATCCTCAAGGTGGACAACCTCATCACACGCTTTCCGGTGAAACGCGGCTTCCTGCGCAAAACCATCGGTCGCATCCACGCGGTCGAAGGCGTCTCGCTCGAGCTACGGCAAGGCGAAACCCTCTCGTTAGTTGGTGAATCCGGTTGCGGCAAGTCGACGACCGGCCGATCGATCATTCGCCTGACTCCCGCGCTCTCCGGCGAAATCCGGATCGACGGCAAGGATGTCCTCAAGGCCGGTAAGGGCGACCTCGCCAGCATTCGTCGCGAAGCCCAGA
The DNA here is from genome assembly GCF_059803515.1 of Bradyrhizobium sp. UFLA05-125. Classification (NCBI taxonomy): domain Bacteria; kingdom Pseudomonadati; phylum Pseudomonadota; class Alphaproteobacteria; order Hyphomicrobiales; family Nitrobacteraceae; genus Bradyrhizobium; species Bradyrhizobium sp. UFLA05-125. The sequence goes on along the minus strand of NZ_JBANBJ010000043.1, from coordinate 35,091 downwards.
TGATTTTCCAGGACCCCTTCGAGAGCCTCAATCCGCGCATCCGCGTCGGTCACGCGATTGCCGAGCCGATGATAACGCACGGCCTGGCAAACGCCAGGGAAGCCAAGCAACGCGTCGGCGACCTTCTTGAACGCGTCGGCCTATTGGCGTCCATGGGTGACCGTTTTCCGCACGAGTTTTCTGGCGGACAACGCCAACGCGTCTGCATCGCTCGCGCGCTCGCCCTCGAACCCAAGCTGCTGATCGCGGACGAGTCCGTTTCGGCACTCGACGTTTCGGTGAAGGCGCAGGTGATCAACCTGATGCTGGACCTGCAGGAGAAATACGGCCTCGGCTACCTTTTCATCAGCCACGACATGGCCGTCGTAGAACGGATCAGCCACAGGGTTGCCGTGATGTATCTCGGCGAGATCGTCGAAATCGGGCCTCGCAAGGCGGTTTTCGAGAACCCGCAGCATGATTATACCAAGCGCCTGATGGCGGCTGTCCCGATCGCCGATCCGTCGCGGCGACAGACGCGTCGGCTCTCCAGCGACGAGATCAAGAGCCCCTTCCGCGCAGCCAATTACGCGCCGCCTAAGCGCGTCTATGAAGAGGTCGAGGACGGCCATTTCTTCCAGATCGTGTGAGGGAGGGACGCGATGATCGTCACCTTCGGATCGATCAATGTCGACTTCATTCGCTCGGGGAGATGCCGCAGCCCGGGCAGACATTGCTGGCAAACGGGTTTCGAACCGAAGCGGGTGGCGAACGGGCAAACATGACATCCGTCCCCGAGGAGTCGGTCCGGCTACAAGGCTATGGCGAGATGACACTGCGCACCGCGCTCGCCAGATTGATGGCGCTGCCGGCGCGCGCTCGCTGAATAGCACTCATGTAAACGGGATCACGGTGTTCCGCGAAACCCGACGAAACCCCTATTGCTCGCGAAATCGCGACCGTTCGTTGAGGAACGGCTGCTAGCGGCAGGGATTGGTCCCCTGTCAAACCGAGACATGGAGACAACCATGACGACACGTATGAAACTTGTGAGCGCGGCCGCACTGATGGCCACGATTTTGCCGCTCGCGACTGCAAGCCCCAGCCTCGCCGCGGGACGCGGTCCGGGCGGGTGTACCCCATCGAGTGAAAACGCCGTCGGCGCGGCCGGACCGGCGCTGAGCGGCGGCCAGTTGATGGCCGGGGTCGGCCAGTGCCGGTACCCTGGAAGCTGGCACCACACCAACGCCTACGGTTATTGGGGCCCGGGTTATGGTTATGGATACGCCGAGCCCGGCTGGGGCGCGCCGGCCTACGCGCCGGATGACTACTGACGCCTCTGCTCTTTAGGGCAAGTTACAGCGGCGCGGCCGATCTCGACCGCGCCGCATGCGTTTTGGAGAAGCACGACCGGAGAAAGCGTGATGCGCGAAGCGCGCCTGATGAAGCAAATGCAGGCGAGAGCCATGCCATCCGGACAGCCTGCCCTGCCGATTCAAAATCCGCCGTGGACCGGCCTTCAAAACCCGTGCAAGAAGGTCTTGCAGGGCGGGCCGATCTTTCGGCCCAAGCCTCTGCAAAACGTCAACTTTTGGAAATAATGGTCGGAGTGGCAGGATTCGAACCTGCGACCCCTGCGTCCCGAACGCAGTGCTCTACCGGGCTGAGCCACACTCCGACAAGAAGGCGGCTTATAGCGTCGGGTTCGGCACACCGCAAGCGGCCGATTTGAGGAATTTTGTCCCAGTGAAAACGGGCTTGACCACCCAGATTCTGCAGGCCGGACCGGCCGCTACTGACGCCGCTGCGCGAGCGCTTGCCGCAGGCCTGCTGGTCGCGTTTCCGACCGAGACGGTCTACGGATTGGGTGCTGATGCCGCCAACGCGACCGCGATCGCCCATCTCTATGCCGCCAAGGGCCGCCCCGCCTTCAATCCGCTGATCGCTCATGTCGCCGACCTCACGGCGGCGAAGCGCATCGGGCGGTTCGATTCGTGCGCCATCCGACTCGCGGAAGAATTCTGGCCGGGGCCGCTTACGCTGGTGGTGCCAAAGAGCGCAGGCTGTCCGGTCGCTGATCTCGCGACCGCCGGGCTCGATACGGTCGCAATCCGGATTCCCGCCCACCCGGTGGCGCAGGCGATCCTGCGTGCCTTCGGCGGGGCGGTAGTGGCGCCGTCGGCGAACATCTCCGGCCATGTCTCGCCGACGCTGGCGGCGCATGTGGAAGGCGATCTTGCGGGGCGGATCGACCTGATCGTCGACGGCGGGCCCGTCGAGGTCGGCGTCGAATCGACGATTCTCGGCTGCTTCGAGACGCCGATGCTGCTTCGCCCCGGCGGATTGTCGCGCGAAAAAATCGAGGCCGCGCTCGGCGCGCCGCTGGCGCGGCCGCCGCAGGATGTCGAAAGCGACGACAGCCAGCCGCTGGCGCCCGGCATGCTCGCCTCGCATTACGCGCCGCGCGCCGCCGTACGGCTCATTGCGCACGACGTCGCGCCCGGCGAGGCCCTGCTCGCCTTCGGACCAGCCGTGCTGCCCGGCATCGAACAGGCGGCAAGCGTCATGAACTTGTCAGCGAGCGGTGATCTCGATGAAGCCGCCGCCAATCTGTTCGGCCATCTTCGCGCCCTCGATGCGAAGAGCCCGCGCGCCATCGCGGTGATGCCGATCCCCGAGGAAGGGCTCGGCGAAGCGATCAACGACCGGCTGCGGCGCGCAGCGGTCGCGCGGTAGCACATGATCCGGACCGGAGGGCCGCGTTAGCGCAAAGTGTGCAGCGGTTTTCCGATAGGATCATGTGCAATAGAATGGATTGCGATGAAGAAAGAAGAAGAGATGAACGTCACGACACCTGCCGTCGCTCCGCTTGCGCCCGAGCTGATCGAGAAATTTCGCGCCATCGTCGGCGCCAGATATGCCGTGACCGACCCGGCGGACATCGAGCCGTACCTCACCGAGGAGCGCAACCTGTTTCATGGCCGCTCGCCGCTGGTGCTGCGGCCCGCGACGACTGCGGAAGTCTCCGCCATCTGCAAGCTCGCCTCAGAACACAAAATCGCGCTCGTGCCGCAGGGCGGCAACACCGGGCTCGTCGGTGGCCAGACCCCGCACAATGGCGAGGTGGTGGTGTCGCTGCGTCGGCTGGACAAGATCCGCGAGGTCGACACCGCCTCCAACACCATGACCTGCGAGGCCGGCGTGGTGCTGCAAATCGCGCAGCAGAAGGCGGCCGAGGTGGATCGCCTGTTCCCGCTCTCGCTGGGCGCGGAGGGAAGCTGCACGATCGGCGGCAATCTCTCGACCAATGCCGGCGGCACCGCCGCGCTCGCCTACGGCGTTGCGCGCGAGATGGCGCTGGGGCTCGAGGTCGTGCTGGCTGACGGGCGCGTGCTCAACGCGCTGTCGAAGCTGAAGAAGGACAACACCGGCTATAACCTGCATAACCTCTTCATCGGCGCCGAAGGCACGCTCGGCATCATCACCGCAGCGACCCTCAAGCTGTTTCCGAAGCCGCGAGCGATCGAGACCGCATTCGTCGGGCTGAAATCGCCGGCACAGGCGCTGAAGCTGCTGACCATCGCGCAAGGCGAAGCCTCGAACGCGCTGACGAGCTTTGAGCTCCTGGCGGAAATGGCGGTCGACTTCTCGATTCGCCATGGCATCGACGTGCGCGATCCGCTGGAGCAAAAGCATCCCTGGTACGTGCTGATGGAATTGTCCTCGCCGCGCGACGACGCGCGCGCGATGCTGGAATCGATCCTATCTCGCGCGATGGAGGAGGAGATCGTCGACGACGCCGTGATCGCCGCGAACCTGACGCAGCGCGCCGGCTTCTGGAAGCTGCGCGACGAGATGTCGGCGGCGCAGAAGCCGGAGGGCGGCTCGATCAAGCACGACATCTCCGTACCCGTCGCGGAGGTGCCTGCCTTCATCGCGGAGGCTGATGCCGCCGTGGTCAAGCTGATCCCCGGCGCGCGGCCGGTGCCGTTCGGCCATCTCGGCGACGGCAATCTGCATTACAACGTCAGTCAGCCGATCGGGGCCGATGCTGCCGACTTCCTTGCCCGCTGGCACGACGTCAACACGGTCGTGTTCGAGATCGTGCTGCGTTTGGGCGGCTCGATCTCGGCCGAGCACGGCATCGGCGTGCTCAAGCGCGACGAACTGCCCGACGTGAAGGACAAGACCGCGATCGAACTCATGCGGCAGGTCAAGGCAATGCTCGACCCATTTGGAATCTTGAACCCCGGAAAAGTGCTGTGAACGTGTCCGTCTCCCCTCTCCCGCTCGCGATCGCTCAAATCGCGGATGCCGATGTCCAAACCGTCGTCGCGCTGTGGCAGCGCTGCGGCCTGACACGACCCTGGAACGACCCGCATGCCGATATCGCGCTCGCGCGGCGCGAGGCGAATTCGACCGTGCTGATCGGACGGAACGGCAATGCGATCGTGGCCAGCGCGATGGTCGGTCATGACGGCCATCGCGGCTGGATCTATTACGTCGCGGTCGATCCCGATTTCCGCAAGCGCGGCTATGGCAGCATCATCATGGCTGCGGCCGAGGACTGGCTGCGCAATGCCGGCATCGCGAAACTCCAGCTCCTGGTCCGCCGCGAGAACAAGCAGGCCGGTGCGTTCTACACTTCCCTCGGCTTCGAAGAGTCAACGTCGGTGATGTTCGCCAAATGGCTCGACGGCCGCGACCCTACTCCTTAGAGGCCTCCATGTCCGTTTCCGACCGTGTCCGCGTCAAAGACGTCCGCCTGCTCTCGGACAAGAAGTACATCCTGAAAGCGACGACCTTCGAGTGGCGCCGCAACAATGGGGAATGGCAGACGCAAACCCGCGAGGTCTATGACCGCGGCAACGGTGCGACGCTGTTGCCTTACAACCGCAAGCGGCGCACCGTCGTGCTGGTGCGGCAATTTCGCTATCCCACATTCGTCAACGGCTATGACGACCTGCTGATCGAAGCCGCCGCCGGCATGCTCGACGACGCCGATCCCGAAGCGCGTATCCGCAGCGAGGCCGAGGAGGAGATCGGATATCGCCTGCACGATGTCCACAAGGTATTCGAGGCCTTCATGACCCCCGGCGCGCTAACGGAGAAGCTGCACTTCTTCGTTGCCGAATACGAGCCGGAGATGAAGATCGGCGACGGCGGCGGCCTCGAACACGAAGGCGAGGAGATCGAGGTGCTGGAGATTTCGATCGACGAGGCGCTCGCAATGATCGCCGACGGCCGCATCGTGGATGCAAAGACCATCATGCTGCTGCAGTATGCGGCGCTGCATGTGTTTCGCTGAGCTTGCTTACCCTCCCCTGGAGGGGGAGGGTCGCCGCGAAGCGTCGGGATGGGTTGATCTCTCCACACAGGCAGTGTTCATGCGGAACGACCTTCACCCCACCCCCGCTCGCGCTGCGCGCGATCGACCCTCCCCCTCCAGGGGAGGGTAAGAGGCAGCGTCGGCGCGGCCCCACCTACGACCGCAATTCTGGTCTGCATCACCCGACCCGCAGTTGAGCAAATCGCCGACTATCTCTACTCTGTCCGCAACGAGAACGAGAGGAGACGCGCCCAATGTCGGCTTCCATGTCAGCTCCGCGCGACGATGAATTCGGCTTTGCGCCCGACTACGACGCTCCCATCCCCTATATGCAGCGGACGCGCGATTACTACTCGGCCATCGGCTACACCACGCCATATCGCTGGGCGCATTATGTCGACGCGCCGTTCCAGCCGCTAAAGAAGAGGCTCTCGCAATCGCGCGTGACCATCATCACCACGGCCGCGCCTTACGATCCGACCAAGGGCGATCAGGGGCCGGGGGCGGCGTACAATGGCGGGGCAAAGTTCCACAAGGTCTATGACGGCGACACCACGCAACCGCACGATTTGCGCATCTCGCACATCGGCTACGACCGCAAGCACACGAGCGCGACCGACAGCGGTACCTGGTTTCCACTGCCGCAGCTCCTGAAGGCCTCCGCCGCGGGGCGCATCGGCGAGGCGAGCCCGCGCTTCTTCGGTGCGCCAACCAACCGCAGCCATCGCGTCACCCTCGACACCGACGCGCCGGAGATTCTGGCGCGCTGCCTCGCCGACGAGGTCGATGTTGCAGTCCTGGTACCGAACTGTCCGGTCTGCCACCAAACCTCCGCGCTGGTCGCTCGGCATCTCGAGGAGAGCGGTATTCCCACCGTCATCATGGGTTGCGCCAAGGACATCGTCGAGCATGCCGCCGTGCCGCGCTTTTTGTTCTCCGACTTCCCACTCGGCAATTCCGCCGGCAAGCCGCATGATGCCGCCTCGCAGGCGCAGACGCTGGAGCTGGCGTTGAAGCTGCTCGAGTCCGCCAGTGGCCCGCGCACCACGATGCAATCGCCGCTGCGTTGGAGCGAGGACGCTTCCTGGAAGCTCGACTACAACAACGTCGCGCAACTCAGCGCTGAGGAGCTTGCGCGGCGGCGCGCCGAGTTCGACAAGCAGAAGGAGATTGCGCGCGGCAACCGTGCGGCCTGACGGGAGAAGCGCGCCGTGACGAGGCCCTTTGAAGGCGTCAAGATCCTCGACTTTACGCAAGTGCTGGCGGGCCCCTATGCGAGCTACCAGCTCGCGCTGCTGGGCGCAGACGTCATCAAGGTCGAGCGGCGCGAGGGCGAGGACATGCGCCGCACGCCGCTCAGCCGCGAATGGGCGGAGCGCGGGCTCGCGCCCGCGTTCCAGGCGATCAACGGCAACAAGCGCAGCCTGACGCTCGATCTGCAAAAGCCGGATGCGATCGCAATCGTGAAAAGGCTCGCCGCGCAGGTCGATGTCGTCATGGAGAACTTTCGCCCGGGTGTGATGGACAAGCTTAGCATCGGCCATGAGGCGCTGTCCGCGATCAATCCGAAGCTGATCTACTGTGCCGTATCCGGCTTCGGCCAGACCGGCCCCGACCGGCTGCGCCCCGGCTATGACGGCAAGATACAGGCGCTCTCCGGCATCATGGCGATCACGGGCCATCCCGAAACCGGACCGACACGTGCGGGCTTTGCGGTTTGCGACGTCCTTTCGGGCGCGACCGCGGCGTTCGCCGTCTCCAGCGCGCTCTATCAGCGCGACCGTACCGGCAAGGGGCAGCTCGTCGACGTCTCCATGCTGGAGGCGACGCTGGCGTTCCTGTCGGGCCAGATCGCGGACTGGTCGGTCGTGGGGCATCGCCAGCAGCTTTCGGGCAACCAGGCCGTCAGCCGCAAGACCACCGCGAACCTGTTCAGGTGCGGCGACGGCTACATCCTGCTCGCGGTCAACAACGAGAAGCAATACCGCGCACTGATGACGGCCCTCGGCCGCGCCGACACGCTATGCGATCCGCGCTTTGCCGACTGGTTTTCCCGGAACGAGAATGAGCCCGCGCTACGCGCGATCATCGAGGAGGCGCTGGCGACGAAGAGCCCACGCGAATGGGAGACGCTTTTGGAGGACGCGGGCGCGCCCTGCGCCAGCATCTGGACTATCGAGGAGATCATCGACCATCCGCAGATCGTTGCGCGCGGCGCGATCCAGGAGCTCGACACGCCCTACGGCCGCCTGCGCTTCGCCGGCAGCGGATTCAAACTGGCGCACGGCGGCGGCAAGCTCGACCACATGGCGCCGGAGCTGGGCGCGGATACGGATGCGGTGCTGGGCGAGCTGGGTTTTGACGCAGCGGAGATCGCGGAGCTGCGGGCGCGGGAGATCGTGTAGACTGCCGCCGCAAACTCCGCAGCTGTAGGGTGGGCAAAGCGAAGCGTGCCCACCATCGCGTATCGCGAACGGGAGAGATGGTGGGCACGGCGCGTTGCGCCTTTGCCCACCCTACGACGCCTGCAATCAGAATAACGATCCCTGCCCGTCATCGGGCGACACGCCAACGGCTTTTCGCGCCGCGCGCTTCGGCTTCGGCGCTTCCGCCTCCATCTCTTCGGCGCTGATCGGCAGCAAAAGCTGCGCGTCGTCATTGGCGACGCGGTTGACGCGGGTGGAGACCGGGTGCCAGGCGAATTCGCCAATGCGCGGGGCAGCCATCAGCGGCAGGATCCCATCGAGCTCGTCGCCGCGGCAGTCGAGCCATCGCCCGAAATCGTCAGGCGAAATCGTCACCGGCACGCGGTCATGCAGCGTGGCGAGGTCCTCGCTCGCGGCGGCCGTGACGATCGCGACCGTGTCGAGCTCCTCGCCGTTCGGCCCGACCCAGGTCTCGAACACCGCGGCAAAACCGAGCGGCTGCCCATCGGCACGATGGATGAAATAGGGCTGCTTGCGGCCGTCCACTGCCTTCCATTCGTAGTAACCGTCGGCCGGAATCAGGCCGCGGCGCCTCCGAATCGCGTTCTTGAATGCGGGCTTTTCCAGCACCGTCTCCGAGCGCGCGTTGATCAGTAACGTAAAACCACGGGGATCCTTCACCCAGGTCGGCAGCAACCCCCAGCGCATCAGCTGGAAATGCCGCGCGCCCTTGTCGACCAGCACCACTGGAATCGGTTGTGTGGGGGCGACGTTGTACCGTGGCGGGAAATTCGGCTGCTCGAGGTAGCCAAAGAGTTGCCGCAAAGCCGCCGGGGCCGAGGTTATGACAAAGCGTCCGCACATCCTTGAGGGCCTATATGGGGTCCGTTCAGCACCTTTTAACCCCCAACGTCAACACTGCGGCCGATGAGCTCAATGGTCTCCGAACCCGCGCGGACTCTTGTAGTGACGGGCCCCGAGGCGGCGGCCTGGGCTGAGCGGCTGCGCGTGGCCAACATCAACCCGCGGACCGGACTTGCCACCGACTATCTGAACCATTTCAATGAAGCCGTCATGCTGCTCGAAATGGTCCCGGACATGCCGGAATGCGCCGAAGACTTCTTGACCTGGACGCCATTGTCCTATGCCGAACATTTCACGGCCTCGAACTTCAAGGCGCGCGATCTCGCGATCGAGGCCTATGAGAAAGCCGCTCCCGACGTGCGCGCCCAGTTCGACCACATCACCGACACCATGACCTCGATCCTGACCGCGGTCGGCTCGGCCATGCGCGAGGTGGAAAAGGACGCCACGCGCGTCAAGCTTGCCGAGCAGGCCACGCTCTGGGTCAAGCCGCTGATCGCGGCCTGCGGCGGCATCATCAACGGCGGCGCAGAAGCCGACGTCGATACCATCATGTCGAATTGAGGCGGGCACCGTGCAGCCGAGCCATCCCCAGCTCGCGGTCAGCGCCGCGATTTTCCGCGACGGCAAGGTGCTGCTGGTTCGACGCGCCCGCTCGCCGGCCAAGGGCTTTTATTCGCTGCCGGGCGGCCGGGTCGAATTCGGCGAATCGCTGCATCAGGCACTGACGCGCGAGGTCGACGAGGAAACCGGGCTGGCGATCGACATCGTCGGTCTTGCCGGCTGGCGCGAGGTGCTGCCGTCGACGGGGGGCGCCGGCCACTACCTGATCATGTCCTTTGCAGCGCGCTGGACGGCCAGGGAGCCGGTTCTGAATGAGGAGCTGGACGATTTCCGCTGGCTCGCTCCCGACGCGCTGGGCAGCCTCGGCGACCTCAAGCTGACCGGTGGGCTGGACGAAATCATCCATGCCGCAAAGCGCCTGATCGGGGCCTGACGGCAAGGGCGGCTGCCTTGCGTCTGCCGCCCTTAAGGGGCATACACGCCCCCGATGTCCAAGCGATTTCCGGCCGTTTTGGCCCTGATTCTTGCCTGCGCCGTCCTGCCCGCCCGGGCCCAGGACGCGGCGGCGCCGTTCGACGGCGACTTGCAGCGGCTGGCGGAAATCCTCGGCGGCCTGCACTATCTGCGCGGCATCTGCGGGGCCAACGAAGGCAACAAATGGCGCAACGAGATGCAGGCGCTGATCGATGCCGAAACCCCCTCCGGCGAGCGCCGCACCCGCATGATCGCCGGCTTCAACCGCGGCTATAATGGTTTTCAGCAGACTTACCGGAGCTGTACGCCGGCCGCCACGGTAGCGATCCGCCGCTACATCGAGGAAGGCTCCAAAATCTCCCGCGACCTCACGGCGCGTTACGCGAACTGAATTGCCGACGCCTTCAACTGCCAACCCTCATCCTGACAGCTTGTGAGGTTTCTCGTCCTTCCGGGGCGCGACCAACGGATCTGCGCAAAGCGCGGCCCGATGACAGGCTCCGTCGCGAGCCCGGAAATCCATTGGGCCGCAGAAACCGCCGAACGATGGATTCCGGGCCCGCGCCTGATGGCGCGTCCCGGAATGACAAGAGTGAGGTGGACGCGCCTCCTCACCATGAGATTGGCACTACCGGATGTGTCGCCGGAGCAACTCATCCACATTGTTCGGCTCCGTTAACCTTTCCTAAAGATGTGGCCTAGGCGGCGTTAATCTGCGTGCTACACCTCTCACGCAGCGCATCGCCGTGGATTGCGCCTCCAGCCATTCGAGTTTCATGAGCATTCCCGTGTCCTTCGCCCCCACCCGCGCGCCGCTGCCCGATCACGAGCAGAAGCAGGCTGCGCTCAGCTATCTCAACGAGGCCTGGGCGGAAGCGCGCCATGACGGCGTCGACGGCGATTGTCTCGCGCAGGCGAGCCTGTTCGCAGCGCTTGCCGAGCTCGTCGGCACCTATGGCGAGGACGCGGTGGCGAAGTTTGTCGAGGGCTTTCCCGCGCGCATCCGCAACGGCGAATTCTCGATCGCACTCGCCAAGCAATAGCTAAAAATCACCCCGCCGGAGGAAGCGGGGCGAAGTGGCGGCTGAATGAAAGGTCGCGATGGCTACGCCCATCGTCGCACGAAAGCGCGCATCTTAAGATAAGCAATAGCCCGCGACCGTCCGGGAGTATTCCCCCGAACCCGCCCGGGAAAATACCTCAGGGCGCGATCTCGAGCGTCGCCTTCATGTTGGGGTGATAGCGACAATAATACTCCACTGTCCCCGCCTTCTTCACGACGAAGGTCGCCGATTTCTTCGCCGGCAGGTTCACATCGAAGTCGCCATTCCTTGCCGTCGCCGTGTGGGCCAACACGTCCTTGTTGACCCACTCGATGGTGTCGCCGACCTTCGCAGAAACGTCGGCTGGCAATATCTCGAGATTCTCCATCGATATCTGCACGGTCGCGGCGTGCGCCGGGACGAGCATCGACGCGAGCACGATTGCGGTCATCGCCAGCAGCCGCCCCGGCATCATCGCCTCCTACCTATTTCAGCTCGGCCGCGACATGCTCGGCATGCTGCTCGTGACCCTGGAAGATCTTCAAGCCGGTTTGCAGCAGGCCCTTCAGCTCCGCATTGTCCGCGGAGGGAATGAGCTGGGTCTCCAGCGCGCTGTCGACTGACTTGTGATACGCGACCTCGTTGTCGACATAGGCCTTGTCGAAGTCCGCGCCTTTGAGCTTCGAAAGCTCGGCGAGCTTGTCGTTCGCCTGCTTCGTGAGCGTGCGGCTCGTGTCGTTGTCTTCGGGTGTCACCTTCAGCTTCTTCACCAGCGCGAGCGCCTGCTTGTTCACTGCCTCATGGTCCCGCACCATGTCCTGCGCGAACGCTTTCACGTCCTTGTTCTTGGCTTTCTTGAGAGCCTGTTTGGCGGCGTTGATGTCGATCACGCCCGCAGTGTAGGCGATATGGGCGATCTGCGGATCGGTCGGCTTGTCAGCCGCTCCCGCGCCTTGCACGTAGCCAGGACTGACAAAAAGGGCGATCGTGGCGATCGCAGCGCTCCATCGGATGAACATGGCTTGACACTCCTGTGGTGCCGGAACTCATCCGGCGTATGACCTGCACAGGAGTTGGATGGGACATTCCGGCAAAGGTTCCCAAGAATTACGCGCCCATTGCGAGCCGCTTCAGCACGGCTTCGGTCAGACGTTCACACCGCTGGCCGGCGAACGGGAATGCATCCATCACCACCGGCCCAATCTTCTTCTCGACGTTCTCGCGCAGCATCGTGCGAGCGCGATGCAGCCGCGTCTTCACGGTCTCAGGCTTGACGGCTAGCAGCTCCGCGGTCTCCTCGATGGTCATGCCCTCCATCACGCGCGCGATGAAGACCATGCGGAACACATCAGGCAGCTCATCGACCGCATGCTCGACGACGCGCTGGATTTCACGTTGGGCCATGGATTTTTCCGGATCGCCTGCGGCGGAGGACACGGGAAACTGGATGATCTGGGCTTCGAGCGCTGCCTCGGGCAGCGCACCGAGCTCGACATGCACCTTCCGGCTTCTCACCCGGCCGAGCGCCTCGTTGATTGCAATGCGCGACAGCCAGGTCGACAGGCCGGATTCGCCGCGAAAGCCGTCGAGATGCGTGAACGCCCGAACATAGGTCTCCTGCACCACATCCTCGGCCTCGCTGTCGTTGCGCAGGATGCCGCGGGCGAGCCGGTAGAGCCTGCGGTTATTGGCTTGCATGATCGTGCGCAGGGCGGCCTCGTCGCGGGCCTTGGCGCGCTCAACCAGCTTGGCCTCGGCCAGGTCTGTGGCTTCCGATATTGCGGCGCGATGGATGGCGGTCACGGGCTCGTCTCCAGCTTTTCCGGACATTGGATGCAGGCCCGCCGAAAAGGTTCCCGCCAATCTACTCTCAGCCCGTCTCGATTGGCAGCTCGGAATCCCTGGCCCATTCGCCCATGGAACCGTCGTAGAGCGTGAGCTTGTCGTAGCCGAGCTGCGCCAGCAGCAAGAGATCGATGGTCGCGGAGATGCCGCCGCCGCAATAGCAGATCACGTTCTTGTCGCGCGTGATGCCTTGGCTTGCGAACTTCGGCTCGGCATCGGCAAGCGTGGTTAGCGTCTTGTCGGCGACATCGACGAGCGCTGCGGCCGGCACGTTCACGCTGCCAGGGATGCGGCCGGACCGGCCATAGCGGCTCGGTTCCAGTCCTCGATGAAACTGTGGTCCAAGCGCATTGACGATGATCGTGGAAGGATCGTCGATCCGCGCGAGCACGGCGGATTTGTCGATGAAGAAGCCTTCACGCCGCGCGGCCTTGAATGTCGTCGCCGGATAACCGCTCGGCGCCCCCTGCTCGACCGATCGCCCTTCGGCCTTCCATTTGTCAAAGCCACCGTCCAGCACACGCGCATCGACGCCGAGCGAGCGCAGCATCCACCAGAACCGTGTCGCCCACATCATGCTGCCAATGCTGTAGAGCACGATTGTCTTCGACGCATCGAGGCCATGGCGGCCGAACGCGGCTTCGAGCTGCTCCGTGCCCGGCATCATGAAGCGCAGATGCGTCGACGTGTCGGAGAACTCACCTTGCAGGTCGAGGAAGTCGGCGCCGGGGATATAGCCGGCCTCAAAGCTCCTTCGGCCGGACACGACGAGATAAGGATCGCTGCTGCCTTGCGGCGCGGGCTCGAGATAGGTCGTGCAGTCGTAAAGGCGGAGGTTCGGCTGGCCGAGCATGGCCGCGAGTTGCTCGGTGGAGACGAGGGACGATGGCTTGGTCATTGGGCGCTCTCCCAATTTCTGCTTGTACGTCCCGTGACACTGTCATTGCCCGCGAAAGCGGGCAATCCAGTAATCCGAGACGCCTGCGATCGAACCGAGAAGCCGCGGCGTACTGGATGCCCCGGTCAAGCCGGGGCATGACAGTCATGCGCGTGGGAAGCTTTGACCCTACTGCTTCAGCGTCTCCAGAAACCGCACCGGCTCGCCCTGTGACGGCGCCACGAGCTCGCCTTGCCACATCACGCGCTTGCCGCGGACGAAGGTGCCGACCGGCCAGCCCGTGACGCGTACGCCGTCGTAAGGCGTCCAGCCGGCTTTGGAGGCGATCCATTTGTTGGTGATGGTCTCACTGCGCTTGAGGTCGACGATGGTGAAGTCGGCATCATAGCCCGCCGCGATGCGGCCCTTGCAGGCGATGTTGAAGAGGCGCGCGGGCCCGGCACTGCTGAGATCGACGAAGCGGGCGAGCGACAGCCGGCCCGCGTTGACGTGGTCGAGCATCAACGGCACCAGCGTCTGCACGCCCGTCATGCCCGAGGGCGAGGCCGGATAGGTCTTCTGCTTCTCCTCCAGGGTATGCGGCGCATGGTCGGAGCCGAGGATGTCGATGATGCCCTGCTCGATACCGCGCCAGATGCCGGCGCGGTGATCGGCCGAGCGCACCGGCGGATTCATCTGCGCGAGCGTACCGAGCCGCTCATAGCATTCGGGCGCGGCCATGGTGAGGTGATGCGGCGTCGCCTCGCAGGAGGCGACATCCTTGTGGTCTCGCAAGAACTCGATCTCTTCCTTGGTCGAGATGTGCAGCACGTGGATGCGCCTGCCCGTCTCGCGCGCGAGCTTCACGAGGCGCTGCGTCGCCATCAGCGCCGCGGTCTCGTCGCGCCAAACGGGGTGCGAGCGCGCATCGCCCTCGATGCGCAACGACTTGCGCTCGTTGAGACGATATTCGTCCTCGGCGTGGAACGACGCGCGGCGACGGATCACCTGGAAAATGCGACGCAGGCTGTCTTCGTCCTCAACCAGCAGCGCGCCGGTCGAGGAGCCGATGAACACCTTCACACCGGCGCAGCCCGGCGCGCGCTCGAGATGCGGCAGATCCTGCACGTTCTCGCGCGTACCGCCGATGAAGAAGGCGAAATCGCAATGCATGCGATGATGGCCGCGCTTCACCTTGTCGGTGAAATCGGCTTCCGTCACCGTGAGCGGCGAGGTGTTCGGCATCTCGAACACGGCGGTGACGCCGCCCATTACGGCGCTGCGCGAACCGGTCTCGAGGTCTTCCTTGTGCGTCAGCCCCGGCTCGCGGAAATGCACCTGCGTGTCGATCACGCCGGGCAGGATGTGGAGGCCCTTGCAGTCGATGACCTCCGCCGCCGCGCCTTGCGCGAGCGAGCCAATCTCCGCGATGCGGCCATCGACAATGCCGATATCGCGGACCCCCTCGCCGTCCTGATTGACCACCGTGCCGGATTTCAGAATCACGTCAAAACGCTGGGTCATGGCTGTCAGTCTCTCTCATCCCTCAGGCGCAGGGCTCGAGGCCTTGTCGTTTAAGCAGGGCGGGCTTACGTTCGAAGCCGACATGTCGCAAGAGATTTTCGCAATGAAGGCAGCGTTTCTTCCCGATCGGGGCGTGATCAAGGTCGCAGGCGAGGATGCGCAGAGCTTCCTCAATGGCCTCTTCACCACGGATGTCGGCAGGCTCAAGCCCGGGCTCGGCCGATTCGGCGCGCTACTGACGCCGCAGGGCAAGATCATCGTGGATTTCCTGATCACGGAGGCGCCCGCCGGGCGTGGCGGCGGCTACCTGATCGACTGCCCGAAGGCGCTGGCGGAGACCCTCGCCACCAAGCTGAAATTCTACAAGCTGCGCGCCAAGGTCACCGTCGAAAATCTCTCCGACAACCTCGGCGTGCTCGCTGGCTGGGACGGTAAGCCTGCCGCCGAGCCCGACCTTGCTTTCACCGACCCGCGCGACGAGCGGCTCGGGTTGCGCATCCTGGTCCCTGCGGAACTCCAGGAGAAGCTTGCTGCGCTGATCGGCGCCGAGCTCGTCGAGGCGTCCGAATATGACGCGCATCGCATCGCGCTGGGCGTGCCGCGCGGCGGACTCGACTTCATGTATGGCGATGCATTCCCGCACGAAACCAACATGGATCGCCTTGCAGGCGTCGATTTCGACAAGGGCTGCTATGTCGGCCAGGAGGTGGTCTCGCGCATGCAGCATCGCGGCACCGCGCGCACACGCAGCGTCAAGGTTCTGCTCGACGGGCCCTCGCCAGAGGCCGGGGCCACTATCCTCGCCGGCGACAAGCCGGTCGGCACCATCGGCTCGACGGCACAGGGCAAGGGCATTGCGCTCGTTCGCATCGATCGCGTCGCCGACGCGCTCGATGCCGGGCAGACGCTCAGCGCCGGCGGGCTCGATGTGAGGCTCGCGGACCCCGACGTCGTCCGCATTCCAGCGAAACAGCCCGTCGTATGAGCCGCGCTCCTCGCCTTCATGCCGACGGACTGACGCGCTGCCCCTGGCCCGGCGAAGATCCGCTGTATGTTGCCTATCACGACACCGAATGGGGCGTGCCGGAATATGACGATCGCGCGCTCTACGAGAAACTGATTCTCGACGGTTTCCAGGCCGGCCTCTCCTGGATCACGATTTTGCGTAAGCGCGACAATTTCCGTAAAGCCTTCGATGATTTCCAGCCTGAGAAGATAGCGCGCTACAACGCCAAGAAGGTGCATGCGCTGATGAACGATGCCGGGATCGTGCGCAACCGCGCCAAGATCGACGGCACGATTCTGAGCGCAAAGTCCTATCTGGAGATCATGGAGAAGGGCCCCGGCTTCTCGAAGCTGCTCTGGGATTTCTTCGACGGCAGGCCGCTCGTCAACCATTTCAAGACCACCGCGAGCGTGCCGGCCTCGACGCCGCTGTCGGTGCAGATCTCCAAGGAGCTGTCGTCGCGCGGCTTCAAGTTCGTCGGCCCCACCATCGTCTATGCTTTCATGCAGGCGACCGGCATGGTCAACGACCATCTCGTCGACTGCCATTGCCACGCGTCCTGCGGCAAGACGCAGCGCAAGCCGCGCCTCAAAGCCAAATGAAGGCCGGAAAGCGCGCCGTAAACGACGTGCAGTCCCGCGCCTGGCAGCGCATGCTGTCCGGCCGCCGGCTCGATCTGCTCGACCCCTCGCCGCTCGACGTCGAGATCGCCGACATCGCCCATGGACTCGCGCGCGTCGCGCGCTGGAACGGGCAGACCACGGGCGCGCACATCTTTTCGGTAGCCCAGCACACCCTGCTGGTCGAAACCGTGATGCGACACCAGAGCCCACGCGTCGACCAGCGTGTACGGCTTGCAGCGCTGCTGCACGACGCACCAGAATATGTGATCGGCGACATGATCTCGCCGTTCAAGGCGGTGCTCGATGGTCACTACAAGGCGGTGGAGAAGCGCCTGCTCGGCGCCATCCACATCCGCTTCGGACTGCCGGCGGTGCTGGCTGAGGAGATCACGCTGGCCATCAAGGCCGCCGACCGTGGCGCTGCGTATCTCGAGGCCACCCAGCTCGCCGGCTTCAGCGACAGCGAGGCGAAGCGCCTGTTCGGCCGCGACCCGGGCCTGCCCGAAACCGTGCTCCGCGACTACCTGACGCCATGGACGGCCGCCAGGGCCGAGAAACGGTTTCTGGAGCGGTTCAATACGTTTTCGTAGCTTTAGCACTTCGTAGGGTGGGCAAAGGCGCGAAGCGCCCTGCCCACCACCTCGTACCTTGCTCGAAAATGGTGGGCACGCTTCGCTTTGCCCACCCTACGGTGCCAGATATAATCGGCGACCAAAAGGACCACCATGATCCACGTCTGCTCCCTCGCCGCCCTGCCTGAAACCGTTCGCCTCACCGGGGCCAGCCATGTGCTGACGGTGATGGCCAATGTCGAGCAGGTGGTGCGGCCGTTGTCGGTGCTGCCGGCCAATCATCTGAAAGTCTCGATGGATGACATCACCGAGGAACTGGACGGCTTCGTTGCGCCCTCGGAAGGACATATTGAACAGGTGCTGAACTTCGTCCGCGGCTGGGATCGCAGCGCGCCACTGGTCGTGCATTGCTATGCCGGCATCAGCCGCTCCACCGCGAGCGCCTTTGCCGCGGCATGCTTGCTCAATCCGCATCGCGACGAGATCGAGATCGCGAAGAAGATCCGCGCGGCCTCGCCGATCGCCTCGCCCAACCGTCGCATCGTCGAGCTCGCCGATCGCGCGCTCCGTCGCGACGGCCGCATGCTGCGCGCGCTCGACGAGATGGGTCCGGGCGCGATGATGGTGGAGAGCCGTCCGTTCGTGATCGAGCTCGAATGACCTCGCAAAACGCCTTTCCCGGATGAGCGACAAGCTGCTGACGCCGATCGAGATCGGCCTGACTGCCGCGATCGTCGCGATCGAGGCCCACGAGCCGCTGATCCTCACCGCGCGCGGCAGCGACGGTCTGGCGGGCCTGCCCTTCGGCCCGTTCGATGCACTGACGCATCGCACTTTCGAGATCGGCCTGCGCGCCTGGGTCGAGGCGCAGGCGGGCTTGAGGCTCGGCTATGTCGAGCAGCTCTACACTTTCGGCGATCGCGGCCGTCATGCGGAGGCCGCCGATACTGGCGCGCATATGGTCTCGATCGGCTATCTCGCGCTGACTCGCGCCGCTGACAACGGCGTTCATGCGGCCGGTGCATCGTTCGAGCCGTGGTATCGCTTCTTCCCCTGGGAGGACTGGCGCGAGCAGCCGCCGGCGATCATCGCCCGCGACATCATTCCGGCACTCGCCCAGTGGGCCGACGAGGAGACGCCCGAGACGATCCGTGCGCTGCCGCGCAGAGATCGCGTGCGGCTTAATTTCGGCCTCGAGGGAGCTAGCTGGGACGAGGAGCGCGTACTCGACCGCTATGAGTTGCTCTACGAGGCCGGGCTGATCGAGGAAGCGCGGCGCGACGGCCGTCCTGCGGCATTAGCGCGCAAGGCGCTTCCTGCGCTTGGCCTCTCGATGCGGTTCGACCACCGCCGCATTCTCGCCACCGGAATTGCCAGGCTGCGCGCAAAGCTGAAGTATCGTCCTGTTATCTTTGAACTTTTGCCCGCCGAGTTCACACTCACGGAATTGCAGCACACGGTGGAGGCAATCTCCGGCCGGCACCTGCACAAGCAGAATTTCCGTCGCCTGGTGGAAAACGAGGCTCTGGTCGAACCGACCGGCGTGATGTCGACACAGACCGGCGGGCGGCCGGCAGCACTGTATCGCTTCCGCCGCGAAGTGCTCCAGGAGCGGCCGGCACCCGGCTTGCGCGTCCGCTCCCGGCGCTAGGAGCATGACTCCGGAAAAAGTGGAGACCGTTTTTCCGATCAGGATCATGCTCGAGAGAGAAAATAGATCGCGCGATTGGGCTGATACGGCCGGTCGCCTGGAGGCCTTATGTTCGACGCCCCGTTCGACGTCTTCGCGGTGATGATCGCAGTCGCCGCCTTCCTCATCGCATTGAAAGCGTCCAACCAGGCGACCGACCTGCGCCGACGGCTTAGCGCGCTGGAAGCCAACCTGCATGCGCCGCGGCCGATCCAGCCGCCCCCGCTGACGCCACAGCAGGCGATGGAGCAAACACCAGCGCCTGCCGCACCGAGCACGGCGGAGCCGCCCATACCTGATGTTGAACTGGCGCCACCGCTCGTCGCCGATCAGGCCGCGCCGCCGCCGATCGAAACGGATGCAACTCAGGCCGCGCCACCGCCGCCGGCCGCAGGGCCGGGTCTCGAAGAGCGTCTCGGCACCCGCTGGGTGGTGTGGATCGGCGGCCTTGCGCTCGCGCTCGGCGGCTTCTTCATGGTGCGCTATTCGATCGAGGCCGGGCTTCTCGGCCCCGGTGTGCGCGTCTTCCTCGGCGGCCTGTTCGCGCTAGCGCTGCTTGGCGCCGGCGAATGGACGCGGCGCAAGGAGGGCATCGCCGAGATCCCTGCGCTGCCGATCGCCAACATCCCCGCGATCCTCACCGCGGCGGGCACGGCCGTAGCGTTTGCCACCGTCTATGCTGCCTATGCGCTCTACGATTTTCTCGCGCCCGCCACCGCCTTCGTGCTGCTCGGCCTCGTTGCGCTCGGCACGCTTGCTGCTGCGTTGCTGCATGGCCCTGCACTCGCCGGCCTCGGCGTGGTCGGCGCCTTCGTCACGCCGATCCTCGTCTCCTCGGACGAGCCGGACTATTCGGCGCTCTACATCTATCTGGCGATCGTCACCGCAGCGAGCTTTGGCCTCGCGCGCATCCGGCTGTGGCGCTGGCTTGCGGTCACCACCATCGTGTTCGCGTTGCTATGGACATTCCCTGGGCTGGACCACCGGGACCTGACCGGGCCGCACCTGTTTCACGTCATGGCTGGCTTCGTCCTCGCCGCGATGCTCGTCGTCTGCGGCTTCATGTTCGGCCCCAGCATCGACGAAGGCCGGATCGAGCCGGTTTCCTCCGGCTCGCTCGCTGCCTATCTGTTCGGCGCGATGCTGGTCGTGCTGGCGAGCTTCCATAACAATGTCGTGCTGATCTTCTTCACCATGCTCGTCGCGGCGACGCTGCTCGTTGTCTGGCGGGCGCCTGCCGCCACCGGCGCACTTGGCGCCGCGGCAGCCATCGTCTTCATCGTCTTCGCCAACTGGGCGGTACGTGCCAATCCGGACATGCTGGAGCTGCCCGGCGGTCCCATGCCAGGCGTCGGACCGAACGCGACCGATGCCTCGGTGACGCTGCACCTGCTGATGGCGGCAACTTTCGCGGCGGGCTTTGGCATCGCGGGCTTCCTGGCGCAAGGGCGGTCGACCTCCGCGATCATTCCGGTGGTATGGTCCTCTGTCGCGACATTCACACCCGTCGCATTGCTGATCGCCGCCTATGCACGCATCGCGCATCTCGAGCGCTCGATCCCGTTCGCGATCCTCGCCGTGCTGCTCGCTGCCGCCTTTGCGGCCGCGACCGAAGCGCTCTCCCGGCGCGAGAACCGGCCCGGCCTTGCGATCTCGATTGCCCTGTTCGCAACCGGCACGCTCGGCGCGCTGGCGCTTGCGCTGACCTTTGCGCTGGAGAAGGGCTGGCTCACGATCGCGCTGGCGCTGATGTCGCTCGGCACCGCCTGGATCTCCATCCAGCGGCCGATCGCCTTCCTGCGCTGGCTCGCCGCGATCTTTGCCGCCATCGTCACCGCGCGCATTGCCTACGAGCCGCGTATCGTCGGCGATGCCGTCGGCACCACGCCGATTCTGAACTGGCTGCTCTGGGGCTACGGCGTGCCGGCGCTGTCGTTCTGGGCGGCGAGCCGCTTCCTGCATCGCCGCGGCGACGACGCGCCGCTGCGGATGGTGGAAGCCGCCGCGATCCTGTTCACCGCGCTTCTCGCCTTCATGGAAATCCGTCATTTCGCGACCGGCGGCGACATGGCATCGCCGCCCTCGCTGCTCGAATTCGCCCTCCAGGTCTGCGTGACGCTCGCAATGGCGATCGGGCTCGAACGGCTAAGGCTGCGCAGCGGCAGCATCGTGCACAATGTCGGCGCGATCGCGCTCACGGTGATCGCAGGCCTCATCAGCGTGTTCGGCCTCCTGCTGCTGGAGAATCCGTGGCTGCTCAGCAGCATCGACGTCGGCGGCCTGGTGTTCAATCTGCTGCTGCTCGGCTACGCGCTGCCGGCGATGCTCATGCTGCTGCTCTCCTACGCGGTGGCAGGACATCGCCCCAAAGCCTACGCCAACACGATCGCGGGCAGCGCATTGGTGTTCGCCCTCGTTTACGTAACGCTGGAGATCCGCCGTTTCTATCACGGACCGGTGCTGCTCTACGGCGCGACGACGGGTGCCGAACAATACACCTATTCGATCGGCTGGCTCGGCTTCGGTGTGGTGCTGCTCGGCGTCGGGCTTTTGGTCAATTCGGAGCGCGCGCGACTGGCATCGGCCGTCGTCATCGCGCTGACGATCCTGAAAGCCTTCGTCATCGACATGTCGACGCTGACAGGCGTGTGGCGCGCGCTGTCGTTCATGGGCCTCGGCATCGTGCTGGTCGCGATCGGCTGGCTCTACCAGCGGATTCTGTTCCGCCGGCAGGCGCCGCCAGCCGTGACGCCGACGAGCGCGTGATGATCAGGCCGCGCGCACCGACTCCAGGAAGCTGGCGACCTCGACCTTGAGGCGCGTGCTGTCGGACGCAAGCGATTTCGCGGCTGACAGCACCTCTGTCGAGGCCGAGCCGGTATCGATCGCGCCGCGCTGCACGTCGGTGATGTTGGAGGAGACCTCCTGCGTGCCGACCGAGGCCTGCTGCACGTTGCGCGAAATCTCCTGCGTGGCGGCGCCCTGCTCCTCGACGGCCGCGGCGATAGCCGACGACACTTCGGACAGCCGCTCGATGGTGCCCGCGATCTCCTTGATCGCGCTGACGGACTCCTGCGTGGCCGTCTGGATGCCCGAAACCTGGAGGCCGATCTCCCCGGTCGCCTTCGCGGTCTGTTCGGCAAGCGCCTTGACCTCGGACGCCACGACGGCGAAGCCGCGGCCCGCTTCGCCGGCACGCGCGGCTTCAATCGTCGCGTTCAGCGCCAGCAGGTTGGTCTGTCCCGCGATCGTGTTGATGAGCTCTACGACGTCGCCGATGCGCGCGGCCGCCTGCGACAGCGCGTTGACACGCTCGTTGGTGCGCGCCGCCTGGTCGACGGCCTCCGCCGCCATGCGCGCCGATTCCTGCACCTGCCGGCTGATCTCGTTGATCGACGATGATAGCTCCTCCGACGCCGACGCGACGGACTGGACGTTCGTGGATGCTTCCTCGGATGCCGCCGCAACCACGGTCGCGAGCTCCTGGCCGCGCTGCGCGGTGCCGCTCAACGTGCTCGCGGACGCCTCGAGCTCGGTCGACGCCGAGGACACGGTTTCGACGATCTCGCCGATCATGGCCTCGAAATTGCGTGTGATTCCGTCGACGCGGCGGGCTCGCTCGATCTTGGCCTCGGCGTCGCGCGCCGCCGCCTCGTCGGCCGCCTTTTTCGCGATCAGAGCTTCCTTGAAGATCTGCAGCGCATCGGCCATCGATCCGATCTCGGTTCGCGCGCCGCGATGCGGGACTTCTGCCGAGAGCTCGCCGTTGCCGAGCGCCTGCATCGGCCGGACAATCGAGGCGATGCCGCGCGAGACGTCCTGCACCAGGAAATAGGCGGCTGCAATCGCGATCAGCACCGACGTCACGATGATGCCGAGCAGAACACGGAAGGCGATGGTGTAGCTGTCGGCGGCCTTCCTGGTTTCCGCCTCGGCACCCTTGTTGTTGAGCTCGATGTCCTGCTGGAGCAGCGGATCGGCGGCCTGCGCCATCTTGGCGACCTTGGTCTGCAACAGCTCGTTGGCGTCGGTCGGGAAGTGGCCGACACTCTTGCGCGACAGCGTCATCACCTCCTGCACGCCATTCAGATAGTCGGCCCAGGCCTTGCTCCACTGGTCATACAGGGCGCGCTCTTCGGGCGAGGTAATCAAAGGCTCATAGCTCTTGCGCGTCGTCTCGATACGCTCGCGCAACGACGCCATCCGCTTCTCGGCGGCCTCCTTGCCCTCGGCGCTGTCCTGCATCAGGTGCAGGCGGAGCGCGACCCGTAGCTCGTTGATGTCGGCGCGAAGCGATCCCAGCGCGCGGACGCTGGGCAGCCAGCTCTCGGAAATCTCGACCGTATGCGCGTTGATGGTCTGCATGGTGCTGATCGCCATCATGCCGACGCCGGCGAGCGCGAGCACCAGAGCACTCAACACGGTCAGTATTTTCAATCGGATCGACAATTTCGACATTGCAATAATCCCGACAGATGGACGGTACGCAGGCGGACGCAGTCGTTAGCGCTCCGATCGACAAAACGGACGATCGGATGGGTTCAGTTCGACAAATGCTGGCTGGTTCTTGTTGGGTCGAAGATGCACGCTGAGTTCCAAGCCACGGTTAATTTGAAACTCCGTAGTAATACGGCCCAATTGCGGGGATGATGCCTGCTTGGGTTTTCTGGATCGTTAACCCTGCGATTGTTTCGCTGCCGCTTTCCATCATGAACGCACGGCCGCCGCGGCAAAGCGCGGCGGCCGGAAGGGATCACTGGGGCTGCCGCTCAGACCTGCGAGGTGTGCCGAGCCCTCACGCGGCGCGCACGGTGCCGAGAAATTTTCCGACTTCGAGCTTGAGCCGGTTGCTGTCGCCCGCGAGCGACTGCGCGGCCGCCAGCACCTGCGTTGAGGCCGATCCGGTTTCGCCCGCCCCGCGCTGCACGTCGGTGATGTTGGATGACACCTGATGCGTGCCCTGCGCAGCCTGCTGCACATTGCGCGAGATTTCCTGAGTCGCCGCGCCCTGCTCTTCCACTGCAGCCGCAATGGTCGAGGAGATCTCCGACAGCCTTTCGATGGTGTCGCTGATGTCGCGGATGGCGCTGACCGACTCCTGCGTCGCCGTCTGGATACCGGAGATCTGCTGACCGATCTCGCCGGTCGCCTTGGCGGTCTGTTCAGCCAGTGCCTTGACCTCGGAAGCCACGACGGCGAAACCCCGACCGGCCTCGCCGGCGCGCGCCGCCTCGATGGTGGCGTTGAGCGCGAGCAGATTGGTCTGGCCCGCAATGGTGTTGATCAGCTCGACCACGTCGCCAATGCGGGTAGCCGCCTTGGACAATTCGCTGACGCGCTCGGTCGTGGTGCGCGCCTGGCCGACCGCCTCATTGGCGACGCGCGCGGACTGTTGCACCTGCCGGCTGATCTCGGTGATCGACGATGACAGCTCCTCCGTCGCGGAGGCCACCGACTGCACATTGGTGGAGGCCTCTTCAGACGCCGCTGCGACCATCGTGGTCAGTTCCTGCGCGCGCTCCGCAGTGGAAGTGAGCGTCGAAGCCGACGCTTCGAGCTCGGTCGCGGCTGAGGACACGGTGTCGACGATCTCGCCGACGGCGGCTTCGAAGCTGCTGGCGAGCTTGTGCATCTCGGCCTTGCGCTGCGCGGCGGCAATCTGGTCCTGCTTGATCTTGGCTTCGGCCTCCTCACGCGCCTTCTGCTCGGACACGATCTTGAACTTCTCGACGGCCGCGGCGACGCCACCGACCTCGTCCTTGCGACCGAGCCCCGGCAGCACCACGGAGAAATCGCCGCCAGCGAGCTTGTCCATGGCCACAGTGAGCGCGCGGATCGGCCGCGCAATGGTCGTGAAGGACATCAGCCAGGAGCAGATCAGGACAAGCGCGGCGCAGATGCCGACCACCGTTCCGATATGTTCGCTGGACGCCATCTCCTGAAGGGAGCCGGCGATCTCCTCCTCGCTCTTGTGTCTTGCGAAGTCGGCGATCTGGCCTGCCAGCCCGTCCATTTCGGTAGCGGTCGGCAATGTGATTTCGCGCGAGATGCGCATGCTCTCTTCGGTGAGCTTGGCGATACGGGCGGCATCTGCGCTCGTCGCGGCGATCATCTCGCTCCGGATCGCGGCGATCTGCTGCGCACCCTTCAGATAATCTGCGGAGAGATTCCTGAGCTTTTCGATCCGCGCGCGGTTTTCCGCAGACTGTGACAGCTTGAGCATCGCATCGACGGCGTTGCCCAGCGACCTTGACCGCTCGACCAGAGACTCGTTCGCCTTTTGCAATTCACCTGCATTGTTGCCGAGCCGAATATCCCGGACGGCGAGCTGCATG
Organism: Bradyrhizobium sp. UFLA05-125; assembly: GCF_059803515.1. Lineage (NCBI taxonomy): Bacteria > Pseudomonadati > Pseudomonadota > Alphaproteobacteria > Hyphomicrobiales > Nitrobacteraceae > Bradyrhizobium > Bradyrhizobium sp. UFLA05-125. Next base: position 9,940 of record NZ_JBANBJ010000043.1, on the reverse strand, counting down.
CTGCGCACCCAGAGCCTGGCTTCGACGGCATCCCGTGCCAGCTCCTGCTGCGCGAAGGCCGCTTGGTTGGAATGACGCACATTGCCGTTGCCTATGATCTGGCTTGCGATCATGGCGACGACCAAAAGGATACCGAACGCCGACGTCACCGCCAGCTTGGTACCGATCCGCAAATTCTGGACAAAGCTCAGCATGGGCACGTTTCCCGGATATGCGCGGCCAAGTCATTGTCGGCCACCCTCGGCGTTGATCGCCCTTGCCTAAAAGCTGAGCGCCGGGAATTCCGATTTGATTAACAGCGCGCGCCGGAAAACTACGGGAATTGAAGAAAACCTCTTGAAAATCAGCACGGAACGCGCGCTTAACAAGTTAACCACACGCGGCGGTAGGCCGCTCGGATTCTAGGCAGTGGAGCTGCGCTCCTTCACTGCCTCACTGGCCAGGCTGATGCGAAACACGAGCTGCTTGTTCTCGTCGAGGAGATCCATATGCCATTGCGCGTTGGGCTTCAGGCCGCGTGCGATGCCGCCAAGCAGGTTCGCGCAAACCTCCGTCATCTCGCTCCAGGCGGCCGCACGATTCTCGAATTCATAAGCGTGATCGGATGCGCCGGAATAGCGGCCGGTGCTGATCCGAAAGTAATACCGCGCCATCGTCGAACCCTCTTGTCGGGCCGCCCCCCCGCTGGCCGTCACGCAAGGCTTCGGCGCGAACGGCTACCAAGGCATGAAAACCGCCGCCCGTATGACTACGGCGCGGCGGCAAACACAGCTCGTCAGGTTTCAACGATAAACGGCGCGGAAAGCATACGCGCCTGACAGGCAAAGCTCAGTCGGTCGAGCGGCGCAACTCGAGCGCGCCGTCATTCTTCGGCGCTTCGGGCTTCGCTTGCGACTTCACCGGCTCGATGCGGCCGGTCTCGACACGCGGCGTCTCGACACGTGCGGCAACTTCGGTTGCGGATGCGCTGACGGAGCCGGTCGTGCCCGGCGCGCGCAGCGATCGCGGCCGCGCCACCGCACGCGCCATCAGCATCTGATTGCCACCCTGGTGGTGGAAATCGCAATAGGCAAAGCCCATGCCCGAGACCGAGCCGCGGAAGCTGCGGTCATCGGTCTTTTCGAGGTTGAAGCAGGGTTCGAATGGAATGCCCTTGATCGAGGCGCAGACGTTCTGGCCACGAATCTGGAGCGTGTTGCCCGGCAGACGGATGTGGCGAACGGGACCGGCGCCCGAGAACTGCACGGCGCCTGCGGCGCCGAGATCGTCGAGGATGCGGCCTGCACCGCGGGTCCCGTCGAAACAGGTGAAGGCGAACACCTTGCCCGCCACGAACCGGCGCGCCTCGTCCGCGTTCATACTTCCTGCAATGGCCGGCGCAACCGTTGCCGCCGCCGTGACAGCTCCCAACACAATACGCGCAAGCATGCTCTTACTCCGACAACCCCAGTAGCGGGCAAGCCTGAACCCTTTACCCGCTGCTTACCATACTAACCGTGGCGACATTGAAGCAGCTTGGTTGGTAAAGTCTGAACGCCGTTAGAGAATTTTTACCACGATGCGGCCGCGGACCTCGCCCGCGAGAATCTTCGGCCCCCACTCGATGACTTGGTCGAGCGGAATTTCTTTAGTGATTTCAGCTAGTTTCGTCCGATCAAGATCGGACGCCAGGCGTTGCCAGGCCGCCTTCCGCGGCTCCGGCGGGCACATCACCGAATCGATGCCCAGAAGGCACACCCCGCGCAAAATAAATGGCGCGACCGAGGACGGCAGATCCATGCCGGCGGCAAGACCGCAGGCTGCAATCGCTCCGCCATACTTCGTCATCGACAGCAGATTGGCCAGCGTGGTCGAGCCGACACTGTCGACGCCGCCGGCCCAGCGCTCCTTGGCGAGTGGCTTTGCGGGCGCGGACAGCTCGTTGCGGTCGATCACCTCCGCCGCTCCCAACTCCTCCAGATAACTCGCTTCCGCCGCGCGACCGGTGGAGGCGATGACGTGATAGCCGAGCTTTGACAGCACGGCGGTCGCAACCGAGCCGACGCCACCGGCCGCGCCCGTCACCACCACGGGGCCGCTCTTCGGCGAGATGCCCTGCTTCTCCAGCGCCAGCACTGCGAGCATTGCAGTGAAACCGGCGGTGCCGACCGCCATGGCATCGCGCGCCGACAGGCCCTGCGGCAGCGCGACCAGCCAGTCGCCCTTCACCCGCGCCTTCTCGGCATAGGCACCGAGATGCGTCTCGCCCATGCCCCAGCCGGTGCAGACGACCTTGTCGCCCACCTTCCATTGCGGATGGGAGGACTGCTCGACGGTGCCGGCGAAATCGATGCCGGCGATCATCGGGAAGCGGCGCACCACCGGCGCCTTGCCGGTGAGCGCGAGGCCGTCCTTGTAGTTCAGCGTCGACCACTCGACGCGCACGGTGACGTCACCGTCCATCAGCTCGGCTTCGTCGAACTGCGTGAGCACGGCAGAAGTGCCTTTGTCCGCCTTGTCGATCCGGATCGCCTTGAACGTTGCCACGGCAAAACTCCCTGACTTGTTTTGGGGATGTTTAGCCGATCAGGCAGGCTGTGCAACCGCTCTGGCGACGGGTTTCTCTACGATCGGGAGATTGATCAGCGCGGACAGCACGCCGAACAGGATCGAGAGCCACCAGATCGGCGTATAGGAACCGAAGCGCTCGAACACGATGCCGCCGAGCCAGACGCCGAGGAAGCCGCCGACCTGATGGCTGACGAAAGCAAAGCCATAGAGGGTTGCGAGCCAGCGCGTGCCGAACATCAGCGCCACCAGCGCCGAGGTTGGCGGCACGGTCGAGAGCCACATCAGGCCGGACACCGCACCGAAGGCGACCGCCGAGAACGGCGTGATCGGAAACGAGATGAAGGCGAGCGTTGCGAGCGCACGAATGAAATAGATCGTCGAGAGGATGTAGCGCTTGGGCAGATAGTTCTGCAGCCAGCCAACGCTCAGCGATCCCACCATGTTGAAGAGCCCGATGGCTGCGATCACCCAGCCGCCAACATGCGTGGAGATGCCGCGATCGACAAGGAACGCCGGCAGGTGCACGGTGATGAAGGCAAGCTGGAAACCGCAGGTGAAGAAGCCCAGTACGAGCAGCACATAAGAGCGATGGCCGAACGCCTCGGCGAGTGCCTTGGTGAAGGATTGCTCGTCCGCGGCCGTCGTGCTGGATGAGTTCGCAACGGGCGGCGTGGACAGCGCGAGCGAGAGCGGAACGATCAGCAGCATCAGGCCGGCGAACACCGTGAGCGCCTGCTGCCAGCCGAAATTGTCGATCAGCGCGACGCCGACGGGCGCGAACAGGAATTGCCCGAACGAGCCGGCCGCAGTGCCGGCGCCGAGCGCCAGCCCACGCTTCTCGGCCGGCAGAAGCTTGCTGAACGCCGACAGCACGAGATTGAATGAGCACCCGGCAAGCCCGAAGCCGACCATGACTCCGGCGCCGATGTTGAGCGACAACGGCGTCGAGGAATAGCGCATCAGCAACAGGCCGCCGGCATAGAGCACGGCGCCGACGCACATCACGCGAAACAGGCCGAAGCGATCGGCGACCGCGCCGGCAAATGGCTGGCCCAGTCCCCACAACAGATTCTGCAGGGCGATCGCGAGGCCGAAGACGTCGCGACCCCAGGAAAATTCATGGCTCATCGGCTGGACAAAGAAGCCGAGGCTCGAGCGCGGGCCGAAGCCCAGCATGCCGATGGCGCAGCCACAGAGAATGATGATCGCTGGCGTGCGCCAGGAAGAAGGTGAAGTAGGAGAAGTGGAAGAACGCGAAACCGGACCAAGGTCGCCCACGCTTGCCGACATGCATTTTCCCTTTTCTGCGGTTGGCGGGGTCCGGAATAGGTCACCTCGCCGGATTGGGTTAATGCATTTGCATGAAAATCCCAAGAGGGAAGCGAACATTGCTGCCCTGCAAATCGCGCGCGGAGTACGCGCACGGGAATGTGTCCGGATGAGTCTGGCGGCCGGCAGCCTCCCGTGCTATGTTTGATCTGCTCATATTGAGCATATTAACGTGAGCTGCCGACTCTTCTCCGAGCTGCGGATGTTGTCCGGCAAAAGCTGATGCGGCTCCCAAACCCAACCGGCCTCGAAAGGCCGGATTTCTAACAGCCCACATATACTCATATTGAGTATATTTGAACGGGAGGCTTCGATGCCAATCTTTGGAATTTACGGCCCCGACGATTTTGCCAAGCGGCCGCAGGGCCACACCGCTCCCACCGCACGCAAGCCCGTCGGCAATCGCGGCCCTGCATTACCGCGGCCTTTGCTGGAATGGACACCGGAGGTCGAGCAGGCCACGGCGCATCTCTACGAGCGGGTGAAGCACGTGATCCCGTCGATCGAGTGGCCGCTGATGGCGCCGGCCATCAATGCGATCAACGAGCTGAAGCAGGCGCGCGGCGCGGTGATCCTCGCGCACAACTACCAGGCCCCCGAGATCTTTCATTGCGTCGCCGACATCGGCGGCGACTCGCTCCAGCTCGCGGTCGAGGCGACCAAGGTGAAGGCCGACATCATCGTGCAATGCGGCGTTCACTTCATGGCGGAGACGTCGAAGCTGCTCAATCCGGACAAGACGGTGCTGATCCCGGATTCCCGCGCCGGCTGTTCGCTCGCCGCCAGCATCACGGGCGCGGATGTGCGCCTACTGCGCGAAAAATTTCCCGGCGTGCCCGTCGTCGCTTATGTCAACACCTCGGCCGAGGTGAAGGCGGAAGTCGACATCTGCTGTACCTCGTCGAACGCGGTGCAGGTGGTCGAAAGCCTGCGCGCGCCGAGCGTGATCTTCCTGCCCGACCAGTACCTCGCAAAGTACGTCGCCTCGAAGACCGACGTGAAGATCATCGCCTGGAAAGGCGCCTGCGAGGTGCATGAACGCTTCACCGGCGAGGAGTTGCGCAGCTTTCGCGAAGCCGATCCGTCCGTGCAGATCATCGCGCATCCGGAATGCCCGCCTGATGTTTTGGCGGAAGCCGATTTCACCGGCTCGACTGCCCACATGATCAACTGGGTGCGCGAGAAGCGGCCGAAGCGGCTCGTCATGATCACCGAATGCTCGATGGCCGACAATGTGCGCGCCGAGCTGCCCGAGGTCGAGATGTTGCGCCCCTGCAATCTCTGCCCACACATGAAGCGCATCACTCTGTCCAACATTTTGGACAGCCTGCTGACGCTCAGTGAGGAGGTGACGATAGATCCCGCCATCGCCGAACGCGCCCGGCGTTCCGTCGAGCGGATGATCAATTTGAAGAACTAGCGCAACACACGAAGCCGTCGTCCCGGACAAGCGAACGAAGTGAGCGCTGATCCGGGACGACAGTTGAGTGAATGGAGACAGCCATGCCAAACACCATCCACGACCTCACCCGTACCACCGACGACGTCGTCATCGTCGGCGGCGGCCTCGCCGGGCTGTTCTGTGCGCTAAAGCTGGCGCCGCGACCCGTGACGCTGATCTCGGCCGCGCCGCTCGGACAGGGCGCATCAAGCACCTGGGCGCAAGGCGGAATCGCGGCAGCCGTCGGCGAAGGCGACAACCCGGAGGCGCATGCTGCCGATACCGTCGCGGTCGGCGGCGGTCTCGTCGATGAAGACGTCGCGCTCGGAATCGCACGCGAAGCAGCGCCACGCATTCACGATCTCCTCAGCTACGGCGTCCCCTTTGACCGCGATCTCGAGGGCAGGCTCGCCGTGGGGCGCGAAGCCGCGCATTCGGCCCGGCGCATCGTGCATGTGCGCGGTGACATGGCGGGCGCGGCGATCATCGCGGCGCTCAGCGAGGCCGTGCGGCGCACGCCGTCGATCCGTCTGATCGAAGGCCTTGTCGCCGAGGCGCTGCTGACCGAGGACGGCGCCGTCACCGGATTGCAGCTCCGCGACGCCAGCAATCCGGCGGCACGCCCCGTCATTATCGCTTCTCCCGCAGTGGTTCTGGCAACCGGTGGCATCGGCCATCTCTACGCCGTCACGACCAATCCACTGGAAGCAAGCGGATCAGGGCTCGCGATCGCGGCACGGGCCGGAGCCGTCATCGCCGATCCGGAGTTCGTTCAGTTCCATCCGACCGCCATCATGTCCGGCCGCGATCCAGCGCCGCTTGCGACCGAAGCGCTGCGCGGCGAAGGCGCAACGCTGATCAACGGCAAAGGCGAACGCTTCATGACGGCACGCCATCCGCTCGCCGAGCTGGCGCCGCGCGACATCGTCGCGCGCGGCGTGTTCGCGGAGATCGCGGCAGGCCGCGGCGCGTTCCTCGATGCGCGGGAAGCGTTGGGTGCGCGCTTCGCCGAAAGATTCCCGACCGTCCATGCAAGCTGCATCGCGGCAGGCCTCGATCCGGCAACGCAGCCGATCCCGATTGCGCCCGCCGCGCACTACCACATGGGCGGCATCGCGGTGGATGCCCGCGGCCGCACGTCCATCGACGGGCTCTGGGCCGGCGGCGAGGTCTCGTCGACTGGCGCGCATGGCGCCAACCGGCTCGCCTCGAACTCGCTGCTGGAGGCCGTCGTCTATGCCGCGCGCATCGCGGAGGACATCGCCGGCCGCGCAATCCCCTCACCGGCCCGGCCGCCGGAAGTGCTGGTGATGCCCCGCAATGCCGCCATCGACAAGCGAGCCGAGACCAGCCTGCGCGCCATGATGGCGGCGCATGTCGGCGTGATCCGCGATCACAACGGGCTTGCAGAAGCCGTGCAATATTTCGCGGCGCTCGAACGCGATGCCGGCAGCGTTGCGCTTCGCAACATGGCGACCACGGCGCTTCTCGTCGCAGCATCCGCCTTCACGCGGCACGAGAGCCGCGGCGCGCATTTCCGCTCCGACCATCCGGCCGAGGCGCCTGCCTTCGCAGAGCGAACCATGACGACACTCGCCGCGGCGATCGAGGTCGCCGAAGCGCTGACCGAACAACCTGCGCGGCGGGCGGCGCAAGCCATGATCGCCTGACGGAGACCCTTGTCATGACCCCAGCTTCCCTACTCCATCCCGATGCTTTCCTGTCGCCGCTCGCGATCGATGAGGCCGTGCACCGCGCACTCGACGAGGATCTCGGTCGGGCCGGCGACATCACCTCGCTTGCGACGATCCCCGAGGCCAACACGGCTCACGCGATCCTGGTCGCGCGTCAGACCGGCGTGATCGCTGGACTGCCGTTGGCGCTGGCAACGCTGCTAAAGCTCTCCGACGCGGTCGAGGTGCAGGCCCACGTCCGCGATGGCGCGAAAGTGAAGGCCGGACAGCGCGTGCTGACGATCACCGGCGCCGCTCGCGCCATTCTCACGGCCGAGCGGACCGCGCTGAACTTCGTTGGCCGGCTCTCCGGCATCGCAACGCTGACGGCCGACTACGTCCGCCAGACCGAAGGCAGCAAGATGCGGATCTGCTGCACGCGCAAGACCACGCCTGGGCTGCGTGCGCTGGAGAAATACGCTGTGCGCTGCGGCGGTGGCTTCAACCACCGCTTCGGCCTGGATGATGCGATCCTGATCAAGGACAACCATATCGCAGTCGCCGGCGGCATCCGCCCCGTGCTGGAGCGCGCCCGCAGCCATGCCGGCCATCTCGTGAAGATCGAGATCGAGGTCGACACGCTGGCGCAACTGCGCGAGGTGCTGGACGCTGGCCTTGCCGATGCGGTGCTGCTCGACAACATGGATACCACCACGTTGCGTGAAGCTGTGAAACTGGCGGCCGGCCGCGTCGCGCTGGAAGCGTCCGGAGGTGTCACGCTGGGCTCGATTGCAGAGATCGCGGCCACCGGCGTCGACTACGTCTCGTCCGGCGCGCTGACGCACTCAGCGGCGAACTTCGACTGCGCGCTGGATATCGAGGCGTGAGCGCTATCGCCGCTCGGACGCGCCGAGCTCGGCCGAGCTCTTGGCTTCCAGCACGAGCTCGGCTGAGAGTGCGGCGGTCTGCGCCGGCGTGCCCCAGCTTGGCTCCTCGCTACCGTCGCCCCAGGCGCGCGGCCGGTAGAAGGTGTGCACGCCGAACTTGTACATCTTCTTCATCTCGGCGACCCAGGACGGGCGCACCCAATAGGCGTGATAGTGCGTCGACTTGCCGACCTCGGGCAGCCAGATCTGACCGTCGAGCGTTGCTTTCGCGATCTTCTTGGCGCGCTCCCACATGTCGGGCTCGCGGATCACGTCGGGATTGTTGTCGCAGGCGAAGGTGAACTGGCAGGCGAAGTGGCGGTATTTGTTCTGATAGACCACCCCGCAGACAGTGTCCGGATATTTGCCGGAGAACACGCGGTTCATCACCACCTGCGCAACCGCCATCTGGCCACGCACGGCCTCGCCGCGCGACTCGAAGTACACGGCTTCAGCCAGGCACTTCTCTGACTTGGCGCGCGACTTCTCGTCGAGGGCGAGCCGTTCGGCCGGCGACCTGACGCGCTGGTCGTCGGCGTTGACCTCGCCCTTGGGCGCAACGCTCTCGCCGCTCTCGGTCGCCGTTGCGACCTCCTCCGACGGCGGCGGCAGCGAGGCCATCACCTTCATGTCGGGGTCCGGCATCACGATCAGCGGCTCGGCGCCCGGCTGCCAGCTCTCCATGCTCTCGAGGCTCCCGCCGAGCGACGAGCTGCCGAAGAACAGGTTCGACGTCTTGACGCCGAAAGGATCGCGCGCCGGCGCGGCCGGGACTCCCTTCAAATCGTTGAGCGGCTGGCCCGCAAGCGGCAGCGCCGTGTCGCTTGCCGATGGCGCGCCCGAATATTGCGGCAGCGGCGGCGCGCGCAGCGCCTCCTCGAGTTCGGGATCAAGCGCGGCCGCGGACTCCGGCGACATCGCCTGCGGCAACGCAGCCGTCTTGGCGCCAAAGACCGAGCTGTTCGATGTGGCGGGATCCTGCACGGCGGGCGCCGCGGACGGCGCGGCCGGCTCAGCCGGCGCGGGGGTGGCCGTCGCGAGACGGTCGCCCTTTAGCGTGCGATCCACGCGCGGAAAATCGGCGGCCTGATAGCGCGGCGGCGTCTGGAGCGCCGGATTGCGCGAGATGCTGCCCGTGACGTCGCGATCGTCCAGGCTCGCGAGGCGGTAGCTGGCGCTCTGCGGAACCGAGGTTCCGATCGGACGGGCAAAGGTGTAGGTGGCGAGCTGGATCGAGGACGCCGCGGAAAATACCTGCCTCTGCCAACGCTCGGCGACGCCGGGTTGGCGCGCCAGCAGCGAAGCAATGTCCTGATATCCGGTCTCTCTCGGCATCAATGCGAAGATGCAGAGACCGATGCCGAAGGACGCGAACCGCGCGCCCTTCGGATGGTTACGCAACACAAACATCGATACGCTCACGCAACGCTTACGCTAGAGAAGATCGAACGCAGTGCGTCCGTGCAATTCGATCCTTTTTGTTGTTATCTAATTTAGGTTGCCGGGGAGTTAATCGACGTTGCGCGTACGCTACACTCAAGCAATCGCAGTTGTTTTCACGGTGCGATCGGGCGCGTTGGTAAATGCGACCTCACGCGAAGAGGTAAACGCCTCGTCAACCCATATGGTGAAGGAACTCTTCACGCGGCGTGTCATTACGGGACTTGGCTCAACAGACGCCGTCATTGCGCGCAACGTACTTCCACATAACCACTGTCATTCCCCGTGAAGGCGAAGGCGGGGAATCCAGTACGCCGCAGCTTCTCCGTGTACGTCACTGTCTCTGAAATACTGGATCGCCCGCCCCAGTGCGCAATTGCGCACGAGGCGGGCGATGACAGCGAGAGTATGGGACGCGCGTGCAACGATCTCGTCATTGCTTGCGAGCGCAGCGAAGCAATCCAGACTGTCTCCGCGGCGGGATTTCTGGATTGCTTCGCTGCGCTCGCAATTGTGCATGTTCATTAATTCGGTGATCGAATCCAGCCCGGCAGGGAGGGTTCGATGCGCGACAATAGCTT
>NZ_JBANBJ010000042.1:0-78418 GCF_059803515.1 Bradyrhizobium sp. UFLA05-125 | reverse complement strand
GCGACGCTCGAGGACCTCGACGAGACCTCGCTGAAGAAGATTCTGACCGACCCGAAGAACGCGCTGGTCAAGCAGTATCAGCGCCTGTTCGAGATGGAGAACATCGAGCTGACCTTCGCCGACGAGGCGCTTGGCGCGGTTGCCCGCAAGGCGATCGAGCGCAAGACCGGCGCGCGCGGACTGCGCTCGATCCTCGAGGCGATCCTGCTCGAGACCATGTTCGATCTGCCGGGCCTGGAAGGTGTGGAAGAGGTCGTGATCTCCCGCGAGGTCGTGGAAGGCACGGCGCGTCCGCTCTACATCTACGCCGATCGCTCCGATCGCGCGGTTGAGAATGCCAGCGCCTGAACGACGCTGGTCTGAGCCTTCGAACTTCTGGAATTGACGGCTGCGGAACGTGTATCCGCAGCCGGTATTGCGTCGCTCGTCCCGCGTGCGTAAGCGCTGAATGGCGCGCGTTTTTCAATGGCTTGACACCCCCCGGGTCGATAGCCACCTAATGTCAACGGCGAGCAGGAATTCTCTTCAAGATTCGCCTCACTTCGATCCGGCAAGGCCGGTCCAAGCTTAAGGGCCTACTGGTTTTGCGGATCACCTCGGCACCTTGTGGCGGTTGCGCTAGCTACGGCGGATTGCGTGCAAGGGGGCAAAGCAAAAGGAAAAGGCCATGACCAGTCCAAAACCCCGGCCAACCATCATTCACGGCGAGGCGCACGCTTATCCCGTGCTCCCGTTGCGCGACATCGTCGTCTTCCCGCACATGATCGTGCCGCTCTTCGTTGGTCGCGAGAAATCGATCCGCGCGCTCGAAGAGGTGATGAAGAACGACGCGCTGATCATGCTCGCGACGCAGAAGAACGCGTCCGACGATGATCCGGCGCCGGATGCGATTTACGAGACCGGTACGCTCGCGAGTGTGTTGCAGCTCCTGAAGCTCCCCGACGGCACCGTGAAGGTGCTGGTCGAAGGGCTCGAGCGCGCGCGCGTGGAGAAGTACACCGATCGCGCCGACTATTACGAGGCGACTGCGGTCGCGCTCGCCGACACTGACGCGAAGTCGGTCGAGGCCGAAGCGCTGGCGCGCTCGGTCGTGTCCGACTTCGAGAGCTATGTGAAGCTCAACAAGAAGATCTCGGCCGAGGTCGTCGGCGTCGTGCAGGCGATCACCGATTTCGCCAAGCTCGCCGACACCGTTGCCTCGCATCTCGCGGTCAAGATCGCGGATCGGCAAGGAATCCTGGAGACGTTGTCCGTCACCTCGCGCCTGGAGAAGGTGCTGGGGCTGATGGAGAGCGAGATCTCGGTGCTGCAGGTCGAGAAGCGTATCCGCTCGCGCGTCAAGCGCCAGATGGAGAAGACCCAGCGCGAGTACTATCTCAACGAGCAGATGAAGGCGATCCAGAAGGAGCTCGGCGACGACGATGGTCGCGATGAGCTCGCTGATCTCGAAGAGAAGATCTCCAAGACCAAGCTGTCGAAGGAAGCGCGCGAGAAGGCGCAGCACGAGCTGAAGAAGCTGCGCCAGATGTCGCCGATGTCCGCGGAAGCGACCGTCGTGCGCAACTATCTGGATTGGCTCTTGTCGATCCCGTGGAACAAGAAGTCCAAGGTCAAGAAGGACCTGGAAGCCGCGCAGGCGGTTCTGGATGCCGATCATTACGGGCTCGAGAAGGTCAAGGACCGCATCGTCGAGTATCTTGCGGTGCAGTCGCGCGCCAACAAGCTCACGGGTCCGATCCTGTGCCTCGTCGGGCCTCCCGGCGTCGGCAAGACCTCGCTCGGCAAGTCGATCGCCAAGGCGACGGGGCGCGAATTCGTGCGCGTCTCGCTCGGTGGCGTGCGCGACGAGGCCGAGATCCGCGGTCATCGCCGCACCTATATCGGCTCGATGCCCGGCAAGATCATCCAGTCGATGCGCAAGGCGAAGTCGTCCAATCCGCTGTTCCTCCTGGACGAGATCGACAAGATGGGCGCCGATTTCCGCGGCGATCCGTCCTCGGCGCTGCTCGAGGTTTTGGACCCCGAGCAGAACTCGACCTTCAACGACCACTATCTCGAGGTGGACTACGATCTCTCCAACGTGATGTTCATCACGACCGCGAATACGCTCAATATTCCGGGGCCGCTGATGGACCGCATGGAGATCATCCGGATCGCGGGCTACACCGAGAACGAGAAGGTCGAGATCGCGCGCAAGCACCTGATCCCGAACGCGGTGTCCAAGCACGGCCTGGACTCCAAGGAGTTCTCGATCGACGACGACGCACTGCTGCTTCTGATCCGCCGCTACACCCGCGAAGCGGGCGTGCGCAATCTGGAGCGTGAGCTCTCGACACTCGCCCGCAAGGCGGTGAAGGAGCTGATGATCTCCAAGAAGAAGTCGGTCAAGGTCACCGAGAAGACTCTGGAAGAGTTTCTTGGTGTGCCGAAGTACCGCTTCGGCGAGATCGAGAGCGAGCCGCAGGTCGGCATCGTCACCGGCCTTGCCTGGACCGATGTCGGCGGCGAGCTGCTGACGATCGAAGGCGTCATGATGCCCGGCAAGGGCAAGATGACGGTCACGGGCAACCTGCGCGACGTCATGAAGGAGTCGATCTCGGCGGCGGCGTCCTACGTCCGCTCGCGCGCGATCAACTACGGTGTCGAGCCGCCGATGTTCGACAGGCGCGACATCCACGTGCACGTGCCGGAGGGGGCTACCCCGAAGGACGGCCCGTCCGCAGGCGTGGCGATGGCCACCGCAATCATCTCGGTCATGACCGGCATCCCGGTCCGCCATGATGTCGCGATGACCGGCGAGATCACGCTGCGCGGTCGCGTGCTGCCGATCGGCGGTCTGAAGGAGAAGCTCCTGGCTGCTGCCCGCGGCGGCATCAAGACGGTGCTGATCCCCGAGGACAACGCCAAGGATCTCACGGAGATTTCCGATGCGATCAAGGGCGGCATGGACATCGTCCCGGTCTCCCGGCTCGACGACGTCGTCGCCCGCGCGCTGGTGAAGAAGCCGGTTCCGATCGTCTGGGAAGAGGACACCAAGGTGACGGTGAAGCCGGACGGCGACGAAGCCGCCGGCGGCCTGACCGCTCACTGATCGTTAAAACGGCGCCTTCGGGCGCCGTTTTTGTTTCGGGAGCGCGGCATGCAGATCGACGGACAATGCCATTGCGGCCGGGTCAGCTACGCGGCGGAGATCGATCCGGAGGCCGTCTCGGTGTGCCACTGCACCGATTGCCAGGCGCTGACCGGGTCTCCCTTTCGGGTGACCGCGGTCTGCTCTGGCCAAACCGTCCGCCTGACCGGCGGGAAGCCCAAGGTCTATGGCAAGCGCGGCGACAATGGCCGGATGCGCTTCCAGCATTTCTGCGGCGACTGCGGTTCCCCGCTGTTCACCAGCGGCGAGGGCACCGAGGCCGACGATTGGGGCATCCGCTGGGGCAGCATCCGCCAGCGCGAGGCCTTGCGGCCCAGCCGGCAGATCTGGTGCCAGTCGGCGGCGCTGTGGATCGACGCCGTGCCGGGGCTGCCCGGCCGGCCCATGGACTAACACTGATTGACGTTCGACCCTTGCCCCTCCCGGGTGCCTGGGGCTAAAGAAGCGGCGAGGGGCGGTTAGCTCAGCTGGTTAGAGCATCTCGTTTACACCGAGAGGGTCCGCGGTTCGAATCCGTGACCGCCCACCAGCCTTCGCTCGCTTCGCGAGCTACGGCTGGGCGGGCCAGCCTCCGAACATCATTGACGCGAAGCGAGCGAAGGCTGTCGCGCCGAAGCCCAACGGGCGAAGGCGGGTCTTTCGCTGGGCATGCAACGCCCAGAAAGGGCCCCCGACGGGTCCAAAATTGCCTCCGTTCGGTCATCTTTTCGATCTCCGCCCGAACCACCGTTCCAGTTCCCGTGATCAGCGTGGAGTACCGCCGTGATGAATGATCTTCGCATCAAGCTGGAAAGGTACGAGTCCAAAGCCGCTCATTGCATGAAAGCAGCTCAAGAAGCGAGAGACGCGGCCGGAAAGGCTTTTTATGAGGAGCTTGCTCGCTACTATGACGAGCTGGCAGCGGACTTTCGCCGCGTCCTTGCGAAGCGAAGCGGAGCCTCGCTGGCAGCCGAATGATCCAGGCTGGCGCGGATCGGCGGTTCGATCCTCTCACCGCTTACCATTGTCTGTCGCTCTACCCGTCCGCGCATTCGTAAACCTTCTCGCCGAGGTTGACCGAAGAGGCTGCCTCGATGGGGCCTGCTGTCATTTCGGCACCCGAGCGTTCCGACAAGGTGCCAAGAGATGCTCCATCGGCCGAGCGGACATCACCGGCCGGCATAGTAAACCGCCCGTTAACTCGGGATTGGTATGGTGCGTCGTGTTCGGGTGGTGACCGCCCGGCTGGCCGGGAGTAACCATCATGCCCGTCGAAATGCTGACTTATGCCGAGCTAGGCGAGCGACTCAAGATATCGCCAGAGGCAGCCAGATCGCTCGTGAAGCGACACCGGTTTCCCCGGTCTCGCTCGAACGATGGAAAGACCCTGGTCCACGTCGATCTCACCGAGATCAGCCATTCGCCCATCACGCGCGCGCCCCAAACTCCGGCCGGTCACCAGGTGGTCACCGCTCTCAAGGAGCACATCGCCACGTTGCAGGCCGATCTCCTGGAGATGAAGGCGATTGCCGGCAGTCATCGGTCCGACTTCGAGAGAGAGTGCGACCGCACGAACAAGCTGCTGGCTGAGTTGCTCAAGGCCAACGTCGAAACCGTGGCAGCCCGCGAGAAGGCCGCGCATCTGGAGGGGAGGCTGTCGACGGCGAAGCAACCTTGGAGGCGACGGCTCGCGGAGGCTTTCACCCATATCCCTCTGGAAGCCATGCGCTGGAACATCGGTCGCGCCGCTCGATCCAATTGACCGAGTCGGGACTCTGCGGCGGAGGCACCCGGTTTGCGGCGCACAAGGCTGTGCCGTTCACTCCGCCTATTTTTCCTGCATTTCCCTTCGTGCGATCCCGCGCTTTGCCTACGTGCCATTCGGCAACGGCCCGCGCATCTGCATCGGCTCGTCCTTCGCGCTCCCGGAGGCGACCATCGTGCTCGCGTCTCTCGTGCATCGCTTGGACATGGAGCCTTCGCCGGGCGCCAAAGTTTGGCCGTCGCAGAAAATTACGCTGCGGCTGGCAAACGGGCTGCCCATGCACGTGACTGCGCGCAATTGCGAGGTTCAGGCGGCTTGCGGATGCGAGACACAGAGGGCGTGATGGAACAGCCGAGCGGACATGAGCAGAATACGGACCAGATCGCCTATTGGAACGGTCCGGGCGGGCAGCGCTGGGCCGATCGCCACGCGGTGCAGGAGACGCTGCTCGGGCCGATCGCGGACATCCTGATTGACCGGGCGAAGCCGAAGCCGGGCGAGCGCGTGCTTGATATCGGCTGCGGCTCCGGCGCGACGACGGTTGCGTTTGGGAAGGCGGTGGCGCCGAATGGCTTTGCGCTCGGCCTCGACGTCTCAGGTCCCATGCTATCGCAGGCGCGTGCTCTTTCGCCAAAGAACCTGCCGCTGGATTTCGTGCTGGCGGATGCGACGGTCTATCCCTTCGAGCCCCAAAGCTTCGATCTGCTGGCATCGCGTTTCGGCGTAATGTTCTTCGCCGATCCGATCGTGTCGTTCACCAACCTGCGTCGCGCGCTGACACCTGCGGGGCGGCTCGCCTTCATCTGCTGGCGTGAGCCGCGCGAAAATCCCTGGATGATGACGCCGCTGATGGCGGTCTACAAACACGTGCCCAAGATGCCGCCGGTTGGTCCGGAGGATCCGGGCCCGTTCGCCTTTGCGTCGGAAGAACGCGTGATGCGCATCCTGAAAGGTGCCGGCTTCGCGGACGTGGCGCTGGAGCCGCATAACCTTGCGATGGATATCGCGATCGGTGGCGGGCTGGACGCGGCCGTTGACGGCTCTCTTCAGATCGGCCCCGCCAGCCGCGCGTTGCAAGGCCATCCGCCGGAGACCGTTGAGGCCGCCAAGGGCTCGATCCGCGAAGCGCTGGCGCCGTTCGTCGAGGGGCAGTCGGTGGCGCTGCCGGGAGCGATCTGGATCGTGACGGCGAAGGCGGCGTAGTCGCCGTCACACCACGTTGTCGGGCGCCAACGCGCAGCCATTGTCCTGGCCGGTCTCGATCTGGATCGTCGTGTGACCGATCCGGTGCGAGGTTCTCAGGAGCTGCGCGGTCTCCATCAGGAAGACGTCGCCGGGGTGGCCGCCCAGCATGACGAGGTGACAGGTCAGCGCCGTTTCCGTGGTCGAGATCGGCCAGACGTGCAGGTCGTGGATATCGGAGACGCCGGGCCGCTGCATCAGAAAGCCTTTGATGGCGTCGAGGTCGGTGCCTCGCGGAGCGGCAGCCATCGACATGTCGATGGAGCTGCGGAGCAGACCCGTCGTGCTCCAGAGAATGACGGCGCAGATCAAAAGGCTCGCCAGCGGATCGAGCCAGAGCCAGCCGGTCCACATGATCAGCGCCGCCGAGATGACTACGCCGAGTGAGACCGCCGCGTCTCCCGCCATATGCAGGAACGCGCCCTGGATGTTGATGTCGTCCTTGCGGCCGCTCGCGAACAGCATCGCGGTTGCGCCGTTGATGAGGATGCCGATGCCGGCGACGATCATCACCGTGACGCCGGCGATCGGCTCGGGCTCGCGCAGGCGCAGGATCGCCTCCCAGCCGATCGCCCCGGTTGCGACCAGGAGGAAGACGGCGTTCGCGAGGGCCGCAAGGATGGTCGAGGCGCGAAAGCCGTAGGTGAAGCGGCCCGTGGGCGCGCGCCTGGCCGCGACCGAGGCACCCCAGGCCATGACGAGGCCGAGCACGTCGCTCAAATTGTGGCTGGCGTCGGCGAGCAGGGCGGTTGAATTGGCGATGTAGCCGTAAATGCCTTGCGCGACGACGAGCGCGGTGTTCAGCGAGATCCCGATCGCAAATGCCCTGCCAAAACTTGCGGGCGCGTGGACGTGCGCACCATGGCCATGACCGTGGCCATGATCGTGGCCGCCATGGTCGTGGTCATGATGATCGTGATGGTCGTGATGGTCGTGGCTGGCCACGTCTGTCGCCCCTTCGGGGGCATCGGATCATCCGACTTCCCGATCCGCCGCGTAGCATGGCCGTAGGAACAGTGTCGACCCGCAACATTATTACGTTAGCGGAACAAACTCGGCGCCGCCGAAGACTGCGGCGACTCGTTCTCACATGGGGACGCAGTCAGGCCTGCGCATCAGGCCGATGCGATAGGATCGTGTCTGCCGCTGCCACCGGCTCCGGAACGGTGCAGCCATCGCCGGCTTCGACCGCGACGTGGTAGCCCGCTTCCATCGCTAGCTCGAGCCATTTGATGGCTTCGTCGATCCACTGGTCGTGGTGCTCGGGATCGGCGATCGCCTTTTCTCGAAATGCGTTCGCCTGGTTCAGGCATGCCGTTCTGCGATCCACGCGGCTCTCCCGCTCCTGGGGGTTCCGCCCCGACCGCATCTTTGATGATTCCTGAGGTTGGCGTCGTTAACATACGACAGCCAATGCAGCGCAAAAACGGAAGGCCCCAGATCCGGCGCGGACCGGCTGGGGCCTTTGTGCTCACAATCTATGCTTCCCTTGGACTTATAGAGGTAACCCGCATCTCGATGTTTCGTTCCGAGCTACGAAAGCCCGGTTAGGAACATTCCTTGGGCCTCTTCATTAGCGCCGCGGAGCATTTGAGGAGGATGGGCTTATGGACGGATTGATCTATCTGATCGGTTTGATCGTCGTGATCATGGCGATCCTGTCGTTCTTCGGCCTGCGCTGAGAACGCCGCGATGACTGTCGAGGCTCTCGTGCAGGAAGAGGTCATGGAAGGTGGCGTGCCCGCCGCGGAAGGGCGCTGGGCCATCCAGTGGAGTTCGGTGCTGGCAGGCGCGTTCGCTGCCGGTGCGCTGTCGTTCATCCTGGTCAGCTTTGGCCTCGCCATCGGCCTCGGTGTTAGCTCGACCTCGCCGACATGGCGCGATGCGTCATCGGCGCTGGCGCTGCTGTCGGGACTGTATCTGATCCTCCAGGCGATCATCAGCTTCGGTTTTGGCGGCTACATCGCCGGCCGGATTGCGCGACCCGCGCCTGCGCTCACGGCGATCGAGGATGACGGCGAGCGGCGGGACGGGCTGCACGGACTGATGTCATGGGCTGTTCCGGTGCTGATCGGTGCGGCATTGCTCGCGATCCTCGGCGCGTCCGCGCTCGAGCGCTCGCCGATGCGCAGCTCGGCCAGCAATGCAACCGCTGCCGAGCCGCTGTTGAGCTATGAGCTCGACAAGCTGTTCCGCGCCCCGCGTCGGCCGCCCAACACTGATATCCGGGAAGACCGCGCCGAAGCCGGGCGGATCCTCATGACGTCGTCGAGCCACAGCGGCATCAGCAGCGATGATCGCACCTATCTCGTGCAACAGACGGGCGCGCTGACGGGGCTGTCGCCGGCGGATTCCGAGCGGCGCGTCGATACTGTGATCGCGGAGTCCCAGACGGCAATCAACCATGCGCGGCGCAGTTCGATCATCGTCGCATTCTGCGTTGCGGCAGCGACCCTGATCGGAGCCGTGGTCGCCTGGGCGGCCGCAGTCGCCGGCGGACGCCACCGCGACGGTGAACCCTTGCCGCAATGGATGGCGAGCTCGAACCGGTTCAGTCGCAATCGGCGTCCGATGCCGGTGCCCTAGTCGGGCAACCGCGTTCTTTACGAACGCGGGAGCGCCCGACCTTCATACATGAACGTCATCGGCTTCGGTCCCGGCATATAGCCTTCATGGAGATCGTGGACGGCGAAGCCGTTGTCGCGGATCAGGTCCGCGATGGCACGATTGAGATGGCAGCCGCCCGCGATGACCCTCCAGGGCGGGGTCAGACGATCCTGCCACCATTGCACGCTGGCCTCGGGCGCGCGGCCATGCTCGACGAACAGCAGTTGTCCGCCCGGCCTCAGGATCCGTCGCGCCTCGGAGAGCGCGCGATTGACGTCCGGGATGCTGCACATGGTCCATGTCGTCACCACCGTGTCCACGCTCGAATTCTCCAGCGGAATTGCCTCCGCGGAGCCTTCGATCAGCGCGAGCGGTGCCATGGTCTTTCGCCCGGCATCGCGCGCGATCTCCAGAAGCTTTGGTGACGGATCAAGGCCGATGACTTCGGTCACATCAGGCCCGTAGAACGCGAGATTGAGTCCGGGACCAATTCCGATCTCCAGCACGCGGCCGGTCGCGCCGGAGGCAACGCGTGTTCGATACGGCACGAGTTGGGCCTGGCGCATCGCCAGATGCGTCAGCCAAGGCACGATCCTGTCCTGGTAGAAGCCCATGCGAGATCCTTGGTCGCCTGGCGCGGTCTAGGAACAGCAGTCACCCGCCTGGACGGGCGGACAGGGGACCGATCCGAACGAGCAGAATACACAGCAATCGCCCACCTTCGGTTTCAGTCTCCTGCCGCAGCCCTTGCAGTCATAGAAGAACTGGCAGGCATCGGTCGGCATGGCCTCGCGCATGCGATGACCGCATTCCGGACAGGTGAGCGTCGATTCAAGCTGCATTCGCGATGAACTCCAGGGCCGGTCGTAAGGCCGAACGTCCTAGCACCCGCCGCAATCGTCGTTGCCGCATCTAAGGCAGCCCGGCCTAGGCCCGCTCTTCCCAGATCATCGCAAGATGCACGATGGTCTGGACGGCCTTTTCCATGTCCTGCCGGCTGACCCATTCCAGCCGCGAGTGAAACGCGTGCTCGCCGGCAAAGATGTTGGGGCACGGGAGGCCTATGAAGGAGAGGCGCGAGCCGTCGGTGCCGCCGCGGATCGCGGTGCGCATCGGGCGGAGACCGGCGCGGCGGATCGCTTCGATCGCGTATTCCAGGATGTGCGGGTGACGGTCGATCACCTGCTTCATGTTGCGATACTGCTCTCTGACCTCGAAACGGTAGGTCGAGCGCGGATAGTCCTTCATCACGTCCTTGACGATGGCCTCGAGCAGGGCCTCTTTCTCCTTCAGGCCTTCCTCGGTGAAGTCGCGCACGATGAAGGACAGTGTCGCCTGCTCCAGCGCGCCGGACATGCCGATCGGATGCAGAAAGCCCTGCTTGCCCGAGGTGGTCTCGGGCGAGCAGCCTTCCTTGGGCAGGCGCTCGACGATGGCGGCTGCGATCTTGATCGCGTGCTCCATCTTGCCCTTGGCATAGCCGGGATGGGCAGAGACGCCCTGGATGGTGATGGTGGCGCCATCAGCCGAGAACGTCTCGTCCTCGACGCTGCCGGCGCTCTCGCCGTCCATGGTGTAGCCGAAATCGGAGCCGAGCTTCTTCAGATCGACATTGTCGACGCCGCGGCCGATCTCTTCATCGGGCGTGAACAGGATCTTGATGGTGCCGTGCTTCACATCGGGATTGTTGATGAAGAAATGCGCGGCATCCATGATCTCGGCGACGCCGGCCTTGTTGTCGGCGCCCAGCAGCGTCGTGCCATCGGTGGTGACGATGTCGTTGCCGACCTGGTTCTTGAGCGCGGGATGCTCGGCGAAGCGGATCACCTGGGTGGGATCGGCTGACAGCGTGATGTCGCCGCCGCGATAATTCTTCACGACCTGTGGCTTGACGTCCTTGCCCGAGCAGTCGGGCGAGGTGTCCATGTGCGAGCAGAAGCAGATCACCGGCACCTTCTTGGTCGTGTTGGCCGGGATCGTCGCGTAGACATAGCCGTAGTCGTCGAGATGGGCATCTTCGACGCCCATGGCCTTGAGCTCGGTGACGAGCACGCGGCCGAGATCCTTCTGCTTCTCGGTCGAGGGCGAGGTCGGGGATTCGGGATCGGACTGGGTGTCGATAGTGACGTAGCGCAGGAAGCGCTCGGTCACGGTGTGGGTAAAGGTGAGGGACATTTCTTCTCGTAGCCGCCGGGTCAGATGAGGGGCGGTATACCAGAAAAAGCGTCGTTCCGGTGGCGCCGTGTCGCCGCGCAAGGAGGCGTGATCAGGCTTAACGAAGTATAAGCCTCGGCGGGCTTCGGCGAGTTCCCTGAACGGAGCGGACGGCGGCTTTTGCCGCCTTCGGACACCGGACGATTCGGGCCTGACGGGCCAGCCATCCAGGGCCGCATTTCTGCGAAGTCCCGCAGAAACACCCGATGTTTACGGGCCAAGCTTAACGTCCTTGACTTCACCAGATCGCGCCTTTAAGTCCCCCCTCGTTCCGCATGGCTTTGCCCAGCACGCGGGAGTAGCTCAGTTGGTTAGAGCGCCGGCCTGTCACGCCGGAGGTCGCGGGTTCGAGCCCCGTCTCTCGCGCCATTTTTGGCAACGAATTCAATCATTTGCTGTCTTGCCATTTTTCGCTGCGCCGCGGAAAAGCGTCACTTTTGTCCGGTCTTTGTTCTAATTGCTTCGCTCCGACAACCCGCGCTTGATCGAAGCGGCGTACGCTGGCGATGTTCACTGGGTTGAGGTCTTCCGGAGCCGCTTGTTGGTGGCGATGCTGTTCGCCATCTTGTTGGTCTGGTCCGCCCCTCGGTGGCGCCGCTACGGCGCATGTCCGCGAGCTGGCGCTTGTCGGTCTTGTCGATCGCCTCCCGCACGTCCCGAAAGTCATCGCCAAGGGTATCCTTGGAGTAGGGGGCACCGGACCGGTTCCGGAAGATCGGCTCGTTCGGGGCGATGTCGACGCCAAGCTTGCGCACGCAGGCTGTCAGGATCGCCAGCGACCAGGGCGTGAGCGCTGCCGCAGCCGCCTTGCCTGTCTGTCTTGGCGCGGTCGACCTCGAACCAGCTGCTCCTTGGTCCAGATGATGCCGGCCTTGATGCGCTCCCTTCGCGCGCAAGTAGCCATCGCCGACGCTGCCCTTGGCGAAGGTCGGTCGGTCAAGCCTCCGCTTCGGCCTGATGCCGAAGCGGACCAAATACAGCCGTGTGAGGGCGTTGCATTTAACGCGAGCCATGATGACCGAGAGTACCAAGGCCCATGAGCGCGATGAGGCCGCCCGCTGAGGTGGCCTCTTCCGTTATTGGCGGCGATGGCGCGATCAGCGCTCCGCGGGCGGCGTCGTTCAAGGCGAGGCAGTGCAATGCTAGGGACGGCACATAGGGTGGATGGTAGCTCTCTTTTTTAAGGCGGTAATTTTCAGCTGCCTGACGCTAATGGGGTTGAGTTTGTCGCTGCTTGGCTGGAACTAGCTCAAACTCATGGCGTCAGAGTTTGGATAGCCTCGGCAGGCGGCCTTACAACCGTCCCTCGCAGCATGGGAGCACCCTCGTCTGAACATTAGGCCGTCATGAAATTCAATTTGAAATTTGGAAGGTTCATGGATGGCGCCGTCTGGCGTCAGGCGTCTTCTGAGAGGCTGGCGAGGCCGGGGGGAGGTCGCCGCCATGATTGGGAAAAAAATCACAGGCAGGCGTGCCTGAGTGGGCCCATCCGCGTGGCCGCTCATCTGGACAAATTTCGACAACCGCGCGAATAATAGCGAAAGCGAGTACGGGGGTATCCCATGGATATCGGCCGTTGGCTGCGTGGACTAGGCCTTGAGCAATACGCGGCAGCTTTCCGCGAGAATCGGATAGACCGAACGATCCTGTCCGCTCTGACGGTGGAGGACTTGAAGGATCTCGGCGTGGTGTCGGTGGGCGACCGCCGCAGACTGCTCGATGCAATCGCGTTGCTGGCGATCGAACCGGCGAAAGATGCACACTCGGGCGCCGCGCTGGCAGCCGCGGAACTGGAATGCAGACAGCGGTTCCTGGAGGCGGTTCTTGATTCGATCGGCGACCCGATTTTCGTAAAGGATCGCGATCATCGCTACCTTTACGTGAATGAAGCGAAGTGTCGTCTTGCGGGCTGCAAGCGAGAGGACATCATCGGCAAGACCGATTACGACCTCTCTCGCCCAGACAAAGGGGAGGTCAAAGTCTTTGTCGAAAGAGATGACATCGTACTGAAGACTGGCCGTGAGGACACCAATGAAGAAGCCGTTACGGGTGCCGATGGCGTGCTCCGGACGGTGGTCACCAAGAAGTCGCTGTACGTCGATGACGCTGGCCAGCGCTGCGTCGTAGGAATCATTCGCGATATTACGGAGCTCCGACGCGCCGAGGAGGCACTACAGCGGAGCCAAGCTGCGTACCTTGCCGAGGCGCAAAGGTTGAGTGCCACCGGCAGTTTTGGCTGGAATCCAAAAAGCGGTGAAATCTTTTGGTCTGATGAGACCTACCGGATTTTCGAATACGAGCCGAGATCGAAACCCTCGATCGAAATGATCATGAAACGTGTGCACCCGGAGGACGTTGCGCTCGTTGAGCAGGTGATCGAGCGGGCGAGAACAGATAGACAGGGTTTTGAACTTGAGCATCGTCTGGAGATGCCCGATGGCTCGGTCAAGCACCTTCATGTCGTAGCCCGAGATTTTCCAGGCGATTCGGGAGAAATGCAATTCGTTGGTGCGGTAAAGGAGGTCACGGCCGCAAAGAATGCTCAAGACCGGCTCAACGCGGCACAGACCCAGCTCGGCCGTGCCATGCGCTTGTCGGTCGTCGGCGAGCTCACAGCCTCGATCAGCCACGAGGTGACCCAGCCGCTCGCGGCGATTGGCGGCAACAGCGATGCCGCCATGACCTGGTTAGCGCGTGACCCCACTAATTTGGACGAAGCGCGAACTGCGCTTCGCAGAATAAAGGACGATGCCGCGCGCGCCATTGAGATCGTTGGGCGCATCCGAGCGCTCGTCCGGAAATCGCATGTGAATTTGGTGCCGCTCGAGATAAACGTCGCTGTCAATGACGCTGTGTCTCTCATGCGCCCTTTGATCGTTCATCGACGAATAACGCTTGATCTCGACTTGGCGCCCGGGTTGCCCGCCGTTCTCGGAGACTGCGTGCAGCTCCAGCAAGTTGTCATCAATCTAATAGGCAACGCTGTACAGGCTATGGCCGACATCCGTGATCGACCGCGCATGCTCTGCATTCAGTCAAAACCGGAGAATGGTGGCCAGGTACTCGTCTCGGTTCAAGATTCCGGCGTCGGCATCAACCCGGAGGCCGCAAGTCGGCTATTCGACGCTCTCTACACAACGAAACCCAACGGCATGGGCCTGGGATTATCGATTTGCCATACGATTATCACCGCCCATGGCGGCCGGATATGGGCGTCAAACAACTCCCGGCCGGGCGCAACGTTTTCGTTCAGCCTCCCTTTGATGACTGGCGGCGCGTCATCACCCAGCGACAGCAAGCCACGCGAAGTTCCGATCACACACTGACGGATCTCGTTCGTCTGAGATCTCCCTGCTACTGGACGTCAACTTGAGACGACCAATCGATGATGTCAGGATGAGCTGAAGCGAAATCGGCCCGAATCCGTTCGACAGGTCGGGCCGAAGATACCCGCGCTTCCACGGTGCAGGCTAGTTTCGCTGCGCGGTCCAATAGCCGGAGCAGCGCGCGCTTCCCGAATAGCCACTCCAGGACCCTCGGCCGGAAGCACCCGACAGCCTTCCGGAGCCCGAGGCATATTTGTCCTGAACCGTCACCGAAGCGCGAACCGCTCCCGATCGCGCGACGTAGCCTCTGAACCTGACGAGATTCGGATGCGTGACAATTCCGTCGTTGATGTTGACGGAGAAGTTGTAGGTCGCATCGCAAGCGCCTCTTTGCGTCACAAAGACAAGGTCCCAGGATCCATCGTACGCGGAGCGGGCCTCTGCCGCGGACGCAAAAGACACAAGACAGCCCGCGGCTGCCGCATAAGTTAGAAGCTTGCTCATCCAGTTCTCCAAAGTTGTCGTCACCCAGACACCAAGCCCATTACCGGAAGCGCGAGACAGAATGCTTGTCCAGAGTTGCTTCAAAGTTGAATGCGTCGACGGGCGTTCGCTGGCTCGTTTCATATGTGATGCGTGAACCGAACTACCCCAGTCCGTAGTGATTTCACGGTTGGTCACATCGGCGGCATCATTCCATTGTTTCACCGTGCTTGATTTGGCGCGCAGGTGCTGCCGTCGCAAGTAAAGCCGGGCAAATCGCGCCAAATTGCTGCAAACGAGAAGGCGGGTTCAGCGCATTTCGGATCAAGCAAGATCAACAGAGCAATTCGGCGGTCTTCTGGTGCGGCGGGTGAAGTTCACCTCTACGACTGGGGGAGAGCGCTCCCAGACCTTCGTATGGTTCCGTGATCACTTCAGATGGCTGATCTCTACCTAGGTTCGATTGAGCCGTTCATCCCGATTGTCTTAGGGTTCATGCGTTGGAAGAACGCGGGCTCGCTGCGAGTAACAGTTAGAGAGGGAAGATCGGCAAATAGCTACGATAAAGCCAAGAGGAGACGACAATGCCCAACCGCACCGAAAGTCTTGGACACGGCAAAGCCACGCGATGCGCAGTCTGTGACGGCAAGTTTGGTCTCGTCCGGTACTACTCGTGGCGGACCCCTCTTTGTTCCAGGGCGTGCGTCGATCGCTTCAGAACTCGCCGCGAAAGTGATCGCAATTGGCTGACCTGGTTCCAAATCGCCTTGAACGAACTGCCGCAGAATCGCGCGAGGGCAATATGAATTTCCAGATCTCACAGCGGGGTAAGCAGTACTTGCAGACAGCACGGACGCTGCTTCGCGCTGCCCAAACCATGACCGACGAAGTGGTTGTGGCTCAGCTCAAGGCCCTTGCCGACGACTACGAGCGGCGAGCCGAGAGGGCGTCGGTCGCTGACGCGGCCAAAGCTTTGGCCCGTTCTGCGACGGTCTCCGAACCTGAGTTGTAGGGCCGATCGTGGCCAGCGCAGTCACGAGCTTATTATTCCTCTGTTACCAAGTGCGGAGCTGCAAAAGCGGCCTGCCGTGCGTGATGCCGCCGATGTGACTAGTCGTGAAGGAGTTACAGGTTGCGGCGACGCAGTCCGGATCTCACTTCGCTAGTTGTGACAGGTCGATTGGAGAAATGCCATGCGTTTTGTTCTGGCCTTGAGCCTTTTGATTGCTCTGTGTGCCCCTGTCACCGCCGCTACGGCGCGTCATGCACACCGGCAGCATGCCGTGGTTCGTTCCACCCACGGCTTGATCATGGGTCCCGTTTCGGGGTGGGCCTATTCACCCCCGCCGCGGGCGATCTCTCAACCGGACCCTTACAATGACCAACCAGAACTAGGTCACAATCCCTTTGCGGGCTGGGGTGGTTAGGATCCGTCAAGTGCGGATTTTAGCTCATACGCCAGACAGCGAGCTGAAAGCGCCGTTTTGCGCGACGGGTAGACTATTCGGTTCTGAACTCGCTGGGCGACCTCTTCGTCCAGCGGCGAAATGCACGGCGAAAATTTGCGGCGTCGCTGAAGCCCAGCGCCAGCGCAATGTCCTCGTTGGCGAGCTTGGTCGTGCGCAGATATTTCAGCGCCATGTGTGTCCGGAGCTCATCCAGGAGGCCGCGAAAAGAGATGCCTTGCTGCCGAAGCTGACGCCGCAGCGAGCGGTCGCTGACGTCGAGCACTTTCGTCACATCGGCAAGGGTTGGAGGGTTGGCGATATCCCGCAGCAGAAGTGCGCGGATCTCCCCGGCGATCCCAACTCGTAATTTCAGTTCGTCCAGCAGATTATCGCAAAGTGCAACGACCATCGGATAGGTCGTCTTGTTTCCGAGACGTGCAGCCTGGTCCAGCCAGTCCGAACGAAAAACGATGCAGTTGAGCCCGCGCTCGAAATGTACCTGACATCCGATCAGATCCGCGGGCAGCCCGAAACCATCGGCTTCAGAATAGGTCAGGCTGACGTGATCGGGCGCGAATGCGGCGCCCATGACGTCGCGCATCAACGAGATGTGGATACCGATCTGCATCTCGGTGATGAAGCGGTAGACCCGTGGATCGATTGCTGCGCGCGCATTGGGTTCAATGGTCCAGCTTCCGAACCCTTTCTCTTCCCTGAACTCGATCGCTGCAAGCGGCGCGGCAAGCGAGTGATAACGCCACGCAAAGGCCATGGCGTCGCGAAAGTCGGGACAGCAAAGAATAGCAAATCCGTACATGCCGTAGGTGGAGATATGGATGGACGAGCCGATGCGATAGGGCAGGTGCGGGTCGCTCGAGAGTCGAATGGCGTTCTCGCAAACCGTCATCAATTGCGCGAGCGAAATCCTCGTCTTCGGAGAGTGCACGTCGTGTTCCCTGAGAGAGACGTTTCTCAATATTTCGTTGGCCGGGTGGCCCTGTCTGACAAGCTCGTCAAACAGGACCGCGAGTTTGGTCGACTCGTAGACTCGTTCACCTAATCCGACGACCAGCGCTTCCTTCGCATCGATCGTCTTGCCCGGCTGCCTGGAGTTGCTCAACTGAACCTGCCTATGAACATTGTCGGAATGCGCGAGCCGACCTAGATCGACCACAAGCATATTCTGCATTGCTGTCGAAGCCGAACAGCAGTTTTTCGCTCGTCGAAAAGGCTCGCCGGTCACCTATTGTGCAGCGCCGAGATAAGGCTTCCCGCGGACTCAAATCACAGCAATTTTGTGCAAGACTGCGTGACGTTTGAGGCGCACACTGTCCGGCCGGGACCGGGCGTTGTCCGTTGCGGACCTTCACAAGGACGACGCTGCGCGCGAGGCTTGCGCGGTTGTCGCGCGACGGAACCGTCGTGAGACAGGTCGGCAGACCAGGTGATCCGCTTGCTCAGAACTGTGGACGCTGGCTGCTGGGAGTGAGACGTCGAGGGAGGCCGCCATGGTCGGAAGGCTGATTCAGACCGCCAAATCTGCCTATCAATTTCCTCTTATCTTGAAGCAGTTGTGGCACACGCCGCGCGTTCAGGCGCCGGATCAGGAGATCGTTTATCGCGATCTCAGGCGCTTCACCTATCGCCAGACCAGGGAACGGATTGGCCGTCTGGCATCGGCTTTGAGCAAAGCAGGGGTAGAGCCCGGTGACACTGTCGGCGTCCTTGACTGGGAAAGCCACCGCTTCCTCGAGGCGTTCTTCGCGATTCCCATGATGGGGTGCGTGCTGCAGACGGTGAATGTCCGGCTGTCGCCTGAACAGGTCGCCTACACGATCGATCACGCAGGTTCTTCGACGCTTCTCGTGAATGAAGAGTTCGTCGGCTTGCTGGAAGGGCTGAAGTCCCAATTGCCGAAGGTCAAACGGCTGATCGTGATGTCGGACGCGCCGGCACCGCAGACAGGCAGCCTGTCCTTCATCGGCGAATACGAGAGCCTGCTTGCTGCGGCCTCGCCCGACTACGAGTTTCCTGACTTCGATGAGAACACGCAGGCGACCACCTTCTATACGACCGGCACGACCGGTCTGCCCAAGGGAGTCTATTACAGTCACCGCCAGCTTGTGCTCCACTCGCTGGCGGGACTCGCCCTGTTCGGGATAGCGGGCTCGCAGGGCCGCTTCTCGCGTGACGACGTCTACATGCCGATCACGCCGATGTTCCACGTTCACGCCTGGGGCTTCCCATGGTCGGCGACGCTCGCCGGAGCGAAGCAGGTTTATCCCGGACGCTACGAGCCGGCGATGCTGGTCAAGCTGATCAAAGGCGAGGGCGTGACCTTCACCCATGGGGTGCCGACCATCCTCCGGATGCTGCTGGACGCCGCCGACAAGGCGAAAGTCGATCTGAATGGCCTCAAGATGGTGATCGGAGGCTCCGCCTTGCCCAAGGCTCTCGCCAAGCAGGCCCTGGCCGCAGGCATTGACATCTTTGCCGGCTACGGGATGTCGGAGACCGGCCCGCTTGCCGCGGTTTCCCACGTCAGATCGAAGGACCTCACGGGCGATTCAGACGGCGAGGTCGAGTTTCGCACGCGAGCCGGCATGGCCGGGCCGCTGGTGGACTTGCACATTGTCGACGACGACATGAACGACGTGCCGCATGACGGCAAGTCCGCCGGTGAGATCGTCTTGCGCGCACCCTGGCTCACGCAAGGCTACTTCAACAATCCCGAAGGATCAGAACAGCTCTGGGCCGGAGGCTATCTGCACACCAGCGATATCGCGGTGGTGAGCCCGGACGGCTACGTGCATATCACCGACCGCATCAAGGACGTCATCAAGACCGGCGGCGAATGGGTGTCGTCATTGCAGATCGAGGACCTGATCTCGCAATGCCCCGGCGTTGCCGATGCTGCTGTCATCGGCGTCAAGGACGAGAAGTGGGGCGAGCGGCCGCTGGCGCTCGTGGTCAAGCAGGAGTCCGAGACGAACGGCGTCAGCGACACCGCCATCAAGGACCATCTCAAGGTGTTCGCGGACAAGGGTGTCATTTCGAAATATGGCATCCCGGAGAAGATCATTTTCATCGAGAATATTCCGAAGACGAGTGTTGGGAAGATCAACAAGCAGGAGCTGCGGAAG
This sequence comes from Bradyrhizobium sp. UFLA05-125, assembly GCF_059803515.1. Taxonomy (NCBI): domain Bacteria; kingdom Pseudomonadati; phylum Pseudomonadota; class Alphaproteobacteria; order Hyphomicrobiales; family Nitrobacteraceae; genus Bradyrhizobium; species Bradyrhizobium sp. UFLA05-125. The sequence goes on along the minus strand of NZ_JBANBJ010000042.1, from coordinate 59,060 downwards.
CGGTACGGCAACGTGTAGCCGTCCGCCACAGCCACGAACGGGGAGGAAAACGTGAGCAATCTCACTCTTGCTGGCCTCAGCGAACGAGTTGGCCAGGAGCTTGGCCTTTCCGATTGGGTAGCGATCGACCAGGCGCGCATCGACACCTTTGCGTCCTGTACGGGCGATCGGCAGTGGATTCACGTCGATGTCGAGAGAGCGAAGCGGGAGAGTCCTTTTCGCGGTCCGATCGCCCATGGCTATTTAACGCTCGCGATGGTCGCTCCGCTCGCCATGGAGATCGGCGTCATCCCGCGCGACGCTGCGGCCGGGCTGAACTACGGGATCGACAAGGTCCGCTTTCTCGCGCCGGTACCGGCCGGCGCGCGCGTGAGATTGCGCGTCGTGCTCGCCGGCGTAGAGCCGAAAGACGGCGGACAGGTGATCATGAAGACCCAGAACACGCTGGAAGTGGAGGGATCGGAGAAACCCGCCTTGATCGCCGAGACGCTCGCGCTCCTGATCCCCGCAGCGGGAGCACAACGACAATGAACGCCGAGAACCGCCAACAAATTCCGCTCAACGAGGGGATATCGGAAGACGCGTCCCGGAATACACTGGCGCTCAATCCCCTCGTCGGCATCCGGGGCCAGGATCTCGTCGACAGCGCAGGCGTCGTGTTCAAGGCGATCGTCAACGAGCCGAAGGTCGCGACCGAGCAATGGTTGTCCTTCCTCGGCGAGCTGGGCTCTATCCTTGCCGGCAAGTCGGAGCGCGCACCGCAGGCCGGCGACCGGCGATTTTCCGATGCCACCTGGAAGGAGAGCGCGCTGCACAGCGGAATGCTCAAGGCCTATCTCGCCTGGGGCGACGCGGTCAGCGGTTTCGTCGACAAGACGAGCCTGAGCGATATCGACAAGGCCCGCGCGCATCTGGTCACGGAAATCCTGATCGACGCGGTCGCTCCCACCAATGCGATTCTGACCAACCCGGCGGCGATCCGCAAATTCGTGGACACTGGTGGTCGCAGCGTCTGGCATGGATTGAAGAACTATGTCGACGACCTCGCCCGGAACGGCGGCATGCCGTCGATGGTCGATCGCGACGCGTTCAAGGTCGGCGAGAACCTCGCGACCACGCCGGGCGCAGTGATCTTTCGCAATGAACTGCTGGAGCTCATCCAGTATACGCCGACGACGCCGAGGGTCTGGAAGCGGCCGCTGCTCATCACGCCGCCACAGATCAACAAGTACTATGCGCTCGATCTCTCGCCCGACAAGAGCATGGTCCGCTTTCTGCTCGAGAGTGGCATACAGGTCTTCTGCGTGAGCTGGCGCAACCCGACCGCGGCCAACCGTGAATGGGGCCTCGACAGGTACGTCGCGGCGCTGGACGAAGCCGTCGACGCTGCGCGCGAGATCACCGGCAGCGACGACATCTCCATGATGGGCTCCTGCTCCGGTGGAATCACCTCGACGGCATATTTCGCAACGCTGGGCGGCCCCGCTGAGAAGGTCAGGAACATGGTCTTGGCGGTCTGCCTGCTTGACCCGAACACGGCCGATGAGAGCGCGTTCGGCTGCCTGATGACCCCGGAAACCATGCACGCTGCCAAGGAGGCCTCGCGACTCCGCGGCATGGTCGACGGTCACGAGCTGGCGCGGATGTTCGCGTGGATGCGGCCGAACGATCTGATCTGGAACTATTGGGTCAACAATTACCTGCTCGGCAATCAGCCTCCGGCTTTCGATATCCTGTACTGGAATGCCGATACGACCCGGCTTCCGGCCCGCCTCCACGGCGATTACCTCGATCTCTATTTCACGAATCCGTTCGTCAACGCGGGAAAGCTCGCGCTGAACGACGCGGCAATCGACATGAGCAAGGTCAAGGCTGACTGCTACGTCGTTGCAGGTGTCACGGACCACATTACGCCCTGGAAAGGCGTGCACAGGACGGCGCAGATCATGGGCGCTGGCACGACCTTCGTGCTTTCGAACAGCGGTCACCTGCAGAGCCTTCTCAATCCGCCGGCGAATCCAAAGGCCTCCTTCGTGATCGGCCCCGTCAATCCAGCCGGACCGGACGCGTTCCTGGCTGCTTCCGAGAAGCGGAAGGGAAGCTGGTGGCTCGACTGGCGGGATTGGCTTCACGCGCGGTCGGGCGAGGAAGTCGATGCGCCAGCATCGCCCGGCAACCAGCATCATCCAGTCCTCGCTCCAGCTCCGGGGACTTACGTCTTTGAATGACGCCACGACGAACACGCAGCCGGCGACGCAGACCGCTACGGGCAAGCCGGGCGAGATCAGTGTGCGGCAAATTGTGATCTACGAGCAGTCGCTCCGGGTCGCCATCAGGCACGGCGGCGAGCGGAAACCGCCGCTGTTGCTGTTCAACGGGATCGGTGCCAACTGGGAGCTGGCGAAGCCGTTTCTCGAGGCACTCACGAGCACGACGGCGATCATATTCGACGTGCCCGGCGTCGGCGCCTCGCCGAGGCCACTTCTTCCGTATCGCCCCTCGACGCTGGCCCGGCTGGCCGCTGGTCTTGTTGCGGAGCTGGGTTACGCCGAGGTCGACGCCGCCGGCGTGTCGTGGGGTGGCGGGATCGCGCAGCAATTCGCGCATCAATATCCGAAGCTGTGCCGGCGGCTGGTGCTGGCTGCGACGGCGCCCGGTTTCACCATGGTGCCGGCAAGTCCAGCGGTGTTGTGGAAGATGGCAACGCCGCGGCGCTACACCGACAAGGACTACATGAACAGGATCGCGGCGGACATCTATGGCGGCGCATTTCGCTACGACCCGTCACTCATCGGCCGGCATGCAGACGCAATGCATGGCGCGCGAAATCTCGGCTATCTGTACCAGCTCCTCGCCTTGGCCGGCTGGACCAGCCTGCCATGGCTATGGTCGCTGCGACAGCAGACGCTCGTGCTGATGGGCAGCGACGATCCGCTGGTCCCCTCGATTAATGGTCATATCCTTGCAGGCCTGATCCCGAATGCCGAGCTGCGCATGATCGATGACGGACACCTGTTCATGGTGACCCGGCCGGCGGAAACTGCCGCGTTGATCGAGGAATTCCTTGCCGACGAGCGCCCGCAGGCTAAGTCATCCTCCCTGATGTTGCGAACGGCCAGTCGCGTCAGAGATATCATTCCAACGTCCGAAGGCGAACGCCACTAGTTCTGAGCACAGCAACAAGGAAGGTTATCATGACGGACACGACCTCATACATCGACATGTTGAGGAAGTTCGGCGGCGATCTCGGCTTGCCGAAGCTGAAGGTGGATGAATTGCTGCAGGCCCAGAAGAAAAACATCGATGCCCTCGGTGAAAGCGCGAAGGTTGCCGCGCAGGGCGCACAATCGGTGGCACGGAAGCAGCGCGAGATTCTGGAAGCTGGTCTGAAAGAGGCCGCAACAGTTGCGCGCGAGTACAAGCCCTTCGGCAGGGTCCACGAGAACATCGCGTTGCAGGCCGAATTCGCGCGAAAGGTATTCCAGATCACTGTGCAAGGCGCACAGGAGAGCGCATCGACCGCAAGGCAATCGATCGCGGAGGCGGTGAAGATCATCCAGCATCGCGTGAAGGAGAGTCTCGAGGAGATCCGCGCCAGCGTTCGTCCGAACAAATCGGCCTGACGCCGCGATCCACGCACGAGGGAGAGAACGATGGCGAACCCGCAGGCGACCCAGACGGGACGGTCGGACTACGTACCGCCGCCGGTCAATGGCGATTTCTATGGAATTGCAAACGTGCTGAACGATCGCGAACGCGCGCTGCTGCGGCGCGTTCGCGACTTCACCGAAGGTGTCGTCGCGCCCGTGATCGAGGAGTACTGGGGCCGCGACGAATTCCCGTTCGCAATCATTCCGAAGATGGCCGAAATCGGCATCGGCGGCGTCGGCTACCAGGGTTACGGCGCGGTGGGCGGCAACTGGTTGTTGAACGGCTTCGTTGCGATGGAGCTGGCGCGGGTGGACGCGTCGCTCGCGACCTTCTGGGGCGTGCACACCGGATTGTCGGCGGGCTCGATCTATCTGTGCGGCGACGAGGCGCAGAAGCAGCGCTGGCTTCCACCCATGATGCGCTTCGAGAAGATCGGCTCGTTCGGGCTGACGGAGCCTTTGGTCGGCTCCGCCACATCGGGCGGCATGCTGACGACCTGCCGGCGCGAGGGCGACGTCTGGATACTCAATGGCCAGAAGAAGTGGATCGGCAACGCCACCTTTGCCGACATCAATGTAATCTGGGCGCGCGAGGAGGGTTCGAACCAGGTCAAGGGCTTTGTCGTCGGGAAGGACAACCCAGGCTTTTCCGTCGAGAAGATCAGGACCAAGATGGCGCTTCGTGTCGTGCAGAACGGGCTGATCACCCTGAAGGATTGCCACGTACCGGAGGCGGATCGTCTCCAGAATGCCAACTCGTTCAAGGACACCGCCAAGGTCTTGCGGATGACCCGCACCGGAGTGGCATGGTTCGCCGTAGGCTGCCAGATGGGCGCCTACGAGCACGCGCTGCGCTATGCGACCGAACGGAGGCAGTTCGGAAGGCCGATCGGTGGATTCCAGCTCGTGCAGGATCTCCTGGTGCGCATGCTCGGCAACGTCACGTCCACCCAGGCGATGATGCTGCGTCTCGCCCAGCTCCAGGACGAAGGCGTGATGCGCGACGAGCATGCATCCTTGGCGAAGGCATTCTGCACCGTCAAGTGCCGCGAGACCGTTGGCTATGCGCGCGAACTGCTCGGCGGTAACGGCATCCTGCTCGAAAATCACATCGGCCGTTTCGTGGCCGACGCCGAGGCGATCTATTCCTATGAAGGCACCAGGGAGATGAACACGTTGATCGTCGGCAAGTCGATCACCGGGTTGAGTGCCTTCGTCTGAGGCGACGCAACGGAGTTCCATCAGGGCGAGGGAAGATCAACGCGACGGGGAGGCGATGATGAACGGATGGCTTGCCCCCTGCGACCCTGGGGCAGCACGGCCCATCCGCGATGGGCGAACCATCTCCTGGCGTCCTTGAGGCGGCCGCGGGGGAGCAGAGCTATTTTATCCGATGTGGTTGGTGGTGCTGGAATCCATCGCAGCACCTAAGCCATGACGGCCTGCACGCGACCTGTCATCGCGCGCAGCTCCTGGGGTTGCCATTCCCGGATTCGGCCGTCGTCTTCGAATCTGACGCCGAGCAGCAGGTCAGCGATCCACTCTGCTTGATCGTTCCGCAACTGGAATCGATGGTAGTGCAGGTACAAGCACATCGCCTGCCAGTCGTTTGGCGACGGCCGTGGCGGCCCAAGTACGCCGGACGTTGAGGCGGCTCCGCTGGCGCCGGCCTCGGCGACCGCCTATCAGAGGGCGTTGAAGCTGCTCGCGGAATCCAGGCCTGTCACGCCGGAGATCGCGGGTTCGAGCCCCGTCTCTCGCGCCATTTTTGGCAAACAAACCAAACTTTTAGCGGTCCCCCTTTTCGCTGCTTCGCAGAAAAGCGCGTTGCGGGAACGCATGTCCAAGGGGGGGGGGAGCCATGAAGCGCCGGCGCCGACATCGCACCCGTAACTGCCAGCGGCTGGCAGCGCACGCCGCCGGCTGAGGCCCGGCGGAACCTGGTGGCCTTCTTATTTCCCTCGACAGTGTTGCATTTGAGCTCTAGCGACGCAGCCACATTGTCGCCATCATTCGTCCCAGCCGGTCGGATCGATCAGCGCACTGGCATGGCTAGGCTCGGCACATCTTCGGCGGGGGCGTGTGCCGAGCCGCCAGTCTGTTCGCGATTCATTGCACATCTGTTCTGTCAGCCTGTGGATAAGCTGTGGATAACCGCAGCACAAGAACAGAGCGGCGTCGGTCCCGCGTTTTCTATTCGTAATAGGCGTCAACCGCGTGCGCCAAGAAAATGCCGACGCTCACCGCAACGAGAATTCCCATTGCAATATCCAACATCGAACTAGCCCTGATGCCCCGGGCCCTAGGCAGGACATATGCACTTTCGATAGATCTTCAGAGCCCGGGTATCAGCACATTTTCGTGCGTGCCGGTTGATGTCGGTCGGGGCTGCCCGCCACTTTTGGGGCCTACAGGTTCACGCTGGCGGCCTCCTTGCTGACGGGCGTAGGACCGTGCCGATGTTGCTCAGTCTGATGCCGTTTTGGCCGATATGCCCGGGCTCGTCCTGGCACCCTGTCCCGTATCGACGTAGCGGAGCGCGACTGCGCCCCCGACGATGACTATGGCGATCACAACGAGAGCAATGATATTTTTTGTGCCCATGGCGCGTGCTCCTGGTGCTCCGGAGGAGTTGAGCGCCGGACGCCGGTTCCTACATTGATCGATCTCAACACAGGCGGTTCACTGGCGGGCCTATCTTACGAGGCTGTACTTCCTCGCTGGCCGTCGCGCGACACCCGCGACGGTCGGCACGCGCTCGAGCGCCATGGGAGATCAGTCGCTCTTGATTCGAGCAACCCCATATGACGGAAGTTCAAAGCTTCCCACCTTGCGGACGAAGGTGCCGCCACTCTCGAGCCAGGCGGGATCGCGAGCGGCCGCTTCAAAGCTTTCTGGAGCGAGAACATCCAATCTGGCAGGGCCATCGAAGCCCCTGACCTTCAGGCGCTGAGTCTCACTTGACAGGTTCGCAAGCCAAAGCACTCCGCCGGCCTTGTTGCGATGAGCAAGAGCGGCAAGCTTTAGAGGTGCAGACGAATCCGTATCGATGCGCCTTGCGCCGCTCGCACCGGCAAGACCTGCAATCACATGATAGATAGGGAGCAGTCTGGCGCCACCACCGTCGTACCACGGTTGGGCATGGGCCAATTTGCGATAGATCATCCCTTGCGCGCCAGTGGCAGAGCCGAGGGCCACGGCGTCGACACCGGCTCTCGCGGCCGCCGACAGGTAGCCGAGGCTCCATGCGGCGGCAAAGAGTCCGCGCTGGCGCGGATCAATATCGGAGAGACAAATCCGCCTGTTGTCGGGGTTTGGCGCAACCGCTGCGCCATAGGGGTTGTCACGACATGGAATACTGGTCGGGCCAATGTGATAGGGCGTCTTGCCGACCATGGCGCGTGCCGAATCGAAGATCCACGGAAGAGTCTCAAGAGTCTCCATGACCGAGATGTCGTCTGGGGCATGGACAATGGGGCAGCCGGTATGTGTGATGAAGTCAAACACGCCCTGGGGGACGGGTTTGCGGTTTAATTCGGTAAAATAGGAGAGCATTCCACCGCCAAGCGTGGCGCCGGGGAAGCAGGCTCGCCCCGCCGTCGCCATTTCCTCGTAGGTGGGCCCCCAGGGCCTCGGTGTGTTTGGCTGAAACGATTTGAGATCGTGCATCTGGGTGACAACAACGGACGCAGGTGTGAGCCCCGCGGCATTCACTGCGCGCGCGATCGCAGCCATTTCCTTATCGGCCGGCTCCCTGGCCGGCAGAATGATCTCGAGTATGACCGGCGCTCCCGTTTGCCTTGACAGATCGCGGTAACAGGCAGCAGCTTCTTCCTGTCCTCGCTCGCGTCCGTCGATCTGGCAAACGAGTGACTGAGGCTTCGCCGCAGCAATCAGGTCCACGGCCTCGAGCGCCGCCGCGGCTTCCCCCATCGGCACGCCGAGGCCGATTTGCGGAATACGGCCTTTCGTGCCCGCGAGAGTTATCGTCGTATCGGCAGCGGAGGTCCTCGGCCTCGATTTCGGCGGTTTGCCTGAGACGGTGAGGGTGATTGACTGGCTGAAGCTCTTGCCTTTCTCCATCATGTACGGCCAGGGATCGAGGAGGGAGCACACATAGGTCTTGTAGGAGGCATCCATCCAGTTTCGATGGTCCTCCATCTCAAACTTGTTTCCCTCCATCAGAACGGTGACGGCAACGCCGGACAGCGGCTCGTGCTTGAGTGACCGGATTTCGAAAATGGGCTGACCGGGGCTGATGAGCTTCGGGAATTTGCGCCGCTCTTTCTTTCCATTCGTGTGGACGACTTCAACCGCGCGCCCCACCGTTCCCGCGAGCGGATGCAGCACCACGAACCCTGTCCGATTGGTGAGGAAGTCGGAAAGGGGCGTTCCTTCGGCCGAGAACGTCAGTGTGCCATTGCTGTTTGCGTCGATCTTGGCGGAATACCGGATCGCCTGATCTTGGTCCTTGCAAATGGCTTGATAGGCGATGGCAAACCCATCCTTGTTCTGGCGGATTTTCAGGTCCTCGACTGCCGGAGCATAGGTGCCCCAGTCCTTGTCGCGCGCGATATAGGAAATTCCTCGCAGGATCTCTTCACCGTAATAGCGGATGTAGCGCAACGCACCGCTGTCGAAGACAGCCGAGATGGGACCTGCGGTCAATTCGCGACGTTTGCCTTCGGGAGCTTCGGTTCCGAAGAGCTTGATTGCGCGGCTCGGCTTCCTCTGGGCCATGGTGGCTCCCTCAAATGACCTTGTCAGTTTGTGGATCGATCAGAACGGCGCGGTTCATATCGATGTCGATACGAACCTGTTCGCCCGGCGCGGTGACTTCGTGAGCCGCGAATTCCGCGGTGATGCTGATTCCCCCGAGCGGCATGCTAACCTGCACCCGGGAGCCTGTTGGTTGGACGAGTTCTATAGTCGATGGCAACTGCACGTGACCTGGCGCAGCGCTCGCGCTGGCTTTGGCAATGTGCTGGGGTCTGAGTCCCAAAATAATCGCTTGGCCGTTTGGCGCCTTGCGTCCGGTAGGCAGGGTCAGCTTGGTTCCGTCGCGAAGGGTTACCTCTCCGGTCTCGATGGTGGCGGGCAGGAAGTTCATCTTCGGGCTGCCGAGGAAGCCGGCCACGAAGCGCGTTGCCGGCCGCTCGAACAAATCGAGCGGCGTGCCGAGCTGTTCAATCCTGCCGTCGCGCAGCAGCGCGATGCGGTCAGCGAGCGTCATCGCCTCGATCTGGTCGTGAGTCACGTAAATGATGGTGCGGCCGAGTTCCTGATGGAGCCGCTTGATTTCAACCCGCATATCGTCGCGAAGCTGGGCATCGAGATTGCTCAGCGGTTCATCGAATAGAAAGAGCAGTGCGTCCCGCACGATCGCGCGGCCGATCGCGACGCGCTGGCGTTGACCGCCAGAAAGCTCACGTGGAAATCGCTGGAGAAGTTGCGCAATGCCGAGCATGTCGGCGGCGCGCTTCACACGTTTGTCGATCTGGGCGTACGCAACTTTCCTCGCACGCAAGCCAAATGCAATGTTTTCATAAACGTTGAGATAGGGATAGAGGGCGTAGTTCTGGAACACCATCGCGATGTCGCGATCGCGCGGGCGTGCCCACGTGACGTTCTGTCCGCCGATTTCGACTGTTCCGGCGCTCGCCTCCTCAAGTCCTGCGATGGTACGAAGCAGGGTTGATTTGCCGCATCCCGATGGACCTACCAGGACCGTGAATTCGCCCGAGGGTACCTCAAGATCGATTCCCTTGACGGCGTGGTATGTGCCGTAGTGCTTGTGGAGTCCGGTAATCTTCAGGTCCGACACGAGCTAACCCTTGACTGCGCCCATTGATATGCCGCGGACGAGATAGCGCTGCAGCGTTGCGACGGTGATGAATACGGGAATGGTCCCAAGCACCGACATCGCGGCGATCTTGGACCAGAAATTCGACTGGCCGCCGAAGTAATGCGTGACCTGGACCGTGTAGGTCGTGACCTCGGTGCGGGTGAGCACCAGTGCAAACAGAAAGTCGTTCCAGGAAAAGACGAAGGTGAAGACCGCGGTAGCGAACAGTCCGGAGCGCGCCATCGGAAATACCACCTTCCACAGAACCTCCCAACGATTGCAGCCGTCGATGAGGGCGCTCTCTTCGAGCTCTAGCGGAATTTCCTCGATATAGCCCCGCATCATCCAGATCACATAGGGGAGGCTGAACGCCGTATAGAGGATGATAAGCCCGATGTAGGTATCGACCCAGCCGAGCCAGACATAGAAGAGGAAGATCGGAAATGCGATGGCCACGGGAGGCATCATGCGCTGCGATATAATCCAAACGCCGAGGTTTTCGCCGCCCGTCTTGAAGCGCGCCAGTGAGTAGGCGGCGATGGTGCCGAAGATCATGGCGAAGAAGGTTGATACCGAAGAGAGTACCAGGCTGTTGCCGACCGTTTTGGCATCGCCATCCTTGAACAGCACCGCATAATTGTTGAACTGGATGCTCTTCGGATACCACACCGGTGGAAAAGCAAAGATCTCGCCTGGAGTCTTGAACGAAATGGCAAACAGCCAGTAGATCGGAAAGACAAATATAACGACGAGGAGCGTCGCCATGAGATAGCGCAAGACGAGCTTCGTCTCCTTGCGGCGATGGAGCGGTGCGCCTTTCATTTTGCCAGCCCCATGCGCCGAATGGCCCAGGTCACGATGACGGTGAGAAGCGCGATGACAAGGAAGGCGATCGCCGCCGTGTAGCTCGACTCGAACTGCCTGAATCCCTGGATATAGGTATAGACGGAAATGGTCTCGGTCATCGTGCCGGGACCGCCCGCCGTGAGCGCCCAGATGATGTCGAAGATGCGGAAGAGGTCGAGGCCACGGATCAGAATGGCGATCGACATGACCGGAAAGATTGCCGGGAGGACAACATAGCGGAAGCTGCGCCAGAACCGCGCTCCGTCGATCTCAGCCGCTTCGGTTAATGAGCGGTCGACATTGGAAAGGGCGGCGAGCAAGATCAGGAACATGAACGGTGTCCACTGCCAGATCTCGCAGAAGATGATGGCGGGATAGACGAGTCCGGGATTGACCGTCCACAGGGCCGCCACAGGGTGGCCAGCGAACCAGCCAATGATCTGGTTGATCGGACCATAGCGGTTATCGAACAGGAGCCGCCATGTGGCGCCGGCGACGATCGGTGAGATGATTGTCGGCAGCACCAGCAGCGAAACCAGAAGCTGTCGCCCGGGCATGCGGTCGAGGAACAGGTAGGCCATGGCGAGGCCGAGAAGCAACTCGATGGGCAGGGCTATGACCATGATAAGCAATGTGTGGAGGAGCGACTGCCATAGTCTCGCGTCATGAAAGAGCTGGACGTAGTTCACCAATCCGGCAAAGGATGTGTCGGTCTCCAGCATGGTGACGCGCATGAAGCTCACCACAAGCGAGAAGATCAGTGGGAACAGGCCTACCAGCAAGAGCAGGAAGACGGCCGGCGAGATCAGCCAGTATTTGAAGTTGCGGTCGGGATGGGCGATGGCGGCCATGGTTGAATTCGGGATACGTTCCGCTTTGGTCTCGTGCCGTCGTCGACAGCGGGCGGAGCCTCTCCCGCTCGAAAGCGGGAGAGGGGAGAGGGAGGGGCGTGCCTATGTTTTCGGATAGGCGCCGGACTCAGCGGCCCAAGCCGCATAGACCGGCTTCTGCTTGTCGACGCCGATCTTCTGCGTAATGTCGTTCCACTGGGCTGCTGCCGCGTCGAGGATCGTCTTCGGATCGTCGCCTGCCCACAGCTTTGAAATCGCCTGGCGCAAGACCTCCTCATATTTGTCGGTTTGCAGAAGCGACAGATCGAGAAGACCCGTCTGCGAGGCCTGTTTCAAGGCCGCCAGATAGTCCTTGGCATTTGGCCACAGGGCGAGATAGCCAGGATCCGCATAGTGCGCGTCGCGGAACGGGTCGCGTAGCGTATAGGGAAGCTGAACGCGCTGGCGGCTCACAGCGTCGCTATTGAGCCACTGGATGAACAGATAGGCGGCGTCCTTGTTTTTCGAGGTGGACGAAATCGACAACGCAAAGCCTGCAGCGAGCTCGGGATGTCCTCCCGGCGGTAGGGCGTAGCCCACCTTGCCTGCGATAGTTGTCTTCGGGACCCAGTTCAGTGCCTCCTGGTCCGTACCATAACCCTCGGCCCAGCGCCCATAGGGTGGCCAGGAGATGGTCATGGCCGATTGGCCCTGCAGGAAAGTCGCGAGATTCTCCACAAAGCCGAACTGCTCCACGCCTGGCGGCATGAACTTGTTCTCGTTGCGCATGTCGGCGAAGACCTTGACGCCGACATCGGAATTGATCGTGGCCTTCATGGTGTCAGCGTCGAAGAACTTGCCGCCCTCATTGCGGAAGCGCTCCTCGAACATGTACATCGCATAAGGAGGCTGCCGGAAGAAGGCGGCGCCGTAGATACCCTTGTCCTTTAGGACGTCCGTAAGACCAGCTCCGACGACATCGAAATCCGCCCATGTCTTCGGCACCGCGAGGTCCTTGCCTGTCTTCTCCTTGAAGGCCTTCTGCACGGCTGGATCCTCGAAGAGGTCGCGCCGATAGTACATCAGGAAAACGTCGCCATCATCGGGGAAGCCGTAGATCTTGCCGCCAACCTTCATCTGGTTGTCGCGATAGGTCGGCGCAATCGTCTGTAGCTCGGGAGCGTAGCCGTATTTCTCGACATAGGGGTCGAGTACCTCGAGCGCGCCGGCCTGGGCAAGATCGGGCATCCAGGCAGGTATGACGTTGAGCGCGTCGTATGCGCCGGCTCCTGACTTGTAGTCCTGCATGATCTTGGTGAACATCTCGGCAGTCGCGACCTCGACCACCTTCACGTCCATCCCGGTCAGCTCTTTCCACTTTGGACCCGAGAAGTGAGTGGGATCGAGCGACTGAAGCCCTGCCTCCCAGACGATCGTGATCGTGCGCCCCTTGTATTGCTGCGCGGCCTTGACGGCGGTGTCGGCGGCTGACTCGGCCCATGCCGGCCTTCCCATTGTTGCGGTGAGGCCGGCGACTAGACCAATCTTTCCGAAATCACGTCTATTGATCATTGTATCCTCCCGTTCCTTGAATGGCAGAGCCTTTCAAATGTCCCTCGCTCGTTAGCGGCGAGGAATTCTCAATGGGCAAATTGGCGGCGGTACTCCTCCAGTTTGCGTCGGAAAGTAGGTTTCTCGAGTACCGCGCGATTGACGATACTGCTCGGGATCCGCCCGTGTTGAATGTCGAGTACAGCCCTGACGTCGGCTGCACCATTTCCGGCGAAGCACTGATCGGTCCAGCAAAGCGCATGAGGCGTCACGATGACATTGTCGAGCGCGAACAGCGGATCGGATGGATCGGTCGGCTCCTGCTCGAATACATCGAGGGCGGCGCCTGCGATCCGCCCTGTCGCCAGAGCGTCTGTGAGCGCCTTTTGATCGACGATTGGTCCGCGCGCGGTGTTGATGAAGAGCGCGGTGTTCTTCATCAGAGCGAGCCGGTCGGCGTTCACGAGATGGCGCGTCTCGGCCGTTAGTGGGCAGTTCACCGTAACGACGTCGGCCCGGGCGAAGAGGTCGTCGAGACCGACGAGTTCGACTCCCAGCGCGGCGGCCAGCTTGGTATCCACAAGTGGATCATGAGCGATGAACCTCATGTCGAACGGCTTGGCGAGCCGGAACAGTTCGGCCCCGATATTGCCGATACCGATCGAACCGAGCACCTTGCCGACCAGGCCAAAGCCCATATGCTCGCCACGGGCGGCAAAACCCAGCGGTCCTTGCCGGGTCAGCTTATCCTTCACCATCAGCTTTCCGGCGAGTGCCAGAATGAAGGTCATGATCGACACCGCGACAGGGCGGCGCACGCCGTCCGGCGTGATCGCCAATGCGATGTCCGCGGCGGTACAGGTTGGCACATCGACCGTGTCATAGCCGACGCCAAAGCGGGCTATGATGCTCAGCCTGCCGTTTTTGGGGGCGCTTTCGGGCGCAAAGCGGTGAGCCAGCAGGATAAGTGCGTCGAAGCCCTCAAGATCTCTGCTGCGCAGAGGGTTGGCGTTATCCAAATAGACCATTTCCACGCCGGGGGCCTCCAGCAGAGGCTTCAGATCGAAATCGGGGTAGACGGCCGAGCCGTCGGCCTTCCTGAAATCACCTGAAAGGGCAACACGAAATGGCGCGTTCATGTCGTGCATCCCTTCCGCAAGGTGGTGATTGCGGCGGTCAGCGCATCCCGAAGCACCCACACGTCACCCGAATAGCAGCAAAAATCGAAGCCCTGCTTGTAGAGCGCTATGCCGACATCGGTGGTCGGTACAAGGCGGCCCAGTGCCTTCTTGTGCTTCTTGGCAGCCGCAATCGTCTGCTCGACCGCTTTCAGAAATTTCGGATGGTCGAACTGGCCGGGAATGCCGAGCGATACTGACAAATCGAAATGGCCGATCCACAGGCAGTCGACGCCATCGACGGCGGCTATCCCGTCGGCATTTTCGGCACCTTCAGCAGTCTCGATCTGGCAGAACAGCGTTGTCTGCTCGTTGGCAGCCGCAAGCTTCTCTGGCACCGGGCCCTGCCCATAGGCATCATGCGCAATACTCAAGGCAACGCCACGTCGCCCGTCCGGATAATATTTCATGCAACCAACGACGCCCTCCGCTTCCGCGGCAGTGCTAACCATCGGGATCATGATCCCTTCCGCACCCGCGTCGCAGGCGCGCGCGATGTGGTGATATTCCTGTGAAGGCACGCGGACGATGGCCGGCAACCCTGCGGCTTCAAAATAGCGTGCAGCACTCTTGACGGTCTCGAAGCCGAAGCCCGAATGCTCGAGGTCGAAAAGCGCGAAATCGCAACCCGCTTGTTTGAGGATATGGCCAATTCCCGGAGTGGCAAACTCGACGATGAAATGACCAAGCTTGGCCTCTGGCGTGCGGGTCATTTGTTTGAGTCCGGCACGAGCCATTGTTCATCCTCCCGTTTGGCGTCTGTTGTTCGACCCCTTGAAGTTGAGATCAAACCCAGTCAGCGTTCTTGTTCATGTGCCCTGCGGACTTTCCAGTAGAGCGTGCCCACCTGATCGAGGTGCGAGCGCATGCGGGCATCGGCAAGTTCCGGATCGTGCGCCTTGATCGCTTCGAAGATCGCGACATGCGCATCGAAGGCGACCCGGTTCTGGCCGGGATAGCTGAGCGTCACACGTCTCTGGTCAACGAGCCAATCGATGATAGCTCGGTGCATGACTACGTAGATGGGATTCTTGGGGATCGTCGCGATCGCGTAGTGAAATGTTATGTCCGAGTCCTCAAAGCGTTCGACGTCGCCAATGGACTTGTAGTTCGCGTCAAGCGCATCGTTCAGGTAGCGGATATCCTTTGCTGTGGCGTTGCGTGCAGCATCCCGTGCCAGGCCGGTCTCAAAGAGGGCACGCGCATCTTGGAAATGACGGATGCCGTCGTCATCGGAAAGCAGATATTTGGCGCTGCTCGACAGTGACGTCATAACGACTTCGGCATTCGGCGCTGTGACCCGCGCTCGCGAACCTGCGCGGAGATCAACAAGCCCCGCGCGTTGCAGATGAAACAGTGCCTCGCGGATGGCTGTCCGGCCAACGCCGAATTCCGTCATGAGCTGACGTTCCGATGGCAGCTCGGCACCAGCCAGCAAATCCCGATCGCGTATCCTCTGCTCGAGGATGTCGACAACCTGCTCAAAGAGACGCGATCGCTTGAGCTGAGGGGACATTGGTATACCTAGTATACCAGAGCAGGCTAGGTCCTGCTGTTGCCGCTGTCAACAAGGCCATGATTGACGAAGGGTCTCCGAGGAGATGGCTCTAGATCTCAAGCGCAGCAAAGGTCGACAGCAAGCCTTCAATGCGATGCGCTACACGCGGATCGGCAGCCTTCCGCAAAGCGGACTAATCGAACCAGAGCGTCGGGCGGGTTGCGTTACCAATCGCGCATCCTGACCAAGCTGCTGGTCGTCCTAACCGGACCTCGCGCCCCGGGATGAGTGGCCGAGATTCTTCCGCGGCGCGCTCGTGCTGTCGCGTAGTATCAGCGTGGCGGGAAGCTTGATGTCCTTCCGTAGGCCCGTTTTGCCGATCGTCATCAGCGCGATGAGTTCGGCTGCGGCGGTGGCCCCGAGGTCACGGCGGGGCTGGACGATGGTCGTCAAGGTCGGCTCGCAATAGTCAGCATAAGCAATGCCGTCAAAGCCGACGACGGAGAGATCGTCCGGAACCTGCAGGCCGGCCGCGTACACGGTCTTGATCAGGCCGATCGCCATCTCGTCATTGGCTGCAAACAGCGCGGTCGGACGTGCCGCGGGCTTGAGCGCCAGCAGCGTTCGGCCGGCCTCGACGCCGGTGCGGAAAGTGAAATCGCCGGGCAGGATCAAGCCTGCGGAAGCAGCAATCCCCGCTTCGTGCAAGGCCAGCCGATAGCCTTCGAGACGCTGCTGCTCCAGGATGTTGGATTTCGGTCCAGACAGATAGGCGATACTCGTGTGTCCCAGCTCGATCAGGTGTCGCACCGCCTCGCGGGCCGTGCCGACATTGTCGATTGTGACTTGGGGGAAGCTTTCGCCGGAAATGTACTCGCAAGCGGCAACAAGCGGTACGCGCGCGTCGCGCAGGTCGCGGTCGGGGCTGCGCATCATATGGCCGCACAAGAGCAGCACGCCGTCGGCCTGACCGGCGCAGACCAGGTCGACATAGCGCGCCTCCTTCTCCGGCGATCCTGCCAGGTTGGCGATGATGAGTCCGTAGCCGGCAGTCGACAGGGTGTCGTCGATGCCCTGCAAAACCTCGCCAAAGAACGGGTTGGCGATGTCAGGCACCGCCACCAGGACTACCATGGTTTTCCGGACACGCAGGTTCCTTGCAGAAATGTTCGGTGTGTAGCCGGTCTCGCGCACCGCAGCGAGCACGCGTGTGCGGGTTTCCTCAATCACAACCTCGGGACGCGCCAGCGTCCGGCTGACGGTCGCAACCGAAACTCCCGCCAGGCGCGCGACGTCGGCGATCTTGGCCGCCTTTGGACGCGTCACTCTGCTTCGTTTTGCCATATGGAGGTTCGCAATTTCACGGTCATGAGGGTGCTTGCAAAATCTAGGAGTTCTGATACGATACGATGTAATCGATTACATTCGATCAGGCAAGAACGAGCCCATAAGGGCCGCAAGCCGAATAAACAGCCTGCAAAAGGCACATCCGGGAGGGAATGATGAAGCGCACGCTGTTCGCATCGGTGGCGATTGTCGCCACGGCCTTTTCCGTGACATTGGCCTCGGTGCCTGTCTCCGCAGAAGAGATGAAGGCCGAGGTCATCCACTGGTGGACCTCGGGCGGCGAAGCCGCCGCGGTGAAGGTGTTTGCCGATCAGTTCACCAAGGCCGGCGGGACATGGATTGACAGCGCTGTGGCTGGCGCCGCCAATGCGCGGAATGCTGCGATCAGCCGCACTGTCGCCGGCAATCCTCCGACCGCGATGCAGCTCAACACCGGCAAGCAGTTCGACGAGCTGGTGGAGGGCGATCTGCTCGCCGATGTCGACGCGGTCGCAACCGAAGGCAACTGGAAAGGCGTGATGCCCGCCGCGATCGTTGCCGCGGCGACCCGCAACGGCAAGATGTACGCTGTACCGATCAACATCCACGGTCAGAATTGGCTCTGGTACAACAAGGCTGTGCTCGCCTCCGTCGGCGCCGCCGAGCCGAAGACCTGGAATGACGCTCTAGCCATTCTCGACAAGCTTAAGGCCGAGGGCAAGGTGATCCCGCTGGCCTTCTCGGGCCAGAAGAACTGGGAACAAAACCTGTTCAACTCGGTCATGATCGGCGTCGGCGGCGCACAGATGTGGACCGGCATTCTCGGCAAGCATGACGTGTCGCTGGCGCGGAGCGCCGAGTTCAAGGCGGTCGCCGTCACCTACAAGAAGCTCAAGGACTATGTCGATGCCGGCGCGCCCGGCCGCAACTGGAATGACGCGACCAACCTCGTCATCCAGGGCAAGGCCGGAATGCAGATTATGGGCGACTGGGCCAAGGGCGAATTCGTCGCGGCGGGCAAGGTCGCCGACAAGGACTATGGCTGCACGGTGCTGTCTAATGGCAGCGGCGGTTATGTGATGGGCGGTGACGTGTTCGTATTCCCGAAGGCGAAGGACCCATCCACCACCAAGGCGCAGATGACCTTGGCGAGACTGATGTTGGCGCCAGAGACCCAGATCCAGTTCGCGCTGAAGAAGGGCTCGATCCCGGTGCGTAACGATGTCGATACGTCAGCACTGGACGCTTGCGCCCAAAAAGGCATGCGCTACGTCGCAGACAAGGCCCAGCAAATGCCGTCCGGCGACATGCTGGCGCCGCCGGCGCTGATCGGCGCGCTCCAGGATGCCATCTCGCAATATTGGAACACCAACATGAGCGCCGATGAATTCACCGCCAAGGTCGCCGCGGTGCTGAAGTCCCAGGAGTGATGCATCACGAAAGGCGGCTGACGAACCGTCGGCCGCCTTTCCTTCCTGTCGATCTCTCTTCAATCCGGCGATGCGATGCGTCTTTCGCTGAACTCCCGACTGTCCGCGCTCTCCGCGCTCTTGCCGGCGCTGATGGTGATGCTCGTCGTCTATATCGGTGCCACCAGTTGGACCGTGTGGATATCGCTGACCAATTCGCGCATGCTTCCGAACAACAATTTCGTCGGGCTTCGGCAATACGAGATGTTGCTTGGCAACGATCGCTGGATCACCTCGGTCCACAACATCGTTATCTACGGTGTGCTGCTGGTTTCGCTCGCGCTTGTGGTCGGCTTCCTGCTGGCGGTTGCGATCGATCAGCGGGTGAGGGCCGAGGACACGATCCGATCGATCTATCTCTATCCCTATTCGATGTCCTTCATCGTCACGGGTCTGGTCTGGCAATGGTTGTTCAACCCAACGCTCGGCATTCAGCATGTGCTGCGCAGCTGGGGCTTCGAAGGCGCGACCTTCGACTGGATTGTGCGGCCGGAGACCGCAATCTACTGCCTGGTCATCGCGGGCGTCTGGCAGGCTTCGGGGCTGGTGATGGCGATCATGCTCGCCGGCCTGCGCGGCGTCGATGATGAGATCTGGAAGGCGGCGCGGGTCGACGGTCTGCCAAAATGGCGGGTCTATGTGTCGATCATCATTCCGATGATGGGTGCGAGCTTTGCGACCGCCGCGGTGCTGCTGTCGACGGGCGTGGTGCGCCTCTATGACCTCTCGGTATCCATGACCAATGGCGGGCCCGGCATCGCCTCGGAGGTGCCCGCTAAATTCGTCATGGATCATCTGTTCGAGCGCGCCAATATCGGCCTTGCGACGGCTGCGGCCACCACCATGCTGATCACGGTGATCGCGGTGGTCGCGCCCTATCTTTACTGGCGCGCGCGCAGGGGAGAGATGCGATGACCGCGGTGGCGCAGGCGTTGCCCGCCGCACGGCGGCCGAGGCGCATGAGTCCGGCGCGCTGGGGCCTCTATGCCTTCATCCTCATCACCGCGCTCTACTTCCTGCTGCCGCTCTATGTGATGGTCGTAACCTCGCTGAAGCCGATGGCGGAGATCCGGCAGGGGAATCTGTTGGGCTTGCCCGCAGCTCCCGGCGTCGACGCGTGGATCAAGGCTTGGACCTCGGCCTGCACCGGGCTGACCTGCCAGGGCATCAAGATCGGCTTTTTCAACTCGTTGCGCATTCTGGTGCCGTCCGTCGGCGTCTCCATTCTGATCGGCTCGCTCACCGGCTATGCGCTGTCGCTATGGCGTGTGCGTGGCGCCAACCTCCTGTTCGGCGCGATGATGGTGGTCGCCTTCATTCCCTATCAGGTGTTCATCTACCCCCTGGTACGCGTGTTCTCCTTCACTGGGCTCGGGCAGTCGCTCCTGACCATCGTGATCGTCCACACGATCTTCGGCCTTCCCACCATGACGCTGTTGTTCCGCAACTATTTCGCATCGCTGCCGGTCGAGTTGTTCAAGGCCGCGCGCGTCGACGGCGCCGGCTTCTACCAGATCTATGGGCGGATCATGATGCCGATGGCCACGCCCATGATTGTGGTCGCGGTGATCTTGCAGACCACCGGCATCTGGAACGATTTCATTCTGGGGCTCGTCTTCGCGGGCCGCGACAATCTGCCGATGACGGTGCAGCTCAACAACATCGTCAATTCGACGCAAGGCGAGCGCGCCTACAATGTCGACATGGCAGCGACGCTGCTGACTGCGCTGTTGCCGCTCGCTGTCTATTTCGGCTCCGGCCGCTGGTTCGTGCGCGGCATCGCCGCCGGCGCTGTGAAGGGCTGACGCAGCATGCAGAAATCGGACGTCGACATCAGGAGTCTGCAGATCGGTTTTGGCGGCCTGAAGGTGCTGGAGAATCTCAATCTCCACGTCGAGGCGTCCGAGTTCCTCGTGCTGCTTGGGCCGTCCGGCTGCGGCAAGTCGACATTGCTCAACGCGATCGCTGGGCTCATCGACGTCAAGGGTGGCGAGATCCATATCGGGGGCCGCGATGTCACCTGGGCAGAACCGAAGGATCGTGGCATCGCGATGGTGTTCCAGAGCTACGCGCTCTATCCGCGCATGAGCGTGCGAGGCAACATGTCGTTCGGGCTAAAGGTCGCCGGCACGCCGCAGGGCGAGATCGAGCGTCGCCTCAGTGAGGCAGCGCAGATGCTGCGACTTACCAGTCTCCTCGACCGCCGTCCCGGCGAGCTTTCCGGCGGCCAGCGCCAGCGTGTCGCGATTGGACGGGCGCTGGTGCGCCATGCCGGAGTCTATCTGTTCGACGAGCCGCTCTCCAATCTGGATGCCCAGCTGCGCGCCGAGCTCAGGGTCGAGATCAAGCGGCTTCATGCACGGCTGGGCGCCACCATGATCTATGTGACGCACGACCAGATCGAGGCGCTGACGCTTGCGGACCGCATCGCGGTCATGCAGGGCGGCGTGATCCAGCAGCTCGACACACCGAGGAAGATCTATCGCGAGCCGGTCAATCGCTTCGTCGCTTCGTTCGTAGGCTCGCCCGCGATGAACTTCATTCCTGGTCGTCTCGCGCGCGGCAGCGAGCTCGGATTCATCGCCGGCGTAAACCGGCTCGGCCTGCACGGCTATGTCTTCCGCAGCCAGCCGACCGACGCGCCGGTCGTTCTCGGCATCCGGCCCGAGCATATCGAGTTGACTGCGTCCGGCGATCCATCCTCCGTGTCCGCGCGCGTCGAGATGATTGAGCCGATGGGCGCCGACACGCTGATCTGGTGTCGCCTCGCCGACGGCACTCCCTTCTCTTTCCGCCATGACGCCGACGCGCAAGTGCGTGTGGGGGACACGCTTGCCGTCCGCTTCCCCGCCGAAGCCCTGTCGCTGTTTGATGAGACGAGCGGACAGCGCCTCTAGATCCCCCATCCCAGCCGAAAGCGAGACATGACCAAGCCCATCGACAGATTCTCCATCCAGCTCTATTCCGCCCGCTCCATTAGCCCGCTCGAAGCGCAATTCGCGCTGCTGTCCAGGCTCGGCTACGCGATGGTCGAGCCCTGGGGCGCGCTGTTCAACGATCCCGTGACGCTGAAGCGGCTGCTCGGGCGCCACGGCATGACTGCCCCGAGCGCTCATGTCGGTCTCGACCGCTTGCGCGAGGATGCGGTCGGCACGGCGAGGATGTGCAACGAGATTGGCATCGAGACCATCTTCGCGCCAGCCCCGCCATTGGGCGAGCGCGAGGGCGACGAAAAGCATTGGCGCGCCATCGGGCGCGAACTTGCCGAGATCGGAAGGATGGTGAGCGGCGAGGGGCTCAAATTCGGCTGGCACAACCATCATTGGGAGTATGGCCGCAGCGGGAGCGGCAAGACCTATCTCGAGTGCATGTTCGAGGAGGCCCCCGACCTCGCCTGGGAGGCCGATCTCGCATGGATCGTGCGCGGTGGCGGCGATCCCGTCGCCGAGATCAAGAAGCATGCTCAGCGTCTGGTCGCCTGCCACATCAAGGATCTCGCGCCATCGGGAGAATGCGCTGATGAGGATGGCTGGGCCGATCCCGGCCACGGCACCATGAATTGGCCGGCGCTGCTCGCGGCGATGAAGGAGGCCGGGGTCTCTCTGTTCGTCGCTGAACACGACAAACCGAACGACGTCGCCCGCTTCGCGCACCGCGCGCGCGAGACCGTGTCGTCGTGGACGTGACGGGGGGTCGGATCATGAGCAGGCTCGGTGTCGGCATCGTCGGATGCGGCAACATCTCGACGATCTACATGCACAACATGTCGAAATTCCGCGATCTCAGGCTGGTCGCCTGCGCGGATCAGCGGCCGGAGGCCGCACAGGCCCAGGCGGCGAAGTTCGAGATCGAGGCGTTGTCGATCGACGCGCTGCTGGCGCGTCCCGATATCCAGATCATCGTTAATCTGACCACGCCGGAGGCGCATTTTGCGATAAGCCACGCTGCGTTGACTGCAGACAAGCACGTATTCGGCGAGAAGCCGATTACGATCGAGGCCAACGACGCCGCGACGCTGGTGGCGGAGGCGGCGCATCGCGGCTTGAAGCTCGGCTGCGCGCCGGATACTTTCCTTGGCGGCGGCGGGCGTATGGCACGCGAATTCGTGGATGCGGGGCGGATCGGCAAAGTGCTCTATGGCACCTGCTTTCTCATGTCGCATGGCATGGAACACTGGCATCCCGATCCGACGTTTTTCTTCAAACGGGGCGGCGGGCCGATCCTTGACATGGGTCCGTATTACCTTGCGGCACTGATAAACCTGTTGGGGCCCGTTGCGCTCGTGCAGGGACGTGCGAGCGCCGGCTTCGCCACGCGGCTCGTCAGCTCGAAGGGGCCGATGAACGGCAAGACCATCGCGGTGGAAACGCCGACGACGGTGATGTCGTTGCTGCATTTCGAGTCTGGTGCCGACATCATCTTCGCGATGAGCTGGGACGTCTGGAAGCACGGACATCCGCCGATCGAGCTCTACGGCACCGAGGGTTCGCTGCGCGTGCCCGACCCCAACTTCTTCGGCGGCGCAGTGCAATACACCGAGAAGGGCGGCGACTGGATCTCGGTCACAGCCGACGACCGACCGTTCGGCAAGCCCAACTGGCGCTCGCCGAATTGGGCCGATCACATGCCGAACCAGGCCAACTATCGTTGTCTGGGCATCGCCGAGCTCGCAAGCGCAGTGCTGCGCGGCACGCCGCACCGCTCCTCTGGCGCGCTGGCGAGCCACGCGCTGGAGGTGAAGCACGCGATCCTCAAGGCCAGCGTCGAAGGCGGCGAGATCGCAGTGCGTTCGCGCGTCGAGCGACCGGCGCCGCTGACCGACGTCGATGCGATGGCGTTGTGGGCCGGGGAGACGTTCTGAGGCGGGACCGTCCCGGGACGTGATTGCCGGTCTAGGCATTCGGGTGAAATGCACCGTTCCTGGAACCGGCAAGAGAAGGCGAGTTTTGGTGGGGTATCGAGCTCAGCGGGCGCTTGCTGCTCGAGCGTCCAGGATAGAAGGAAGCATTCGATGAAGATGATCAAGGGACCGGCGATATACCTCGCCCAGTTCGCGGCCGACGAGGCGCCGTTCAACTCCTTCGACTCGATCTGCGGATGGGCAGCCTCGCTCGGCTACAAGGGGGTTCAGATTCCGAGCTGGGATGGGCGGCTCTTTGACCTGAAGAAAGCCTCGGAGTCGCAGGACTACGCCGACGAGGTGAAGGGGATCGCCGCCCGCCACGGGCTTGCGATCACCGAACTCTCGACCCATCTCCAGGGCCAGCTCGTAGCCGTTCACCCGGCCTATGATGCGGCATTCGACGGCTTCGCCGCGCCGGAGGTGCGTGGCAACGCCAAGGCCCGCACGGAGTGGGCCGTCGACCAGGTCAAGCGCGCGATCCTGGCGTCCAGACGACTCGGGATCACTGCACAAGCGACCTTCTCGGGTGCACTTGCCTGGCCCTATGTCTATCCCTGGCCGCAGCGTCCGGCGGGCCTCATCGAGACCGCCTTCGACGAGCTCGCCAGGCGCTGGCGGCCGATCCTCGACTATGCCGATGAGCACGGTGTCGATCTCGCCTATGAGATCCATCCCGGCGAGGACCTTCACGACGGCATTTCCTATGAGATGTTTCTCGACCGAGTGAAGGGCCACAAGCGCGCGAACCTGCTCTACGACCCCTCGCACTTCGTGCTGCAGCAGCTCGACTATCTCGACTACATCGACATCTACCATCAGCGCATCAAGGCATTCCACGTCAAGGACGCCGAGTTCAACCCGACGGGCCGCCAGGGCGTCTATGGCGGGTTTCAGAGCTGGGTCGACCGTGCCGGCCGCTTCCGATCGCTCGGCGACGGCCAAGTCGATTTCGGCGCCATCTTCTCGAAGCTCACGCAATACGATTACGACAGCTGGGCAGTGCTCGAGTGGGAATGTGCGATGAAACATCCCGAGCAAGGCGCGCGCGAGGGGGCCGAGTTCATCAAGAGCCATATCATCCGGGTTACAGAGAATACCTTCGACGATTATGCAGGCTCCGGCGCCGACGACGAAGCGAACCGCAAGATGCTCGGTCTTTCGTGAGCGGGAGAAGCAAATGGCGATCAAGGCAAGCAATGAAGCCGGCACTCATGCTCGTATCAGACTAGGAATGGTCGGCGGTGGCCAGGGGGCCTTCATCGGCGCAGTCCATCGCATTGCCGCTCGCATCGACGACCAGTTCGAGCTGGTTGCCGGCGCGCTCGCGTCCGATCCGGTTCGAGCCAAGGCCTCGGCGAAGGAGCTCGGCATTGCCGATGATCGTGCCTATGGCTCCTTCGAAGAGATGGCCAAGGCCGAAGCCGCGCGAGCGGACGGCATCGAGGCAGTCTCGATCGTGACGCCCAATCACATGCACAGTCCGGTCGCGAAGGCCTTCCTTGAAGCAGGCATCCACGTCATCTGCGACAAGCCGCTGACGACGACCGTCGCCGAGGCCGAGGAGCTGGTGGCACTGGTCAGGAAGACGGGCCGGGTCTTCGTGGTGACGCACAACTACACGGGCTATCCCATGGTCCGGCAGGCCCGCGCCATGGTCGTGAATGGCGATCTCGGCGAGATCCGGCTGGTCCAGGCCGAGTATCTCCAGGATTGGCTGACTGAGCGATTGGAGGCAAGCAGCCACAAACAGGCGGCGTGGCGCACGGACCCGGCCCGGTCCGGCGCTGGCGGGTGCATCGGCGACATCGGGACCCACGCATACAATCTCGCCTGCTTCGTCACCGGACTCGAACTCGACGAATTGCTTGCCCAACTGTCGACCTTCGTCGAGGGGCGGCGCCTTGATGACGATGTCCAGATCCTCCTCAGGTGGAAGGGCGGTGCCAAGGGAATGCTGTGGGCCAGTCAGATCGCCGTCGGCAATGAGAACGGCCTGACGCTGCGCGTCTACGGTAGCAAAGGTGGCCTCGAATGGGCACAGGAGAATCCGAACCATCTCTGGTTCACGCCCTACGGCCGGCCCAAGCAACTCCTGACTCGCGGCGGCGCCGGCGCCTTGAGCGAGGCGTCGCGCGTCGCCCGCGTCCCCTCCGGCCACCCCGAGGGCTATCTCGAAGGTTTCGCAACAATTTATGCTGAGGCAGCGCGCGCCATCCGCGCGGCAAGGGTCGG
Organism: Bradyrhizobium sp. UFLA05-125; assembly: GCF_059803515.1. NCBI lineage: Bacteria > Pseudomonadati > Pseudomonadota > Alphaproteobacteria > Hyphomicrobiales > Nitrobacteraceae > Bradyrhizobium > Bradyrhizobium sp. UFLA05-125. Next base: position 33,732 of record NZ_JBANBJ010000042.1, on the reverse strand, counting down.
TGAAAAGCTGGATCCCAACGTGATCTTCCCGACCGTTGAGGATGGCTTGGCAGGCGTGAAGTTCATCGATGCAGCTGTAAAGTCCTCGGCGTGCAAAGGCACCTGGGTTCGGATGACGTAACTGCCGCCGCGTCGCGCAGGATCCGGAATGCAATGGGCTCATGCCATTGGGGCATTGCGCCGAGGGCAGCAAGGTCCCTGCGGCAAAATCCGTTCCGGTGCGTCTGTGGGCTCGGTTATCGTTCGGATGGTCCAGCAATCAGCTGAGGCGAGGGGTGTTCATCGAGGGCTTGAGCGCGCGCCGTTCACCGACGCGTTTCAGTCGAGGGCCGAGGCGAGGCTTGCGGTTCACGCCTGCCCGTCGGCAGAAGCAGGCCCAACTGGTCAGCACGTCGTTTGACGGAAGCTGTGTGGCGTCCAAGCTGCTTCGCGATCGCTGGCGCACTCGTCTTCAGACGCGCAAGTTCGATCAAGAGCCTAGTCTCGTCTTCAGTCCAAACACGCGGTTTTGAGGACTCCATGGCCATCGTTCGCTCCAGCGATCGAACCTCGATAAATTGCAAGGATGATTCGGGCACTACGAGGGCGATGTTGACAATGGCCGAGTGAAGGAGAGCCAGATGACGGAAGAGGGCGGGCGCTTCATCGAGGGCGTCTGGGCTATCTTCGGCTACGGCAACGTCGCCGGTCTGGGCGAGGCGCTGCACGGCATTGGCACGTCGTTGCCGACCTGGCGCGGCCAGAACGAGCAGACGGTCTCGATTGGGTCTTCAATTGCCCCCGGGAGGCCTTAGGATCCCCGCCGAAGGCGAGCTCGCGACGCACGGACGTTAAGCATCCTGAATCAGAATGTCGGTCAGGCTCTTTTCGTCGCGCGGTCGTGGCGTCAGATCCAGTCCTGTCAGCAGATCGGCTAGATGGCTTGTCATCAGCTCGGCTGCGACGTCGGTGTCGTGGCGGGCGATGGCGTCGACCAGATGATGATGGGCATGGCTTGCACAGATGGTGTCGCGCCGGATCCAATACAACGCGATTATTAGCGAAGAGCGTGTGACGAGGTCGGCGACGATCTCGCACAGGATCGACTGCGACGCGATCTGCGAGACCTCAACATGAAAATTGGCCGACAGCATCAGCGCGTCGCTGTCGCGTCCCTCACGTACCGCTTCGTGCTCCTGATCGAGATGGGCGCGCAGCCGCGCCACGTCGTCGGCCGTAGCGCGTGCGGCGGCAAGCGCTGCCGCGCGCGCCTCGACCAGCATGCGCATTTCGAAGATCTCGCGGGCTTCGGTCTGCGAGGGTTGTGCCACGAAGGCGCCGCGGTTCGGCTCCAGGCGCACGAGGCGATCGTGCGCGAGCGCCTGCAGCGCGGACCGGATCACGGTACGGCTCACCGCGTAGATCGAAGCCAGTTCGTCTTCGGGCAACTTGGTGCCGGGCGCCAGCCGATGGGCAAAGATCGCATCCCGCAGACGGGTGTAGGTCGCGGACCACCGCGCCGCTGGTTTCAAGGAGTAGGTCTGTCGGTCTTCGGTCGTGTGCATGGCCTCAGGAGCTGGACGGAGATAGCGACGGTGCAAGGTGCGATTTGATTTGTGCACGCGTTCTCATCGTCATCATATCGTGTGCTTCCCTGCAGGTGAAGTGGCGAGCGGGCGGGACGTGACGTCCGGCGCGGGCTGTGCCTGCGGAGCTTCTGGTGCGAACGCGGCAAACAGGCCATCATAAGGCTTGGCCCGCGGCGCGGCATAGCCGCCATGCTTTGATGTCTTGTGGCCGAGGCTTACCAGGCCTTCAGCGAGTTTCACCGCCGCGCCGACGCCGTCGACAACGGGAAGGCCGTGCTCGCGCGATAGCTCGGCAGCGAGATCGGCCATGCCGGCGCAGCCCAGCACGATCGCTTCGGCTCGGTCCTCGACCACGGCCTTGGCGATCTCGGCCGAGATGCGTTGGCATGCGTCCGAGCCGGGAATCTCGAGATCGAGCACCGGTATTTCCGATGCCCGTACCCGCGCGCAGCGGCTGGCCAAGCCGTATTTGGTGAGGTTGTGCTCGATTGCCGAGACCGAGCGTGACAACGTCGTCACAACGCTGAAACGACCTGCCAGCAGGCTCGCCATGTGGAAAGCGGCCTCGCCGATGCCGATGACCGGTGCGGTGGTGAGGCAGCGCGCCGCATCCAGCCCAGTGTCGTCGAAACAGGCGATGACATAGGCATCCACGTCTGGCGCAGCGCGCATCTGCGCCAGCAGACCTGGAATCGAGAATACTTCGTCATAGTAGCCTTCGATGCTCGGCGGGCCGTATGTCGGATTGACAGCCAGGATCGCGGTGCCGGGAGCTGCGGCTGCTTGCGCCGCCGCGCCGATCTTTTGCGTCATTGATGCAGTAGTGTTGGGATTGATGACCAGAATGCGCATAAGTGGTACCTGGACTCACAGTTCTCCGCCGAGATAGAGGGTCTTGATGCGTTCATCGTTGATGAGCTCAGCCGAAGACCCGGAGAGCGCGACGGCTCCGGTCGAGAGCGCATAGGCGCGGGCGGATATTTTGAGCGCGACGCGCGAATTCTGTTCGACCAGCAGCACGCTGACCTGCTCGTCGCGATTGATGGCGACGATCGATCGTGCAATGTCCTGCACCAGTTTCGGGGCAATGCCGAGTGAGGGCTCGTCGAGCAGAAGCAGCGTCGGCCGGCTCATCAGTGCGCGGCCGATGACCAGCATCTGCTGCTCGCCGCCGCTCATGGTTCCCGCCGGCTGGTTGTAGCGTTCGCGTAGCCGCGGGAAGCGCGTAAGTACCGCCTCGAGCGTGTTGGCGATTTCGGCCTTGTCGTGGCGCGTGAAAGCCCCCATCAGGAGATTGTCCTTCACGGACATCAGTGGAAATGAGCGGCGGCCTTCCGGGACCATCGCGATACCCATCTTCACCAGCTCATCGGGGGCTCGGCCATCGATGCGCTGGCCGCGAAACCGAATTTCGCCCTTGCGGATCTTGCGAAGGCCGGTGATGGCTCGCAAAATCGAGGTCTTTCCCGCACCGTTGGCACCGATCAGCGCCACGGTCTCGCCCTCGTTGACCTCGAGCGAGACGTTTCGCAGGGCGTAAACCTGGTCGTAATAGAGTTCGACTCCAGAAAAGGTGAGAAGCGGCTCCATCGACTACATCCCGATCGATTCGTCGGCGCTGCCGAGATAGGCCTCGATCACACGCGGGTTTTGCTGGATCTCCGTCGGCGTTCCTTCCGCGATCTTCTCGCCGAAATTCAACACGACAATGCGGTCGGAAATCTTCATGACGGCGGGCATATCATGCTCCACCAGGAGGACGGTGACGCCGCGATCGCGTACCGCGCGCACCAGCTGGACCGCACGTCGGGTTTCGTCATGGTTCATGCCGGCAAAGGGTTCGTCGAGCAGCAGGATCCTGGGATTGGTGGCAAGTCCGATGGCTATGCCCAGCGCGCGTAGATGGCCTTGCGGCAGGGTGTTGGCCAACTGTCCCGCGATCGTTCCGAGACCGAGAAAATCAAGGATCTCGTCAGCAGAGCGGGCAAACTCGCGCTCGTCGGCGCGCGCGATCGTCGAACCAGCGTAGAACCCGAGCAGGCCGGCGCGCGAACGCAAATGGTGGGCGATGATGACGTTGTCGCGCACGCTCATCGTCTTGAATATGGTGGTTTCCTGGAAGGTACGTACGACTCCGGCACGCGCCACGACGTGGGGGGCCAGACCGGAGATGCGGTTGCCGCGCAGAAGCACTTCGCCATCGCTCGGTCGCATGAACGAGGCGATCAACTTGAACAGGGTCGACTTGCCGGCGCCGTTCGGCCCGATCACCGAAAGAATCTCGCCCTCGCGCACGGAGAAAGAGATTCCATTCACGGCGACGAGGCCACCGAAGCGCTTGGTGAGAGATTTGACCTCAAGCAACTCCGCCATGGCTCAGCTCTCCTTCCGCCGCGGCGCAAACAAGCTGAGAATGCCGTTGGGCAGCACGAGCATCAGCGCGATGAGCACCGTGGAATAGATCAGCAGCTGGTACTCACCCGTTCTGAACAGAAAATCCCAGCCGAAATACAACACGAAGGTGCCGACCAACGGGCCTATCACGTACCCCAAGCCGCCGAGAAAACAGTTCAGCATGAAATTGACTGAATCGGCGACAGCGAAGCTCGACGGATAGATCGATTGCGCGATGGCGACGAACATGGCGCCGCCAATCCCGCCCAGGAACGAGGAAATCGCATAGGCAATGATACGCAACGCCGCGACGTTGACGCCGATCGAGGAGGCCAGCTCTTCATTTTGCTGAAGCGACAGGCAGAGTTGCCCGATGCGAGAATGGACCAGGCGATAGACGCCTGCGAATACCAGCACCATCAGCGCCACCGTCACGAAATAGAACGCCTGGCGCGGGTTAGTCAGCGTTGCAAAATCCGGCAGCAGCGTGAGGCCGAACAGGCGGATCGCGCCTGGGGGCGGGATGTCGGTGATGCCTTTGGCGCCGTTGGTCAGCGGCACGGCGAGCGCCGAGAGCCGCGCCACTTCCGTCAGCACAAGCGTTACCATCGCGAAATAAACGCCGCGCAGCCGCAGGATCGGCAACCCGATCAGGATGCTGATGCCAGCGCAGAACAATCCGGCGAGCGGCAAGCTGAGCCAGAACGAGACGCCACCGGCTGTGACGAGTATCGCCGAGACGTAGCCGCCGAGCAGCGCATAGGCGCCCTGGCCGATGTTGATGCGGCCGATGAAGAAGGTCAGCCACACGCCTGCGCTGGCGATGCTCAGAAGCGCGACAGAGGTCAGCGTATAATAGAGGTCGCTGCGGCCACTGACCGCGATCAGCCAGGGCACAAGGACGAAGGCTACGACCAAAAACAGCGCCAGGGCCGAGACTTTGGATGCGGTGCTCGTCATCGTCAGCCCCACGGTTTGCCCATAAGCCCGTTGGGACGGATACTCAGGAACACCATCAAGGCTGCGAAGATCACGAGGTAGGTGATGTCTCCATAGGCATGCAGCACCGATAGGCCCACCGACTCGAGCATGCCGAGAATGAAGCCTCCGGCTATGGCGCCGCCGACCACGCCGGCGCCGCCGATCATCACCATCAGGAACGCCTTGATCGATATCGGCCCTCCAATGCCGGAGTTGACGCCGGTGATAGCGACCAGCAGGCCGCCGACCACCCCCGCCAACATCGCGCCGAGCGCGAATCCGATCATGGAATAGCGATCGACATTGACGCCCATCAGCTGCGCGGCGACGCGGTCCTGAGCCAGCGCCCGCATCGCCCGTCCGGGACGGCTGAACTGCATGTAAGCCATGAAGCTCGCGATCAACACCAGGGCAATGACGCCGACGGCGATCTTGTCATAAGGGATGATCAGCCAGTCGACGTTGAGCACACCGTTGACGATCTTCGGCACACCGCGCTGCTTCTCGCCGAACAACAGCAGGATGACCGCATCGAGGAAGAAGGCCGTACCGGCGGCGAGCAGCATGGTGCTCTCGTCGCGTACGCTGCGCCGGATCACGGTGCGGAATAGAAGCCGCTCGAACAGGGCGCCGATGATCGCCAGCGTCACGCCCGAACAGGCAAGCGCCACCACGAACGGCAGGTGCAGTTGGCCGTAGATCGTATAGGTGACGAAGCCGCCGAATACGTACATCTGACCATGCGCGAAATTCAGCACGTTCATCAGCGCGAAGATCAGCGTCAGGCCGAGCGCGATCAGGGCATATTGTGCGCCGAGGTAAAGGCCGTTCACGATGACCTGTGTCATGTGCAGTCCCGTTCGAGGAGCGCGACCAATCCGTTGCGCGCTACGGCTTGCGTCAGCGGCGGCAAGGCGAGGGGCGAACGACGCCAGCCTTAGGCTGTCGTCGCCCGCACCCGGTCAGACCTGTCAATCGACGTCGGCGACGAACAGCGTTTCGAACTTTCCGTTCTTGTATTCCGTGACGACGAGTGGCACGGCGAGTTGACGCTTCTGGCCGAAGGAGGTGGTGCCGACGTAGTGCAGCATCTTGTCGCCCTTCACGTAGGGATTGGGCGCCGAAAAGCCGTCAATGGTTTTCTTGTACTCGGCGATATCGTCGATCGCCTTGGGGTTCGCCTTCAGAGTATCGATGATGTATTGGAGGGCGTACACCTTGGTGTTCGACTCGTCGTTGTATTCGCCGAACATTTTCGTATAGCGCGCGATGAAGTCATCCATCGCCTTGGAGCGGATCTCCGGGGTCGAAGCGCCGCCGACCGAGATGAAGCCGTTGGCAAGTTCGCCCGCGCCTTCCTCGAGCACCTTGGCATCCTGCGCAGTTTCGGTTGAGAGCAGACCCTGATAGCCGAGTTCGCGCGCGGCGCGGATCAAGAGTGGCGCGTTGGCCGGGGAGACGCCGGACAGCACCAAGAGATCGGGCTTCAGCTTGACGATCGGCGTCAGCACCGGTGTGAAGTCGCGTGTGTCGTTCTGGTAGGTGTCCTTGTCGGCGACCACCTGGAGGCCAAGCGCGTGGGCCGCCGCGACGCCGCCATCGCGTTGACTGAGCGGATCAGATTCATTAGCTGCGACGAAGGCGATCGTCTTTACGTTCTTTTTGTCGTGCAGATATTTGTAGATCGCCGGGCCCGATTGATAGTTTGCGACCATGCCGAGCACCGCATTAGCGGCAGGCTTGGTGTAGAGCGCCTTCGGGAAGGCGTAAGGGAAATAGATTATGCCCTTAGCTTCCGCCACGGGGCGCACCGCGGCAGCGCCGTCGTCGACATTCGGCCCCACCACATAGTGGATGCCTTCCTGGGCCATCTTCTCCATGCCTGCGATGGCGCGCTTGGGATCTTTCTGGTCGTCGAAGGTGACGATCTTGATGTCGTAGGTGCGATCGCCAATCTTGACGCCGCCGGCCTCGTTCCATTGCGCCGCAAGCGTCTGCATCGATCGTACGTTCGAAGTGCCCCAGGCCGCGGCGGGACCGCTGGTCACGCCGACGAAGCCGATCTTCAATTCGGTGTTCGCCGCCTGTGTCGGCTGCGCGCTGGCCGCCATCAAGGCCAGCATTGAGGCTCCGATCAGAGCCGATTGCACAGCAGAATGCTTCCTGATCATCACACGTCTCCTCCGCTGAATAAGTCAACGCCCGACATTCCGGGACACCCCGTCGCAGGTCTTGGGCGGATCAAACGCGTCCGCCCCACAATTGTCAACAATCGAATTATGTTTTGTAAACAATTTATCCTTGCGTTAGTATACAATGCCTGCGATGGGCGCCATGGATGAAGCGTCTCGTTCAACGTTCGGAGTTGAGCCGCTTGTTTGACATTGAGCAGGATTATCCGCGCGATCTGATCGGCTATGGCCGTAGCCGGCCTCAGCCCGCGTGGCCTCGCGAGGCTCGCGTGGCGCTGCAGTTCGTCATCAATTATGAGGAAGGCGGTGAGAACTGCGTCCTGCATGGCGATGCGGCGTCGGAAGCTTTTCTCTCGGAGATCGTCGGCGCCCAACCTTGGCCGGGGCAACGACACGTCAACATGGAGTCGATCTACGAATACGGCTCACGCGTGGGATTCTGGCGGCTGTGGCAGATGTTCACTGAACGTAACATGCCGGTCACCGTCTATGGCGTTGCCTCCGCCATGGCACGCAATCCGCGGGCGGTGGCGGCGATGAACGAGGCCGGCTGGGAGATCGCCAGCCATGGCCTGAAATGGATCGACTATCGCAACCACACGCTGGAAGCGGAACGTGCGGACATCGACGAGGCGGTGCAGATTCACACGGCGGTGGCCGGCGCGCGTCCGCTTGGTCTCTACCAGGGGCGTAGCTCGGTGAACACACTGGCTCTTGGCGCGCTGGAAGGCGGCTTTCTTTATCTTGCCGATGCTTACGCGGATGAGTTGCCTTATTGGCAGCTCATTGCAGGTCGTCAGCAACTGATCGTTCCGTATACGTTGGACGCGAACGACATGCGCTTTGCGACGCCACAGGGTTTCAACAGCGGCGATCAGTTCTTGAGCTCTCTCAAGGATTCGTTCGACGTGCTCTACGCCGAAGGCGGTGCAGGCAATGCCGGCATGATGTCGGTGGGACTGCACTGTCGCTTGGTCGGCCGGCCCGGCCGCGCCGCGGCGCTTGCGCGTTTTCTGGACTATGTGCAGGGCCACACAGATGTCTGGGTGGCGACGCGGCTCGACATTGCGCGCCATTGGATCCGCCATCATCCACCCGAAGGTGGCTACGAGCGCGGGCGCATGGGCCCCGCTCTTGTTGCCGAGGTGTTCGGCGATGGCGCAAACGATTTGCCATAACATGGTCACCGGAGTCGAACGATGTTAACTCTTCCGGTCGTGGCGCTGACAAAGGCAGAATTTGCGCCCTTCGGTGAAGTCATCGAGACAGATGACGTGACACCGAAGCTGATCAACGAAGGATTTGCCAGCCGCTACGATGATCTGGCCAGGATTGACGTCGCATCGGAAGGCGGGGACGTCAACGTAAGCCTGTTCATCGGTGCAACAAGACCAGCTCCGATCGTCATCAGGCTCATGGAGCGTCATCCGCTCGGCAGCCAGTTGTTCATCCCATTGAACGATATGCCCTGGTTCGTGGTCGTGTGCGCAGATCCCCGCGATCTTTCGAGCTATCGGGCATTTGTTGCGTCGGGACGGCAGGGCGTGAACTACGCGCGCAACTGCTGGCACCATCCTCTGCTGGTCGCCCGGGACGCCAGCCCGTTCGTTGTTGTCGATAGAAAGGGGCCGGAGGTTAACCTCGAAGAAATGTGGCTCGAAAAAGCAAGCTGGCTTCGTGTCGTGCCCGATAGAGCAGTGGAAACATATTCGGGCAACACCGCGAAGCAGGGCTAACACCTCCGCGAACGTCCGTAAAAATAGTCTTTGGGAGGCATAAAAATGCAGTCTCGCTATCACGTGCAAGCAGGGGGGCATCCACCCCAGAGCGAACTTTTGACTGGTCGCGCGGTGTTTACGGACGCCTATGCGGTGATCCCCAAAGGCGTAATACGCGACATCGTGGCCAGCTACCTTCCTTTCTGGGATAATACCCGTGTTTGGGTGCTGGCTCGGCCTCTGTCCGGCTTTGCAGAAACTTTCTCTCACTACTTGATGGATGTCGCGTCGGGTGGGGGAAGTGAACTTCCGGAGCCAGACCAGGAAGCGGAAGGCGCGCTGTTCGTCGTTGGAGGCAAGCTAACGTTGACGCTCGACGCGACAGAGCAAGTACTGGAGCCTGGAGGTTTTGCATATCTTCCGCCCAAGTGCCGCTGGAGCGTAAAGAACCGCAGCTCCAATGCGGTGCAATTTCACTGGATCCGAAAGCTATATCAGAGCGTGCCGGGCCTTGCCGCGCCAGAAGCAATCGTCGCAAACGAAAGCTCCATCGCGCCAACGCCGATGCCGGGCACCGACGGGCGGTGGGCGACGACGCGCTTCGTCGAGCCGTCAGATATCAGGCATGACATGCACATCACCATCGTCACTTTCGAGCCCGGCGCGTCGATCCCATTTGAAGAGACGCATGTTATGGAGCACGGACTCTATGTTCTTGAGGGCAAGGCGGTCTATCGGCTCAACCGGGACTGGGTCGAGGTCGAAGCCGGAGACTACATGTGGCTCCGTGCTTTTTGTCCCCAGGCGTGCTACGCGGGCGGCCCCGGACGATTCCGCTACCTCCTCTACAAGGACGTGAATCGGCATATGGAGCTGCGGGCCTTGCGACCAATAGCGCCGTAGCGGGCGATCGCAACGGCGTATGCGCGAGGCGACCTATATTGCGCTACGCGAGCCCCGGACTATCGCAGGCACTATATTGAGGGGCTGATCGATCCGCAGGGCTTAAAGTTTGTGATCAAACGTCCGTGCAAGCATCCATCATGTTTCTGGGCGAGCGCGAGCACCCCAATGGTCAGGAAACCCACCAAGACAAGTCCGGCTGCGATATTCTTCATCATGGCCATCACTCCGGGCAATTCTTCGGTGATGTTCGATTCACTGCATCCGAACCATCGGCCGCGCTGATCGCCGAATATGCAAAGGGCGCCGCCCTGAAGCTATCCGCACGCAGCTTGAGCTGATACGATCTAAAGCACGTGCCTTGCGCCCGGGATCTTTTGCAATGCCTCAGTCGCGCCCCAGCTCAGGAAGACAGTGAGCACGAAAGCGATCAGGCCCTTGGCAATCGCCGGGATGTCGAAGTCGAACATCCAATAAACCAGCCAAAGCACAATCGGGTAGTGCACCAAGAACATGCCGTAGGCAGCAGGCTGCATAGGATCGAGGCTGCTCCAGCCTGATTGCCTGAATCTCAAGAAATAGGCCAGGATCGCAAACATGATCGCCACGCTGAAGGTCGCGAAGAACAGTGCATAGATTGCTTCATACCAGTCGGGCAGCGGGGACGGGTTTCCGAGTATTTCGCGCTTGACGTAGATCAGCATCCACATGAGGCAATAGGGTACGAGTGCTAGAAGCGTCCAAGCCCAGCTGCGCTTTGCGAGCTGGCCATCGGAAGCCAGTAATCCGCGGTCCAGGTACCTGACGCCAATGCCCGCACCGAAAAAGAAGTAGGTCGCATACAGCAGTACGCGCCCGTGCTGAACCGAGAACGGTCCGAACTCGAACCAAGTGAATGGTCCAAAGTGAACCAGACCCGGGATGTAGAACACGGCGGTGACGGCAAGCATGGCTGCGAAGAATCGCGCTGGATGGTCATGGCCGTGCAGCGAAAGGCGATTGATCGGATCGATAAGTGTGGGCGAGAGCTTGTAGAGGACGCTTGCGATGACGTCGAAGGTAAGCAACACCCAAAGGAACCAGATCGGGCCGCTCGGCCAAGGTCCTTCGGTGATGGTTTTCCACCAGAACTCGGTGAAGCTGACGTCTGGATGCTGACGCAGTTCAATCGCGTAGTAGGCTAACGGGATGATCGTGAAAGCACAAACCACGAAAGGCAAACCGAGCCGGATCAGGCGATCGCGCAGATAGTCCAGCGGTCCCTTGCGCGCGAGTCCCGGCCAGACAAACAGACCCGACAGAAAGAAAAACATCGCCATGAAGAAGCTGTCAGTGGCGAGCACGATCATGTCAAAACCGATCCACGACTTTGGATCGGTATGACCGAAATGAGTGTATGGAATGACGGCGTGATGGAGCAGTACCACCAGCGTGAGGAAGGTACGGGCGCGGTCGAGTGAGGCGCTACGCGCTTTTGCTTTTGGCGGTGCCTGAACATCCGCTGGCACTGCGGTCTGCGAGATTGATGTCATCATGCACCTCGCTAACCGGAGAGTTTATATCTTCCGCCGAGGTAACTGTAGAAAGCAGCGAGATGAGTCGTTGCTCTCAATCTTGCCTGGATTCAGTCGTCCGCTACGATCCTCAATTGTACCAAGACTTCGACCTTGGCGCAACTTTACGGGTAAATCGCGAACGTAGGGACGCACTTCATCGGTCTGATCGCATCATCGGAAAGGGTCAAAACCAAACTGTTTGGCGCGATTTGAGATCGGCTCAGCCAGCATTGCGAACAGAATCAACACGGGCTGTTGTTGATGTCTTCTGAGCGGCGGTTTTTGCGCAAATGATCCAGCCGTCTCGGCTCACCGTGGCGGCTTCTTTTTTTGACGAGAATGTGAGTGCCAGTGGTGAACTGCTTCACAGCGGTTTTGTGGACCAATCCTAAAGTTATCGCGCAACGAAGGGCTATTTGAATAGGATTTTTGGTCATGGAAATTGCGCAACATTCGGCGTCCATGCCGCCTCTTGTTCGCAGCTACGACGGCTTGATCATTTTCGGTTACGCGGCATGCGCCGTTATCTTGCTTGCCGTGATCTATTTCGCTTCTGGCGGCCCAAGCTTCACTGATGCTGACCTGTCAGTCATGGCGATGATGCCCTGATGCGATTGGCCCTATGGACACTTGGCGGCTCGCTTCTGATCGCTGTATGCATTTGGGCGTTGATTGGTCCGCCAGAGGTGGACGCGACTAGCGTGTTTCTGGTCATTGCCAGACACTGAGAAGCGAAGCATCAGTTTGCTCACTGCTGCGTTGCCGCGTCATGTCCAACCGAACGGCCAGATACTTGAAATTCGCGGAGGAATGCCGGGATCGCGCGGTTAACACGCGCGACCCTGCAGACGAGAAAGCATGGCTTGCACTAGCCGATGATTGGCTAAAGCTCGCAGGCAACGACCGTGACGCCGCTGGCGGTTCTCCTGCATCGGACTTAACTGCGGGGGAGGGGCGGGCGTTACATCTTCTCCGGTGAAAATCGCGATGGCTGCACGGTCAGCCGGTACGCAACCTCGCTGGAGCCGTCGAAGACCTCCAGAACGCGTTCACAGACCAGGCACTTGTAGTACCCGGGTTTACCCTTGCGGAATTCTAGCTCGATCCGGCGATAACCGGCTGAGCAATCAGGGCAGGTCACGTCGCCCTTTTTCATCTAGCCCCCGTAAAAGTACCACCACCCGACCTTAACACGGGATACGGCGCTTTGGTGGCTCACCGGCCAATTAGTAATATTATTGCGACCATCAGCACGACGACGCCTATAGCGGGGACGATGATCCAGAAGGTTTCGCTTCTCACAGAGCGCACAGTTCCATGTAGCGCGCTGCTTCGATAGCTATACGCGGGGATATTGGGACACTACGAGTTTCAACTTCAGCCAATTTGGGCGCTCGTTAGTACCTGCCGAAAAGACCGGCCGGTCACACCGGAGGTCGCGGGTTGGAGCCCCGTCTCTCGCGCCATTGAATCAATGGTTTAGCTCGGATTTTTCCAGAATTGCCAGAAGTAAAAAGCCGCCCGGAGGCGGCCCTGGTGTCTGTCCGAAATGGTCCGTTTCGGCCCTAGCGGATCTCCGACGTGCCCGAGCTGGTCACGACCACGGGCTTGCCGGCCTTCATGACATGATTGGTCTGGGCGGTCTGGCTGAGATCGACACTGGTCCGCGCCGCGATCCCGAAGGCTGCCACTGCGATACCGGCCACCAGCGCCACCACCACGATTTTCAGGTGCGTCGCACGATCAGCAGAGTGAATGGAGTGGTTCATCTGAGCCTCCCGACGGGCTTTCCCGCCCGTCTGTTGGCTCACCTTCTAAGGACGATCTGTTTCCGGATGGTTTCGCGCCTTCGGCAAAATGGTTTCATCTGCGGGGCGGCTTGAGGAGCCGTTTCAGGCCGCCGCCCGGGCGATATCGGTCCGGATCGTCCGCGCGGCCCAGACGAAGAGCAGGGCGCCCACGGTGGTCGTGACCGCCGCCGACAGCAGGGAGTAGCGGACGGCGTCCGCGCCAAAGCCGGCCTTCAGCGCGTCGTTGATCATGCCGACGATGAGCGGGCCGAGTCCCTGGCCGAAGCAGGTCGCGGTCAGGGCAATGAGTGCGGAGGCCAGCGCACGCATGCTGGGCTTTGCCACCGTCTGGGCGATCGCAAAGATCGGTCCGAGATGGAAACCGACCAGGAACGAGGTCAGCGCCAGCATCGCGACCATGGTCGCGAAATCCTGCGTCAGCATGCACAGCGCGAACACGGGGCCGGCCAGCCCAGAGGTGACCGCGGGTGCCCAGAGCTTCCAGCGATCGTCGCGGCGGCTCACTTGCGCCACGACGAAGCCGCCGAGCAGGGTGCCTGCCATCCCGGCGAGCCCCTTGAAGGTCCCTGCATAGGTGCCGATCTCGGCACTCGACAAATGATGCACACGCGCCAGGAAGGGCGGGATCCACGCTGCGGTCGCATAGTTCGTATAGGTCGTGAGGCAGAAGCCGATCAGCACGATGATGAAGCTCTGCTGGGAGGCGAGGAAGCGCAGCGTCGGCCCGAGCGGCTCGGGCGTGAATGTCTCCTGCATGGCGCCGCGTTTCGGCTCGGAGATCGTCAGCCACAGGACGGCCGCAAGGAGGATGCCGGGAAGGCCCGCGACGTAAAAAGCCATCCGCCAGCCATGGTGCTGGTTGACATAGCCGCCGACGAAATAGCCGAGGAACACGCCGAGATAGGTGCCGATGGCATAGATGCCGAGCGCGCGGGGCCGCTCGTTCTTGGCAAAGAGATCGGCAACGATCGATTGGGAAGCCGGCGAGCCGGCGGATTCGCCGATGCCGACGCCGATCCTGGCAAACGCTAGCGAGGTCACGCTCGTGGCCAGGCCGCACAGCGCCGTCATCGCACTCCAGAACGCGAAGGCGAGCGCGACGATGTTGCGCCGGTTCAGCCGGTCAGCCATGCGTGCAATGGGAATCCCGAGCAGCGAATAGAACAGCGCGAATCCAAAACCGGCCAAAAGGCCCATCATGGTATCGCTGAGCTGGAACTCCTTCTTGATCGGCTCGATCAGGACGTTGAAGATGGTGCGGTCGAGAAAGTTCAGCGCGTAGATGATGGTGAGCAGCCCGAGCACGTAGTAGCGCCGCGCGGACGGCTTTGCGGCTGTGGCCGTCTGCGCCGGTACGTCTGACGTCACATCGACCATCGCTTCCCCCGACTTGCCGTTGTTGTTTTCGTTGATCTGCTCGTCTAGGCGTCGCGGATGTAATTCCCCGCTTCGAATGCGACCGGCGGCGCGCTCGGATCGAAGGAGACGCCGATCGGGTCGCGGCCTGCGGCGAGCGCCTCGAGTTGATCGGTCAGCATGCGCCGGATCATCAGGACGCCGCGGTCGCTCTGGCCGAAATGCTCCTCGGAGTGGATCGTCACCGGGCCCTGGCCGACCTGGGCTTCGTAGTCGCCGGGAAACTGCTGGTGCTCGGCCTCACTCATGTCCCACCAGAACTTTCCGTTGAACTTCGAGCGCATGCGGCCGATGTCGCCGGCATTCTTCACACGTCCGGCAACATAGATGCGGAACGAGGTGTCGTCGATCGGAAGCACCCAGCCGATCGACTCGACGCGGGCGAATTGCGCCACACGCGGGTTCGGCACGACGCGCAAGGTGGGCAGCGCCGCCTCGCTGACGCGGTAGAACACCTTGCCGTCGTCCTGCTTGCGTTCCGAGCGCACGAGGACCCCGCGCGGCGATTTCTCGAACTTCACCTCCGGTATCGAGGCCATCATGTTGGTGAATTGCGGACCCGAGAACGAGCCGTGCAGCACCGGCACGTGGTAGGGGTCGACCACGTTCTCGAAATGCTGCAGCCAGTTGCACGGGATGACGGCAGGTCCCCCGCCGCCGATCGATGAATCGTCGGCCTCGACGAGTTCGCCCTCGTCCATGGTCTCCAGGCATTCGTAAGCCGGCAGGACCGGGCGTTTCTCGGCCGGACCCATATAGGCGAAGATCAGGCCGTAGCGTTCCTCGACCGGGTACCAGGGCTGGCGCACCTTGTCCTTGAACTGCCCGCTGTCGGGCTCGCAGGGCTGCTCGAGGCAGTGACCCTGCGTGTCGAACTTCCAGCCGTGATAGCAGCAGCGGATGCCGTCCTCCTCGACCTTGCCGTAGTACAGCGTCGTGCCGCGGTGGCAGCAGCGCGCGTGCAGCAGGCCGACGCGGCCATGCTTGTCGCGGAACAGGACGAGGTCCTCGCCGAGCGCGCGGACCTTCCTAGGGGTTTCGGTGGCGTCGGAGACGAGGCCGACGGGGTGCCAGTAGCGCCGGAGCAGTTCACCCATGGGTGTACCGCGAGTGACCGAGGTCAGCTCGGTGCGCGTATTTGCCTCCCGCATCGCATAGGCCGTGCCGAGATCGCGATCCCGCTGGGTGATAGTCATGCCGTTTCCTCCCGCCTGCGGCTCGTTAGCCGCCGGTCGTGTTCTGCCCGTTGAAGCAGTCGACAATAGATCGATGACAATGTCAACGATATTGCGAATGCCTCTAACAATCATTTTAACCACCCGTCCTTGCGCCCCTTGGCAGGCCGTTTGTTTGTTGGCAGAGGTGACGCATGAGCCTGAAGCCGAGCCGAGGCGGGCGGATGTCGCCCGACGTTGAGGACGCCGCGCCGCCGGCGCCGATCACCGTGATGCTGTCGTCGCGGCTGATGGTGCTCGCCAATCTGCTCAAGCGCGGCGCCATCCTGCGCTACAAACGCGTCGTCGGACTGAACTCGGTGGAGTTCGGCCTCGTCGCCTCGCTCGGCCGGCGTCCGCCGATGAGCGTGGCGCGGCTTGCCGAAGCCGTCGGTCAGGACAAGGGACAGATCAGCCGCGCGCTCGCGGGCCTGTCGTCCCGCAAGCTGATCGCGAAAACGCCCAATCCGCACGATAGTCGCGAGGTGCTGATCTCGCTGTCCAAGGCGGGGCTCGCCGCTCATGACGCGATCGTTGCCAGCGCGCAGGAGCGTAATCGGCGCCTGCTCGAGCAGTTGAGCAAGGACGAGTTAAATACGCTGCTGGCGCAGATCGATCGCCTGACCGCGGCCGCCGAGCAGATGCTCGAGGCGGAAAAGGATCCGGACTGATCGTCCCCACCGAATTTCGAACGGCCCATGTTGGAAGCGTTCTTGGAAGTTCTCTAAGAAGTTTTCTAAGAGGCATTCAATTAGGCCTTCCGCACCCGCTCGCTTAAGCGTCGCTGCAACGCATGTCGTCATTCGCACTGACGGCATGGAACAACAAACGTCGCAGTTGGGGTGGTGCGTTGAACTATCTTGGAATGCTGCGGTCGGCGGGACTTGCGACCGCGTCCGCTTTGGTGCTGTTGCCGCAAGCTTCGGTCGCTCAATCCTCGGGATCCGCGTCGCAGAGCGGCGCGCAAACCTTGCCGCCGGTTACCGTGGCTTCGCCTGAGCCCCGCCGCCGCGCGGCGGCCGCGGCGCCGCGTCGAACGCCGCGGGCAGCACAGAGCGCGAGCGAGAGAAAGCCGCAGCCTGAGCACAATGTCGGATTCGTCGAGACGCCGCGCGGCCCGGTCCACGGCTATGTCGCTGGCCGCAGCTCGTCCGGCACCAAGACCAACACGCCGATCATGGAGACGCCGCAATCGGTGTCGGTCATCGGCGCCGAGCAAATCCGCGACCAGAAGCCGAACAAGCTGGACGAAGTGCTGCGCTATTCGGCAGGCGTGCGCGCCGGAACCTTCGGCGCCGACACCCGCAACGACTGGTGGCTGATCCGCGGCTTCAAATCCGACGACGTCGGTCTGTTCCTCGACGGCATGCAGCTCTTCTACACGTCCTATGCAAGCTGGAAGCTGCAAACGCCGAACATGGAGCGCGTCGAGGTGCTGCGCGGCCCGTCCGCGGTGCTTTATGGCGGCTCGAGCCCGAGCGGCATCGTCAACGTCATCAGCAAGATGCCGCCTAGCGAGCCGATCCGCTACATCGAGACCGGCGTCAACAATTTCGGCAATGCCTATGTCGGCTTCGATGTCGGTGGTCCCGTCGCGACGAGCCCCGAGAACGGCAAGCTGTTCTATCGCGTCGTCGGCCAGGTCCAGAACGGCGGCACGCAGGTCGACTTCACGCCTGACAACAACTACTTCATCGCGCCGTCGCTGACCTGGAAACCTGATGCCGACACGACGTTCACCGTCCTGGCGTCGGCGTCGAAGCAGGATACCCGCGGCATCAACTTCCTGCCCTATCAGGGCACGGTGACCAACGCACCGTTCGGCCGCATCCCGACGAGCACGTTCCTCGGCGATCCCAGCATCGACAAGTTTACGCGCGAGCAGGAGATGCTCGGCTACCAGTTCGAGCGCAATCTCAACGACAGCCTGACGTTCCGGCAGAATGCGCGTTTTGCACATGTCGACGTGACGTATCGCGGCCTCGTCGCCAACGGCTACTCCAACGCCACGACGGGCGACATCGCGCGCTACAATTGGTATGCGAAGGACACGGCCAACCAGGCCAATCTCGACAACCAGCTGGAGTATCGTTTCGACACGGGCCTGCTGAAGCACACGATGCTGTTCGGCGTCGATCTGCGGGGCTACCAGATCGACGACTATCAGCAATTTCAGTTCGGCACGACGCCTTCGATCAACATCTTCAATCCGGTCTACGGTCTCAATGTGCCATTCACGACCGGGCCGTTCCGCAACTACCTGATCACCCAGAAACAGGCCGGCACCTATCTTCAGGACCAGGTCAAGCTCGGCAATTTCACGCTGGTGGTGAGCGGCCGCAACGATTGGGTCGAGACCACCCAGGCCGCGCGCGACACCGGTGCCACGGTCGCCAGCCGGGACGACAGCAGGTTCAGCGGGCGCGCGGGGCTGATCTACAATTTCGACAGCGGTCTCGCGCCCTATGTCTCCTATGCGACGAGCTACAATCCGGTCATTGGCCTCAATGCCAACAACCAGTTGCTCCTGCCGGAGACCGGCAAGCAGGCCGAGGTCGGCCTGAAGGTGCAGCCGAAGTGGTTCGATGGCTACTTCACGGTCTCGGCCTTCGACCTGAAGCGTCAGAACGCGCTGACCACCGATCCGTCAAACGTGTTGTTGCAGAACCAGACCGGCGAGGTCACCTCGCGCGGCATCGAGCTCGAGGCAGTGGCCAATGTCACGAAGGAGCTGAAGCTGATCGGCGCCTTCACCAGCTATCATCTCTTTACCAGCAAGGACCTGGATTCATCGCTGATCGGCAAGACGCCGACCAACACGCCTGAGCTCCTGGCCTCGGGCTGGGCCGACTATACTTTCAAAGAGGGGCCGCTCGCGGGCTTCGGCTTCGGCGGGGGCGTGCGCTACGTCGGCTCGTCCTGGGCCGACACCGCCAACACGCTCGAGGTTCCGGCCGTCGTGCTGGGTGATCTCGCGCTCCACTATGAATGGCAGAACTGGCGCACAGCACTGAACGTGATCAACGTGACCGATAAGATCTACGTCGCGAGCTGCGCCTCGGTGACGTCCTGCTTCTACGGCGATCGCCGGCGCGTCACCGCCAGCGTGTCGTACAAGTGGTGAGGGCGGGCGAGGGGATCGTGTCGTGAAGGCGCGTACCGTCAGGCTCTGGTCCGTGGTCCACACCTGGACCAGCCTGATCTCGACGATCTTCCTGCTCCTGCTCTGCCTGACCGGTCTGCCGCTGATCTTTCATCACGAGATCGACGAGCTTCTGGGCTATGCCCCCCAGCCCGAAGCTCACGCGGGCGCGGCTCGTGCGACGACCCAGGAGGTCGCCGACGCCGCGCTCGCGGCCGATCCGGGGCGGGTGCTGCAATATATCTCTTGGGACAAGGACGAACCCGGGGTCGTGCTCGCATTCACCAACAGCGCGCCGGACGGGCGGCCGGACAATGCCTCCGTGCGGGCCTTCGATGCGGTCTCGGCCAGGCTGCTCGGACCCGTCGGCGTCGGGCCGATGCTGATCGTGCTCAAGCTGCACACGGACATGTTCGCAGGCCAGGCCGGAAAGCTGTTCCTCGGTGGGATGGGGCTGCTGTTCGCGGTCGCCATCATCTCCGGCGTGGTGCTCTATTGGCCGTTCACCCGCCGCCTGCGCTTTGCGACCATCCGCTACCCCGCCGCGCGCCGTGTGGTCTGGCTCGACTGGCACAATCTGATCGGCGTGGTTACGGTGGTCTGGGCGCTGGTGGTGGGATTGACCGGCGTGATCAACACCTGGGCCGAGCTGATGCTCGATCAATGGAAGGCGACCGAGCTCGCCAGCATGGTCGCCCCCTATGCCGGCAAGCCGCCGCCGGTGCATCTGGCCTCGCTCGACGGCGTCGTCGCTCGCGCCAAGGCGGTCGCGCCGGGCATGAACATCGCGTTCATCGCTTTTCCGGGCACCCCGTTCACGTCATCGCACCATTTCGCGGCGTTCATGCGTGGCGATACCGCCCTCACGGGGCGCCTGCTGAAGCCTGTCCTGCTGGACGGAGAGACCGGGGAGGTCGCCGACAGCCGGGCGCTGCCCGTCTACCTCCAGGCGCTCTTGATTTCGCAACCGCTGCATTTCGGCGACTATGGCGGTATGCCGCTGAAGGTGATCTGGGCTGCGCTCGACGTGCTCACGATGATCGTGATCGGCAGCGGTCTCTATCTCTGGCTGGCGCGGCGGCGGAAGCGGCGGCCCGCCCGCGCCGACGCATTCGCCAAACGGGCCGCGGTCCCGTCATGATGCATGGCTCGCCCGGCCGCTCGCGCCCATGGATACGGGTTTTCGGCGCGCCAGTTCTGATTGCGGTGGCGACGTCGATCGGCCTGCTCGCAGCGCTGCTCTGGGGCGAGATCGGCAAATATGTCGCCTGGGTGACAGTCGGCTTTCCCGTGCTCGTCATTTTCTGGGCCTGGCAGCGTCGCAGCAGGACGGCAAAGCCGTCCTAGACACCTCGAGACGCAGTTTGACATGCTCCGCGCGGGAGCGTTTGCCGATGGCGGGGAGACCGACAGGGATGCCCTTGCTGGGGCGGCCATTCTGCTCCATACCAACCGCGGGGCGATTCCGGGATTTCCACTGTTCTGGGGGCGGCAAAGGGCCTAAAAACAGCGTGTCTTGCACCCTTTGGTGCACTGCGCTAAGGCTCAGAATAATTCCAAACCGGAACGAATCCGCGGGCCACCCGAGGCTTGCGGGAAAAAGGGCTCGCCAATGAGCGGCATTCTGCAGAACTATCTTCCACTTGTGGTCTTTATAGGGGTAGCGGGCCTGATTGGCCTCGTGCTGCTGATCGCCCCCTTCATCGTGGCCTTCCAGCAGCCGGATCCGGAAAAGCTGTCGGCGTATGAGTGCGGTTTCAACGCCTTCGACGACGCCCGGATGAAGTTCGACGTTCGCTTCTACCTGGTCGCCATCCTCTTCATCATCTTCGACCTCGAGGTGGCGTTCTTGTTCCCCTGGGCGGTAGCGTTCGGCAAGCTTGGTGCGACCGGCTTCTGGTCCATGGTGGTGTTCCTCGCCGTGCTGACGGTGGGGTTTGCCTATGAATGGAAGAAAGGGGCACTCGAATGGGATTGAACCCTGCCACACCGTCCGCCGGTCCGGTTCTCGCGCCGGCCCCGAAGGGCATTCTGGATCCGTCGACCGGCAAGCCGGTCGGGGCCAACGATCCGTTCTTTCTCGAGGTCAATCACGAGCTGTCCGACAAGGGCTTCTTCGTTGCTGCGACCGATGACCTCATCACCTGGGCGCGCACCGGTTCGCTGATGTGGATGACCTTCGGTCTCGCCTGCTGTGCGGTCGAGATGATGCAGGTCTCGATGCCGCGCTACGACGTCGAGCGCTTCGGCTTTGCGCCGCGTGCCTCGCCGCGCCAGTCCGACGTGATGATCGTCGCGGGCACCTTGACCAACAAGATGGCCCCGGCGCTGCGCAAGGTCTACGACCAGATGCCTGAGCCGCGCTACGTCATCTCGATGGGCTCCTGCGCCAATGGCGGCGGCTACTACCACTATTCCTACTCGGTCGTGCGCGGTTGCGACCGCATCGTGCCGATCGACATCTACGTGCCGGGCTG
The DNA here is from genome assembly GCF_059803515.1 of Bradyrhizobium sp. UFLA05-125. Classification (NCBI taxonomy): domain Bacteria; kingdom Pseudomonadati; phylum Pseudomonadota; class Alphaproteobacteria; order Hyphomicrobiales; family Nitrobacteraceae; genus Bradyrhizobium; species Bradyrhizobium sp. UFLA05-125. Next base: position 12,360 of record NZ_JBANBJ010000042.1, on the reverse strand, counting down.
CCCGCCCACGGCGGAAGCGCTGCTCTACGGCGTGCTGCTGTTGCAGAAGAAGATCCGGCGCACCGGCACCATCGAACGCTAAGGTTTTACGTCATGGACGACGGCAAGCTCGACGCCCTTGGGCAAACGATCGTTAGCGCGCTTCCGGGCGCTGCCACCGGTCACACGGTGGCCTTCAACCAGCTCACGGTGGACGTCGAGGCCGCCAAGATCGTCGAGGTGGTCAAGTACCTCCGCGACGATCCGAGCTGCCGCTTCGTCAACTTTACCGACGTGACCGCGGTGGATCATCCGTCGCGCGAGAAGCGTTTCGACGTCGTCTATCATCTGATGTCGCCGACGCTGAACACCCGGATCCGGCTCAAGGCTCAGGCCGACGAGACCACCCAGGTGCCATCGCTGATCGAGGTGTTTCCCGGCGCCGACTGGTTCGAGCGCGAGACCTACGACCTTTATGGCGTGATCTTCGTCGGCCATCCCGACATGCGTCGTATCCTCACCGATTACGGTTTCGAGGGGCATCCGCTGCGCAAGGACTTCCCGCTCACCGGCTTCGTCGAGGTCCGCTACGACGACCAGGAGAAGCGGGTGGTGTACGAGCCTGTCCGGCTCAACCAGGAATTCCGCAAGTTTGATTTCCTGTCGCCGTGGGAAGGGGCGGATTACCCCCTCCCGGGAGATGAGAAAGCAGGACCGAAGGCCTGATCATGAACGAGCAACCCGAAAACCTTCGCAATTTCACCATCAACTTCGGGCCGCAGCATCCGGCCGCCCACGGCGTGCTGCGCCTCGTGCTTGAGCTTGACGGCGAAGTCGTCGCCCGCGTCGACCCGCATATCGGCCTGCTTCACCGCGGCACCGAGAAACTGATCGAGCAGAAGACGTACTTGCAGGCGATCCCATATTTCGACCGGCTCGACTACGTCGCGCCGATGAACCAGGAGCATGCCTTCTGTCTCGCCGCCGAAAGGCTGCTCGGCATCGAGGTGCCGCGCCGGGGCCAGCTGATCCGCGTGCTCTATTGCGAGATCGGCCGCATCCTCTCGCATCTCCTCAACGTCACCACGCAGGCGATGGACGTCGGCGCGCTGACCCCGCCGCTGTGGGGCTTCGAAGAGCGCGAGAAGCTGATGGTGTTCTACGAGCGCGCCTCGGGCAGCCGTATGCACGCGGCCTTCTTCCGCGTCGGCGGCGTGCACCAGGATCTGCCGCCCAAGCTGATCAACGACATCGAGGCCTGGTGCGATCCGTTCCTGAAAGTGGTCGAAGATCTCGACCGCCTGCTCACCGCCAACCGCATCTTCAAGCAGCGCAACGTCGATATCGGCGTGGTGCCGCTGAAGGAGGCCTGGGAATGGGGTTTCTCGGGCGTAATGGTGCGCGGCTCCGGCGCGGCCTGGGACCTGCGCAAGGCGCAGCCCTATGAATGCTACGCCGAGATGGAATTCGACATTCCGATCGGCAAGAACGGCGACTGCTACGACCGCTACCTGATCCGGATGGAAGAGATGCGCCAGTCGGTGCGCATCATGAGGCAGTGCATCGAGAAGCTGAAGGCGCCGGACGGGCAGGGGCCGGTCGCGGTCGAGGACAACAAGGTCTTCCCGCCGCGCCGCGGCGAGATGAAGCGCTCGATGGAAGCGCTCATCCATCACTTCAAGCTCTACACCGAAGGCGTCCACGTGCCGGCCGGCGAGATCTATGCCGCGGTCGAGGCGCCGAAGGGCGAGTTCGGCGTCTATCTCGTCTCCGACGGCACCAACAAACCCTACAAGTGCAAGATCCGCGCGCCGGGTTTTGCCCATCTGCAGGCCATGGACCACATCTGCAGGGGCCATCTGCTCGCCGACGTCTCGGCGATCCTCGGCTCGCTCGACATCGTGTTCGGAGAGGTCGATCGGTGATGGCGCCGGCGCCAATCCAGTTTGACCGCGCCTCGGGGGCCCTTGAGGGGGCCAACCTGTGGGAGCGGACGGCTGCCTTGGCGCTGGTGACGGGATCGAAGATCTCCTCGCACTTCTCTCATATGGGCTACATCGCGTGCGCCAATCTGCTGCGCAAAACGCTGCCCGAGCGCAACATCGCGATCAAGCTCAACCCGGACGCCGTGTTCGAGTTTCCTTACGGCGACGGCTACTGGAGCAAGCTGCTCAACCGCTCCTACAATTACGAGGACGAACTGGAGCTGTTGTTCGCCGACTCCGTCGACGTCGATTACACGCTGCTCGATTGCGGCGCGAATTACGGCTACTGGTCCGTGCTGGTGTCGAGCGGGCCGTTCGGCGCGCACCGGGCAATCGCGATCGAGCCGTCGGGGCAGAACTACCCGAAGCTTGCGAACAATGCGCACATCAATGGCAACCGTTTCGAGATCATGAAATGTGCGATCGGTGCCGAGCGCGGTACCGCACGGCTCTCCGGCACCAAGCACGAGGCTTTCAGCATCGCGGGCGCCCCCTCGGCGGGTGGTGAGGAAGTGCCGGTGCTTGCACTCGACAATCTGCTCGATGACGGCAAGGTCGAGGCGAACGGCAGATATCTGATCAAGCTCGACGTCGAAGGCGTCGAGATCGAGGCCATCAAGGGTGGCACGCGGCTTCTTGAAGGCGACAGCGTGATCATGTGCGAGGAGCACGGAAGCGATCGTTCGCACGCGGTGTCGCGCTACATCCTCGAACAAACCCCGCTGAAGCTGATCGTCTACGATCCCAGCACCAATCGCCTGGAGACGGTGACCGAGCTCTCGATCCTCGATCGCATCAAGGTCTCCACCCACGTCGGCTACAACGTATTCGGCACCGCAAGCGCATTCTGGCAGGACAGGATCGATGCCCTGAATGCGAAGGCTGCGCGTTGTATCCAGTGAGAGATTGAAGAGATGTCCGTTCGCCGCCTAGCGCCCAAGGAAGTCCAGCCCGCGAGCTTTGCGTTCACGGAGGAGAACCTCGCGTTTGCGAAGCAGCAGATCGCGAAATATCCGGCCGGCCGTCAGGCCTCGGCCGTGATCGCGATCATGTGGCGCGCGCAGGAGCAGAACGACGGCTGGGTGTCGGAAGCCGCGATCCGCGTGATCGCCGACATGCTCGACATGCCCTACATCCGCGTGCTCGAAGTCGCGACCTTCTACACGATGTTCCAGCTCGCGCCCGTCGGCAAGAAGGCCCACGTCCAGGTCTGCGGCACCACGCCGTGCCGGCTGCGCGGTGCCGAAGACCTGATCCACGTTTGCGAGAGCCGCATCCATCACGAGCCCTTCCACCTCTCCAAGGACGGCAATTTCAGCTGGGAAGAGGTCGAGTGCCTGGGTGCCTGCGTGAACGCGCCGATGGTGCTGATCGGCAAGGACACCTATGAGGACCTGACCAAGGAGAGCTTCGGCAAGGTGCTCGACGGCTTTGCTTCCGGCAATCCGCCCAAGCCCGGCCCCCAGAATGGCCGTCAGTTCTCGGCTCCCATCACCGGACCGACCACGCTGAAGGAGACCACCTGATGCGTGATCTCGCGACCTCAGCAGCGGGAAGGGGTGGCGCCGTGAAGAAATGGGGCTTCGTCGCCATGCATGCCGCCGTCGCGGCCGCCTTCATCTTCCTGCTGCAGCGCTTCACCCTGAACGCGTCGCTGGAATCCAGTCTGCTCTGGGCGTTGACCTTTGCCGTCTGCGCCGCCGGGCTTGCCTACAAGCAAGCCAACCGTTGATCGGAAAGCACTGAAATGCTCGAGGACAAGGACCGTATCTTCAAGAACCTCTACGGCCTCCATGATTGGGGGCTCGAGGGCGCGCGGCGCCGCGGCGCCTGGGATGGCACCAAGGCCATCATCGACAAGGGACGCGACTGGATCATCAACGAGATGAAGGCCTCGGGCCTGCGCGGCCGTGGCGGCGCCGGCTTCCCAACCGGCCTGAAATGGTCGTTCATGCCGAAGGAATCGACCGACGGCCGGCCGAGCTACCTCGTCGTCAACGCCGACGAGTCCGAGCCCGGCACCTGCAAGGACCGCGAGATCATGCGTCATGATCCGCATCTCCTGATCGAGGGCTGCCTGATCGCGAGCTGCGCGATGAATGCGCACGCCTGCTACATCTATGTCCGCGGTGAGTTCATCCGCGAGCGCGAGCACCTGCAAGCCGCGATCGACCAGGCCTACGAGGCCAAGCTGATCGGCAAGGACAACGTCAACGGCTGGCCGTTCGACCTCTACGTCGCCCACGGCGCCGGTGCCTATATCTGCGGCGAAGAGACCGCGCTGCTCGAGAGCCTCGAAGGCAAGAAGGGCCAGCCGCGCCTGAAGCCGCCGTTCCCGGCCAATGTCGGCTTGTTCGGCTGCCCGACCACCGTCAACAATGTCGAGTCGATCGCGGTTGCGCCTGATATCCTGCGGCGCGGCGCGGCCTGGTTCGCCGGCATCGGCCGTCCCAATAATGTCGGCACGAAGCTTTTCTGCATCTCCGGCCATGTCGAGCGTCCCTGCAACGTCGAAGAGGCCATGGGCATTCCGTTCCGTGAGCTGATCGAGAAGCATTGCGGTGGCATCCGCGGCGGCTGGGACAATCTGAAGGCCGTGATCCCCGGCGGCTCCTCGGTGCGCATGGTGCCGGCTGAGCAGATCATCGACACGCCGATGGATTTCGACTCCTTGAGCAAGCTGCGCTCGGGCCTCGGCACCGCGGCGGTGATCGTGATGGACAAGTCGACCGACCTGATCCGCGCGATCGCCCGCATCTCCTATTTCTACAAGCATGAGAGCTGCGGCCAGTGCACGCCGTGCCGCGAGGGCACCGGCTGGATGTGGCGCGTCTTGACCCGCATGGCCGAAGGCCGCGCCCACAAGCGCGAGATCGACATGCTGCTGGAGGTCACCAAGCAGGTCGAAGGCCACACCATCTGCGCGCTTGGCGACGCAGCCGCCTGGCCGATCCAGGGCCTGATCGCGCATTTCCGTCATGAGATCGAAGCGCGCATCGACCAGTATTCGCACAAGGCCGACATTGACGATGCCGGCGTCCGCGATCCCGTGAACATGGTCGCGGCGGAGTAGGAAGAATGACAAAGCTCATCATCGACGGCAAAGAGATCGATGTCCCGCCGGAGTACACGCTGCTCCAGGCGTGCGAGGCCGCCGGCGCCGAGATTCCGCGCTTCTGCTATCACGAGCGGCTGTCGATCGCCGGCAATTGCCGGATGTGCCTCGTCGAGGTGAAGGGTGGTCCGAAGCCGGTCGCGAGCTGCGCCTGGGGCGTGCGCGATTGCCGTCCTGGTCCCAAGGGCGAGCCGCCGGAAATCTCGACGCGGTCGCCGATGGTGAAGAAGGCGCGCGAAGGCGTGATGGAGTTCCTTCTCATCAACCATCCGCTGGACTGCCCGATCTGCGACCAGGGCGGCGAATGCGACCTCCAGGACCAGGCGATGGGCTACGGTGTCGACACCAGCCGCTTCGCCGAGAACAAGCGCGCCGTCGAGGACAAATACCTCGGCGCGCTGGTCAAGACCTCGATGAACCGCTGCATCCAGTGCACGCGCTGCGTCCGCTTCTCGGCGGAAGTCGCCGGCGCTCCCGAGATGGGCGCGACGGGTCGTGGCGAGGACATGGAGATCACGACCTATCTGGAGCACGCGCTGACGTCAGAGCTTCAGGGCAATCTCGTCGACATCTGCCCGGTCGGCGCGCTGACCTCGAAGCCGTATGCCTTCGCGGCGCGCCCTTGGGAGCTCGGCAAGACCCAGTCGGTCGACATCATGGACGGCATCGGCTCGGCGATCCGCGTCGACACCCGTGGCCGCGAGGTGATGCGCATCCTGCCGCGCGTCAACGAGGCCGTGAACGAGGAGTGGATTTCCGACAAGACCCGTCACGTCGTCGATGGCCTGCGGACCCAGCGGCTCGACCGGCCCTATATCCGCGAGGCCGGCAAGCTGCGTGCAGCTTCCTGGACCGAAGCCTTCGCCGCGATCGCCGCCAAGGCAGGTCGCACCGACGGCAAGCGCATCGGTGCGATCGCAGGCGATCTCGCCGGTGTCGAAGAGATGTTCGCGCTGAAGGACCTGCTCGCCAAGTTCGGTTCGGCCAATCTGGCGGTGCAGGGTGGTGACGCCTTCGATCCGGCGCTCGGCCGCGGCTCGTACATCTTCAATCCGACGCTGGTCGGCATCGAGCAGGCCGATGCGCTGCTGATCATCGGTGCCAATCCGCGCAAGGAAGCGGCCGTGTTCAACGCCCGCATCCGCAAGCGCTGGCGCGCAGGCGGCTTCAAGATCGGCATGATCGGCGCCAAGGCCGATCTCACCTATGACTATGATCATCTCGGCGCGGGCACGGAGACGCTCGGCGACCTCGCCGCCGGCAAGCACTCCTTCGCCGATGTGCTGAAGAATGCCAAGCATCCGGTTATCCTCGTCGGTGCCGGCGCGACCTCGCGTCATGACGGCGCGGCGATTCTCGCGCAGGCCGCCAAGCTGGCGCTCGATGTCGGCGCGGTGAAGGACGGCTGGAACGGTTTTGGCGTGCTGCACGAGACGGCCTCGCGCGTCGGCGCGCTTGATATCGGTTTCTCGGCGGGCGCTGGCGGCCTGAATGCCGCGCAGATGGCGACGTTCGGTACGCTGGACGTGTTGTTCCTGCTCGGGGCCGACGAGATCAAGGCGCCGGACGGCACCTTCGTGGTCTATATCGGCACCCATGGCGACCGCGGCGCGCACCGCGCCGACGTGATCCTGCCCGCGGCGGCCTACACCGAGAAATCGGCGATCTACGTCAACACCGAGGGCCGCGCCCAGATGACGGGACGCGCCGCGTTCCCGCCGGGCGAGGCCCGCGAGGACTGGGCGATCGTCCGCGCGCTGTCGGAAGCGCTCGGCAAGAAGCTCGGGTATGACTCGCTCGCGGCCCTGCGCCATGCGATCTTCAAGGCAGTGCCGCATCTGATCCGTCTGGATCAGATCGAGGCGGGCACGGCCGAGCAGGTCAAGGCGCTCGCGGGCAAGGGCGGCACGCCTGAGAAGGCGCCGTTCAAGGTTCAGATCGAGGACTTTTACCTGACCAACCCAATCGCGCGTGCGTCCGCCGTGATGGCGGAGTGCTCGCGGCTTGCCTCCGGGCAGATGCTGACCGCAGCGGAGTGAGCGTGATCTGATGGAATTCTTCGAAAGCGCATTCTGGACCGGATTCCTCTGGCCGCTGATCATCATGGTCGCGGAGAGCGTCCTGCTGCTCGTCGTGCTGCTGGTCGCGATCGCCTACATCCTGCTGGCCGACCGCAAGATCTGGGCGGCGGTACAGATCCGGCGCGGCCCGAACGTCGTCGGTCCCTGGGGCCTGTTCCAGTCCTTTGCCGACCTCCTGAAGTTCGTGCTGAAGGAGCCGATCATTCCCTCCGGCGCCAACAAGGGCGTCTTCCTGCTGGCTCCCTTGGTCTCCTGCGTGCTCGCGCTTGCCGCCTGGGCGGTGATCCCGACCAATCTCGGCTGGGTGATCTCCGACATCAATGTCGGCGTCCTCTTCATCTTCGCGATCTCGTCGTTGTCGATCTACGGCATCATCATGGCCGGCTGGTCGTCGAACTCGAAATATCCATTCCTGGCGGCGCTGCGCTCGGCGGCGCAGATGGTGTCCTATGAGGTCTCGATCGGCTTCGTCATCATCACCGTGCTGCTCTGCGCCGGGACGCTGAACCTCTCGGCAGTCGTCGAGGCGCAGCATGCGCGTGGCCTTGCCAGCCTGATCGGTCTGCCGCAGCTCACCATCCTGAACTGGTATGTGTGGCCGCTGTTCCCGATGTTCGTCGTATTCTACGTCTCGGCCCTGGCGGAAACCAACCGTCCGCCATTCGACCTCGTCGAAGCCGAGTCCGAGCTCGTCGCCGGCTTCATGGTCGAGTACGGCTCGACGCCGTATCTGCTGTTCATGCTCGGCGAGTATGTCGCGATCGTCACCATGTGCGCGTTGGCGACCATCATGTTCCTGGGGGGCTGGCTGCCGCCGGTCGATCTGCCGCCGTTCAACTGGGTGCCGGGGATCATCTGGTTCTCGCTCAAACTGTTCTTCATGTTCTTCCTGTTCGCGATGGCGAAGGCGATCGTGCCGCGCTACCGCTACGATCAACTGATGCGTCTCGGCTGGAAGGTATTCCTGCCGCTGTCGCTGGCGATGGTGATCGTGGTGGCCGGCGTGCTGCATTTCGCCGGCATCGCGCCGAAGTGAGGTTCGCCATGGGTATCAACATCAACGCCACTGCGCGCTCGCTACTGCTGTCGGAATTCGTATCGGCCTTCTTTCTCGCCATGCGCTACTTCTTCCAGCCGAAGCCGACGCTGAACTATCCCTTCGAGAAGGGTCCGATCTCGCCGCGCTTCCGCGGCGAGCATGCGCTGCGCCGCTATCCCAACGGCGAAGAACGCTGCATCGCCTGCAAGCTGTGCGAGGCGGTCTGCCCGGCGCAGGCCATCACTATCGAGGCCGGCCCGCGCCGCAACGACGGCACCCGCCGCACCGTGCGCTACGACATCGACATGGTGAAGTGCATCTATTGCGGCCTCTGCCAGGAGGCCTGCCCGGTCGACGCCATCGTCGAAGGCCCGAACTTCGAGTTCGCGACCGAGACCCGCGAGGAACTGTTCTATGACAAGGCCAAGCTGCTCGCCAATGGCGATCGCTGGGAACGCGAGATCGCGAAAGCGATCGAGCTCGACGCGCCGTACCGGTGAGGTGAGGGCATGATCCTTCCCGCGCTGTTCTTCTATCTGTTTGCCGGCATCTGCGTGGCCTCGGCGGTGATGGTGATTGTCTCGCGCAATCCCGTGCACTCCGTGCTGTTTCTGATCCTGGCCTTCGTCAACGCCTCCGGCCTGTTCGTGCTGATGGGCGCCGAGTTCCTGGCGATGATCCTGATCGTCGTCTATGTCGGCGCCGTCGCGGTGCTGTTCCTGTTCGTGATCATGATGCTCGACGTCGACTTCCTCGAGCTGCGCGAGGGCTTCATCGAGTACCTGCCGGTTGGCCTCGTGATCGGCGGCATCTTCATGTTCGAGCTGTTGCTGGTCGTTGGCGCCTGGGTGATCAACCCGACCGTGTCCAAGACGATCACGGCGGCGATCCCGGCCAACGTCTCCAACACCGAGGCGCTCGGGCTCGTGCTCTATACGAAGTACATCCATTACTTCCAGCTCGCCGGCATGGTGCTGCTGGTTGCGATGATCGGTGCCATCGTGCTGACGCTGCGCCACAAGGCCAGCGTCAAGCGACAGGACATCAACGTTCAGAACGCGCGCACGCCCGACATGGCGATGGCGCTGCGCAAGGTGGCGTCGGGGCAGGGGCTGTCCGATACCGATGCGGCGGAGTGGGTGAAATGACGATCGGGCTCGGACACTATCTTGCCGTCGGCGCGATCCTGTTCACGCTCGGCATCCTCGGCATCTTCCTGAACCGCAAGAACATCATCGTCATCCTGATGTCGATCGAGCTGATCCTGCTCTCGGTCAACATCAACCTGGTGGCGTTCTCGACCTTCCTCGGCGACATCGTCGGCCAGGTCTTCGCGCTGCTGGTGCTGACGGTCGCGGCTGCGGAAGCCGCGATCGGTCTCGCCATCCTGGTGGTCTATTTCCGCAACCGCGGCTCGATCGCGGTTGAGGACGTCAATCTGATGAAGGGTTAACGCGCCGATGTACCAGGCAATTGTCTTTCTGCCTCTGCTGGGCGCCATTCTCGCCGGCCTGATCGCCATTTTCGGCGCGCATGCCCGCAACCCCAGCGGCGATACGGTCGAGCATCACGGCGATGATCACGGTCATGGCGACGCCCATGCCGCGGCCGCCCACGACGATCACGGCCACGATGACCACCACGTCTCCGAACCGCCGGCTCAGGGGTCGCGCGCAGCCGAACTGATCACGACCGGACTGCTGTTCGTCTCGGCGGCCCTGTCCTGGTTCGCGCTGGTGGATGTCGGCTTCATGCACCACGACGCGCGGATTCCGATCATGCCGTGGATCCTCTCCGGCGACCTCCAGGTCTACTGGGCGCTGCGGGTGGACACGCTCACCGCCGTCATGCTGGTGGTGGTGAACACCGTGTCCTCGCTCGTGCACCTCTATTCCATCGGCTACATGGACGAGGATCCGTACCGGCCCCGCTTCTTCGGCTATCTCTCGCTGTTCACCTTCGCGATGCTGATGCTGGTGACGGCGGACAACCTCGTGCAGTTGTTCTTCGGCTGGGAAGGCGTGGGTCTGGCGAGCTATCTGCTGATCGGCTTCTGGTACCAGAAACCGTCGGCGAACGCGGCCGCGATCAAGGCCTTCGTCGTCAATCGCGTTGGCGATTTCGGCTTCGCGCTCGGCATCTTCGCGATCTTTGCGCTGGTCGGCTCGACCGATTTGGAGACCATCTTCCATGCCGCGCCCGGCCTGACCGGCAAGACCATCAACTTCCTGGGCTGGCAGGTGGACGCGCTGACGCTGACCTGCTGCCTGCTGTTCATGGGCGCGATGGGCAAGTCGGCGCAGTTCCTGCTGCATACCTGGTTGCCGGACGCGATGGAGGGCCCGACGCCAGTCTCGGCGCTGATCCACGCCGCGACCATGGTGACCGCCGGCGTCTTCATGGTGGCGCGGCTGTCGCCGTTGTTCGAGCTCGCGCCGAACGCGCAGGCCGTCGTGATGTTCTTCGGCGCAACCACGGCGTTCTTCGCCGCAACCATCGGCCTCGTTCAGAACGACATCAAGCGCATCGTTGCCTACTCGACCTGTTCGCAGCTCGGCTACATGTTCGTGGCGATGGGGGCGGGGGCCTATTCGGTCGGCATGTTCCACCTGTTTACGCACGCCTTCTTCAAGGCATTGTTGTTCTTGGGCTCCGGCTCGGTGATCTACGCGATGCACCACGAGCAGGACATCCGCAACATGGGCGGCCTGTGGCGGAAGATCCCGTATACGTTCGCGGTGATGACCGTCGGCACGCTGGCGCTGACCGGCTTCCCGCTGTTTGCGGGCTACTTCTCGAAGGATGCGATCATCGAGTCCGCCTATGCCTCGCATAATCCGTTCTCGACGTACGCTTACCTGCTGACGATCGCGGCCGCCGGCCTGACCTCGTTCTACTCCTGGCGCCTGGTGTTCAAGACCTTCTTTGGCGAGCCGCACGACCAGAAGCACTATGAGGCGGCGCATGAGAGTCCGATGTGGATGCTGGTGCCGATCGGCGTCCTTGCGATCGGCTCGATCCTCGCCGGCTTCCCCTTCAAGGAGATCTTCACCGGACCTCACGGCGTGGAAGAGTTCTTCCGCGAGTCCGTGAAGATGAACCCGCACATCCTCGAAGACATGGAGCACATGCCTGCGGCGCTGGGATGGCTACCCTTCATCATGATGGTGCTGGGCTTCGTGATCTCGTACACCTTCTACATCCGCAAACCCTATCTGCCTGTCGAGCTCGCGAACACCCAGCCGATGCTGTACCAGTTCCTGCTCAACAAGTGGTACTTCGACGAGCTCTACGACATCATCTTCGTCCGTCCGGCGAAGTGGATCGGCTACCAGCTCTGGAAGAAGGGCGACGGCGCCATCATCGACGGCTTCGGTCCGGACGGCGTCTCGGCGCGCGTGCTGGATGTCACCCGCAACGTCGTGAAGATCCAGACCGGCTATCTCTATCATTATGCATTCGCCATGCTGATCGGCGTCGCCGGCCTGATCACCTGGTTCATGTTCGGCTTTGGAGGCCAGTAAATGACAACCTGGCCCATCCTTTCCGTCACCGTCTTCCTGCCGCTGGTCGGTGCGCTGCTCGTCTACCTCGTCCGTGGCGAGGATGAAGCGGCAAAACGCAACTCACGCTGGATCGCGCTCTGGACGACGCTCATCACCTTCGCGGTGTCCCTGATCCTGGTCTGGCGGTTCGATCCCTCGGTCGCCGACTTCCAGTTCGTCGAGAAGGCCAATTGGCTCGCGGCCGGCATCACCTATCACATGGGTGTCGACGGCATCTCGCTGCCGTTCGTGATCCTGACCACCGCCTTGATGCCGTTCTGCATCATCGCGAGCTGGAAGGCGATCCAGAACCGCGTGCGCGAATACATGATGGCGTTCCTGATCCTGGAAACGCTGATGATCGGCACCTTCTCGGCGCTCGATCTCGTGCTGTTCTATCTGTTCTTCGAGGGCGGCCTGATCCCGATGTTCCTGATCATCGGCGTCTGGGGCGGTCCGCGCCGGGTCTACGCGTCGTTCAAGTTCTTCCTCTACACGTTCCTCGGTTCGGTGCTGATGCTGCTCGCCATCATGGCGCTGTACTGGAACGGCAACACGACCGACATCCCGACCCTGATGCACACCGCCGTGCCGCGATCGTTGCAGACCTGGGCGT